>JAZDIA010000059.1:0-5326 GCA_043805375.1 Pseudomonadota bacterium
GCGCTGCCTGCGCCCGGCGTCGAATTTCCTCCAGCGGTCGAAGGCGCGTGCCAGGCGCGCGGCGACCTGCGGATTGAAGGCGTCGATCGCGATCACCTGGTCCGCAAGGAACGCGTAGCCGCCGCCGTCGGCGGCGTGAAAACGCACCTGGTTCGCGCAGAAGCCTCGGATCAGCGCATACACCTTGTTCGGGTTGCGGATATCGAATGCCGGATGCGCGAGCAGCTTCTTTACTTCGTTTAGCGTCCCTGGCAGGCGCGAGCCCGTCTGCACCGCCAGCCACTTGTCCACCACCAGCGGTTCGTGCTTCCATTTGGCATAGAACGCATCCAGCGCCTGCGCGCGCTCGACGCAGTCGCAATTGGCGAGCGCCGTTAGCGCAGCCATGGCATCGGTCATGTTGTCGGCGCGTTCGAACTGGCCGAGCGCGAGCGCGCGCGTCTTGGCGTCATCGAGTTCCAGCAGATAGCCAAGGCAGAGATTCTTGAGCGCGCGCTTGCCCGCTGAATGCGCATCCGGGCTGTAAACGCCGGGCACGGCCTGCGCCTGGTAGGTGGCGAGCAGCTCGCTCTTCAAGGCTTGCGCCAGATCGCGGCGCAGAGCGTTGCGCACCGCGTGGATGGCGTCCGGGTCGACTTCATCGAGCTGCTCGGCAATGTAGCTTTCAGAGGGCAGCGCCAGGGCTTCGGCGCCGAATGCGGGATCGCGGGGCGCGTCGGCGAGCACCCGCGCAAAGGCGTCGATGAAACCCTGCGGCGCGGTCAAAGCACCACCTGTGGCGGGATCGCTCGCGCGGCGCGCCCGGATGCCGCGCAGAATCAGTGCGAGCGCAAGCCGCTGGCCCGCCTCCCAGCGGTTGAAGGCGTTCGCATCATGCGCCATCAGATGCGTTAGATCGGCTTCGCTGTAGCCGTATTTCACGATCACCGGCGCGGAGAAATTGCGCAGCAGCGACGGTACCGGCGGCGCGCTCACGTTGACAAACACAAATCGCTCCTCGGCTTGCTTGAGCGAGAGTACGCGCGTGATTTCTTCGGCCGGCTGCCCGCCAGCGGGCTGGTCACCGCGCTCTTCGCCTTCCAGTATCAAAGGCAAGTCCTTTCCGTCCGGCCCCACGAGGCCCAGCGCGAACGGAATGTGGAACGGCAGTTTGGTTTCCTGCCCGGGGGCGGGCGCGCAGGATTGTTTCAGCGTGAGGGTGTAGCGCCCGGCTGCCGCATCGTATTTGCCCTCCGCCCCCACTAGCGGCGTGCCCGCCTGTTCGTACCAGCGGCGGAACTGGGCGAGATCGATGCCGCTTGCGTCCTGCATCGCCTGCACGAAATCATCGGTGGTCACCGCCTGGCCGTCGTGGCGTTCGAAATACAGGTTCATGCCGGCCCGAAACGCCCGCGGCCCGAGCAGCGTGTGCTGCATGCGCACCACTTCCGCGCCCTTCTCGTACACCGTCACGGTGTAGAAATTGCGGATCTCCATGTAGGCGGCCGGGCGCACCGGGTGCGCCATCGGACCCGCGTCTTCGGGGAACTGCGCCGCGCGCAGGGCGCGCACCTCGCCGATGCGCTGCACCGCGCGCGAGTACCTGTCGGCGCCGTATTCCTGGTCGCGGAACACGGTGAGGCCTTCCTTCAGCGACAACTGAAACCAGTCGCGGCAGGTAACGCGATCGCCGGTCCAGTTGTGGAAATACTCGTGCGCCACCACGCGGTCGATATTCTGGAAATCGGTGTCGGTGGCGGTGTCGGGCCGGGCGAGCACGTACTTGGTGTTGAAAATGTTGAGGCCCTTGTTTTCCATCGCGCCGGAGTTGAAATCGCCTACGGCCACGATCATGTAGCCGTCGAGGTCCAGTTCCAGGCCGAACACGTCCTCGTCCCACTTCATCGCGCTCTTCAGGCAGCGCATGGCGAAGCCGCACTGGTCGAGCTTGCCCGGTTCGACATACAGCGCGAGCTTCGCCTCGCGCCCGGAGCGGGTGACGAAACTGTCTTCCAGTTTCTCCAGCTTTGCCGCCACCATGGCAAAGAGATAGCAAGGCTTGGGGAAGGGATCGTTCCATGTCGCGAAGTGCCGCCCGCCCGCCTTCTCGCCCGCGGCGACCAGATTGCCGTTCGAGAGCAGCACCGGATAGCGTTCGCGCTCCGCGTGGATGGTGTTGGTATAGCGCGCCATCACGTCCGGCCGGTCGATGAACCAGGTGATGCGGCGAAAGCCCTGCGCCTCACACTGCGTGAAAAGACCGTTGGTCGAGGCGTACAGGCCTTCGAGCCTGGTGTTCCGGCTTGGATGAATGCGCGACACGGTTTCGAGCGTGAAGCGCTCGGGCACCTTGGCGATGCAAAGGCTCTCCTCGCCGAGCACGTACTCCTCCGGCGCCAGCGCCCGGCCGTCCAGCGCCACCGACTCGAGCTCGATCTCTTCGCCGTCGAGCACCAAGGGCGCGTGCGCATCGGCAGCCTTCGGGTTTCTCGCGAGCGCCAGGGTCGAACGCACCAGCGCGTGGTCGTCGCGGATATCGACATCGAGGTCGACGGTCGAGATCAGGAACGCGGGCGGGGTGTAGTCCTTGAGATAAATGGTCTTCGGTGCGGGTTCGCGCATGGGTCAGGGTGCCGGCATCGGATTGGAGGAGCGCCAGTTTACCGGAAGCGCTGACGGGTGCGCCAAAAAGCACTATAGTTTGACCACGGTGGGATGAGCGGAGCTTTGTATGCGCCGGTTGCAGATTCTCCTGATGGCCGTATTCTGGCCCGTGTGGCTCGCGGCAGCGCCGGCACCGGTGCTGGTGCTCACGGTAAACGGCGCGATCGGCCCCGCGACCGCCGATTACGTGCACCGCGGCATCGAACACGCGCGCGCACAGGGGGCGCAGTTGCTGGTGCTGCAGATGGACACCCCGGGCGGGCTGGACACCTCGATGCGCGCCATCATCAAGGATATCCTCGCCGCGCCGATGCCGGTCGCCGCATTCGTCGCGCCGGCCGGCGCTCGCGCGGCCAGCGCCGGAACCTACATTTTGTATGCCAGCCACGTCGCGGCGATGGCTCCGGCCACCAATCTTGGCGCGGCGACCCCGGTGCAGATAGGCGGCGCCTCCGGCGGGGGCAAGGATGGCGAGGGCAAAGACGGCGGGGACGGCAAAGCCGCCAAGGGCAGCGGGAAAGCCGGGGGGGGTTCCTCCGACACCATGACGAGCAAGCAGGTGCACGATGCCGCGGCCTACATCCGCGGACTGGCGCAGATGCGTGGCCGCAATGTCGAATGGGGGGAACGCGCAGTGCGCGAGGCGGTGAGCCTGTCCTCGGCCGAAGCGCAGAAGCTCAAAGTCATCGATCTCGTGGCCGCGGACGTGCCGCAACTGCTGCAGCGGCTCGACGGCCGCAAGTTCGGCATCGCCGGAACCGAGCGCGTGCTCGACACGGCCGGAGCGGTCGCCACCGCGTTCGAGCCCGACTGGCGCACGCGGCTGCTGTCGGTGATCACCGATCCGAGCATTGCCTACATGCTGGTCCTGCTCGGCCTGTACTCCATCCTGTTCGAATTCTACAACCCCGGCATGGTGTTGCCGGGCGTGGTCGGCGCCATCTGCGTGCTGGTCGCGCTGTACGCGTTCCAGATGCTGCCCGTAAACTACGCCGGGCTCGCCCTGATTCTGCTCGGCATCGGGTTCATGGTGGGCGAGGCGTTTTTCCCCGCCTACGGCTCGCTCGGTATCGGCGGGCTGATCGCCTTCGTCGTGGGTTCGGTGATTCTGATCGACACCGATATCCCCGGCTACGGCATCCCGTACGCGCTGATCGGCGGCTTTGCCGCGGCCAGCGCCGCATTCCTGATGCTGATGATCGGGTTGGCGCTTAAGGCGCGCCGCCGCCCGGTGGTGAGCGGGCGCGAGGAGCTGATCGGCTCCGCGGGCGAAGTGCTGGAAGATTTCGACGGGGAAGGTTGGGCCCGCGTGCATAGCGAAACCTGGCGCGTGCGTGCCGCCATGCCGCTCAAGGCCGGCCAGCGCGTGCGTATCGCGGCGATCGACGGCCTGGTGCTGGACGTCGTCGCGGAGTCCGACCCGGGAGATCCATAAACCAGGACGGGCGATGCCCTGTTGCATATTCCCCGATTCGGAGGAAACTCCGATAAGGACAATCCCTCGATCAGAGCTTCCCAAGGAGGTTGAATCATGGTGCTCAGTTTCGGCTTAGGTGTGGTCATCCTCGTCGTGGCGTTGCTGGCGGCATCGCTGCGCATCCTGCGCGAGTACGAGCGTGGCGTGGTATTCCAGTTGGGGCGCTTCTGGATGGTGAAAGGGCCGGGGCTGATCTTTCTGATCCCGGTGGTGCAGCAGATGGTGCGGGTGGACCTGCGCACCGTGGTGTTCGACGTGCCGCCGCAGGACGTGATCACGCGCGACAATGTCTCGGTCAAGGTGAACGCCGTGGTGTACTTCCGCGTGGTCGACCCGCAGAAGGCGATCATCCAGGTGGTCGACTTCCTTGGCGCGACCAGCCAGCTCGCCCAGACCACGCTGCGCGCGGTGCTGGGAAAACATGAGCTTGACGCGCTGCTCGCGGAGCGCGAGAAGCTCAACCTCGACATTCAAAAGACGCTCGATACCCAGACCGACGCCTGGGGCATCAAGGTGTCCACCGTCGAGATCAAGCATGTGGACCTGAACGAATCCATGGTGCGCGCCATTGCGCGCCAGGCGGAAGCCGAGCGCGAGCGCCGCGCCAAGGTGATCCACGCCGAGGGCGAGCTGCAGGCGTCGGAGAAACTGCTGCAGGCGGCGCAGGTGTTGTCGCGGCAGCCCGAGGCGATGCAGTTGCGCTACCTGCAGACCTTGAGCAACATCGCCGGGGACAAGGCCTCGACCATCGTGTTCCCGGTGCCGATGGATTTGATCACGCCGATGCTGGAGGCATTGAAAAAACGCGGCGCGTAATGCGCATTACGTTGTCCACGCCCGCGGATCGGGAGGCAGAGGGGATTAAATAAAATCAATGTCTTACATAGTATTGGTGGGAGATGCCCATTAACCTGCCCGCGCTGGATAACCTGGTGGAATCGTAGCTGCAAGACCTGCTCTATCCGCAGGCGGGCGGACTAGACCCCGCGCCTAACGACGGTGCCCACACCGTGTTTCCGCTGCTCGGCATCGACATCGCCGAATTCGCCAGGGACAATGAGGGCCGGGTACGCGACTTCGTCGTCACCAACGAAGCACTGACCAACGAATGCCACGAGGCGCGACAAGAGGCACGATTGAATTTCCCATCGTTTTATCGAGCAAGCTTATTTGAAGCTGTATATGTAGCTGACACTGATTGCCTGC
>JAZDIA010000060.1:0-7657 GCA_043805375.1 Pseudomonadota bacterium
TCACCGTGCTGAGGCCGGCGTTGTCGACACGCGAGCGCACGATCGGGATGCCTACGGCCGCGGGGTCCAGCGTCTCGATGTTCGCCGAGGCGCAAGCGAAGTCGTGCTCCAGCATCAGCAGCGAGTAAATCGCCTCGTTCACGCCCGCCGCGCCCAGCGCGTGCCCGGTCAGCGACTTGGTCGAACTGATCAGCGGCAGCTTATCCGCGAACACCGCGCGCACCGCTTCGAGCTCCTTGGTGTCGCCTATCGGCGTGCTGGTGCCGTGCGTATTCAGGTAGTCGACCGGCGTGTCTACGCCTTCGAGCGCGAGGCGCATGCAGCGCACGGCGCCCTCGCCCGAGGGCTGCACCATGTCGTAGCCGTCGGAGGTAGCACCATAGCCTACGAGCTCGGCGTAGATTTTGGCGCCGCGCGCGCGCGCATGCTCGAGATCCTCCAGCACCACCACGCCACCGCCGCCTGAGACGACAAAACCGTCGCGATCCGCGTCGTAGGCGCGCGAGGCACGAGTCGGAGTGTCGTTGTATTTCGAAGACAGCGCACCCATGGCGTCGAACAGCATGCTCAGGTAAGGATGCACCTCTTCCCCGCCGCCCGCGAAGACGATGTCCTGCTTGCCCCACTGAATCTGCTCGTAGGCGTTGCCGATGCAATGCGCGCTGGTCGAGCAGGCCGAACTGATCGAGTAGTTCACGCCCTTGATGCGAAACGGCGTCGCGAGGCAGGCCGAGGTGGTGCTCGACATGGTCCGCGGCACCATGTACGGCCCGATGCGCTTCACGCCCTTGGTCCGCATCAGGTCGGCGGCCTCGACCTGGTTTTGCGGCGAGCCGCCGCCCGAACCGACGATCAGCCCGCTGCGCTCGTTCGAGACCATGCTCTCGGGCAAGCCGGAGTCAGCGATGGCCTGGGTCATCGCCACGTACGTGAACGCGGCGGCATCGCCCATGAAGCGCAGCAGCTTGCGCTCGATCAACTCCTCGCGCTTCACCCGAATCGGTCCGTGCACCTGAGAGCGAAAGCCCAGGGTCTGGTATTCCTGACAGAATTCGATGCCGCTGCGGCCGTCGCGCAGCGAGACCAGCACCTCGCCCTTGTTACTGCCGATGCTGGAGACAATGCCCATTCCCGTGACTACGACGCGACGCATGGCGCTACCCTCAGAATCCGTCGGTGGAGGTGAACAATCCCACCTGCAGGTCATTGCCCGCATAGATATCGCGACCGTCGACCTCCATCACGGCGTCGGCGACACCCATCACCAGCTTGCGCAGGATCACCCGCTTCATGCTGATGCGGTAGGTAATTTTCTTTGCGCTCGGCAACACCTGGCCGCTGAACTTGACCTCGCCGCAGCCGAGCGCGCGTCCGCGCCCAGATCCTCCCATCCAGCCCAGGAAAAAGCCAATCAGCTGCCACATTCCATCCAGTCCCAGACAGCCCGGCATCACCGGGTCGCCGTGGAAATGGCAGGCGAAAAACCAAAGCTCCGGACGCAGGTCGAGCTCGGCGACGATCTCGCCCTTGCCGTAGGCTCCGCCCTTGTCGCTGATGTAAATGATGCGATCGAACATCAGCATGGGCGGCAGCGGCAACTGCGCATTGCCTGCGCCGAACATCTCCCCGCGCCCGCAGGCGAGCAGTTGTTCATAGCTAAAACTGGATCGTTTGGTCAAGGCGCTGTTGTCCTCAGAAAACACCGGAGTCTTGCGGGTAGCCGTCTTGCGGGTAGCCGCCCCGGAGCCGAATATAAGTATAAAGGCTTTTTGGCGCAAACCGGATCAAACTGCCCAATTCAGCAATACCACCGCCTCGGCAGCGATGCCTTCGCCGCGGCCGGTGTAGCCGAGCCCCTCGGTGGTCGTCGCCTTGACGTTGACCTGGCCACGCGACAAGTCAAGGTCGGCGGCGATGTTGTTCACCATGGCGCAAATATGCGGCGCGATTTTCGGCGCCTGCGCGATGATTGTGGCGTCGATATTGACGATGCGGTAGCCGGCTTCCTGCACCAGCCGGCTCACCTCGCGCAACAGTATACGGCTGTCGGCGTTCTTGTAACGCGCGTCGGTGTCGGGGAAATGGCGGCCGATATCGCCCAGAGCCGCGGCGCCTAGCAAGGCATCGCACAGGGCGTGCAGCAGCACGTCTGCGTCCGAGTGTCCGTCCAAGCCCTTCTCATTTGGAATATCCACGCCGCCGAGGATGAGCTTGCGCCCTGACACCAAGGCGTGAACGTCGAATCCCTGCCCTATTCTCACGTTTGCCTCCCTTGGCTTGCGAGGATGGCCTCTGCCAACCGCAGGTCCTCCGCATAGGTCACCTTCAAATTCGCGGTGGAACCCTGCACTATCTTCGATTTAAGTCCCATAGCCTCTACGGCACCCGCTTCGTCCGTCATTTTCGCCGTCCTGCTCAATGCATGCAGCAGCAGGCCGTGGCGGAACATCTGCGGCGTCTGCGCCTGCCACAGGTGTTGGCGCGCTTCGGTCGCCTGGATCTGTAAGGCGGCATCGGCGCGCTTGAGCGTATCGGCGACCGGCACTGCGAGTATCCCTCCCACCTCGTCCGTGGCGAGCGTGTCCAGCATGCGCTGCAATTCGCGCTGGCCCAGGCAGGGCCGCGCCGCATCGTGCACCAGCATCCAGTCCTCCGGCTGCGCCGTGGACGAGGCCGCAACCAGACCGTTCAACACGCTGTTGTGCCGCGTCGCGCCACCGCAATAAAGCGGCGCGATGCGCTCGCCGAACTCGCTCCAGTCATGCTGCCTGAATTCGTGATCCGCGGGAGCCAACACCACGAATACGGTATCGATCCTGCCGCTGGCAAGCAGCGCATTCACACTATGGTAGAGCATCGGGCGCCCGAGCAGCTTGAGGTATTGCTTGGGTGTGGCCTGGCCCATGCGCTCGCCCGCGCCCGCCGCCGGAATCAGGCCGAAAAATCGCTCGGACGTCATTGTTTCTTCAAAATAAATGGCTACCGAAGGCGTTATAATACCGCCTAGTCAAATGATGATGTCAGTTTAATCCCGTTTCCCAGGCTCACGCCCATTGGGTCGCGACCCACAGGGCCGCCCCCTCCCTAAACGCCTTTTCTCCGATGATTTCGGCCCCGCCCCCGGCACTGCGCCAACGCCGCTACACCCAGTTGCATGGCTCCAGCGACGCCCTGGTGCTCGCGCGTCTGGCCGCTGAGGCGAAGCCTTTGATCGTATTTTGCGCCTCAGCGCTCGATGCGCAGCGCCTGTGCGGGGAAATTCCCTATTTCGCGCCCGGACTGGCGGTGAATCTGCTGCCCGACTGGGAGACGCTGCCCTACGACAACTTCTCGCCGCACCATGACCTGATATCCGAGCGCCTGGCAACGCTGTATGCGATCACCCGCGGCAGTTGCGACCTTACGCTGATTCCGGCGAGCACCGCGCTCTACCGCCTCGCGCCACCGTCTTACCTCGCTGCCTACACCTTCTTCCTCAAGCAGGATGAGAAGTTCAGCCTGCCGCAACTGCGCGCGCAACTGACCCTGGCCGGCTACAGCCACGTCACCCAGGTGGTCGCACCGGGCGAGTATTGCGTGCGCGGCGGACTGATCGATCTGTTCCCCATGGGCAGCGCCCTGCCCTACCGCATCGACCTGCTCGACGAGGAAATCGAATCCATCCGCACCTTCGACGTCGATACGCAACGCACCATCTATAGGGTGAAGGAAGTGCGCCTGCTGCCGGCGCGTGAGTTTCCGCTGGACGAAGCAGGCAGGACGCGCTTTCGCGCGCGCTTTCGCGAAACTTTCGAAGGCGATCCGTCCAGGAGCAATATCTACAAGGACGTCAGCAACGGCATCGCCCCGGCCGGGGTCGAATACTACCTGCCCCTGTTCTTCGAGCACAGCGCCACCATTTTCGATTATCTGCCCGAGCGGGCAACGATCTGCTTGCACCGCGATGTCGCCGCGGCCATAGACGCGTTCTGGAAGGACACGCAGGCGCGCTACCGGTTGTTGCGCGGCTACGGCGGGCAGCCGCTGCTGTCGCCGGTGGAGATGTTCCTGCCGGCCGAGGAATTTTTCGTCGCGGCAAGGAACTTTGCGCGCATCGACATCAGCGCCCCGCGGGAAGGGGGCGCGGCAGCGGATGGCGTGATGGTCGCCGCCGGACTGCCGCCGCTCGCGGTCGAGCGCCGCGCCGCCGATCCGCTCACCCGGCTGAAGCAGTTCCTCGCAAGCACACCCGCGCGCGTGCTGCTCCTGGCGGAATCCCCAGGGCGGCGCGAAACCATGAACCAGTACCTGGCCGAATACGGGCTCGCGCCTGCTTCTTGCGCGAGCTTCGCCGAGTTTCTCACGGCCAGTGCACGCTGCATGCTCGGCACGGCGCCGCTTTTCAACGGCTTTGCCCTACCGGGTGAGAACATTTGCGTCGTCACCGAGGCTGAACTCTATGCCGGCACGGTGCGCGCCGGCAGACGCGCCGAAGTCCGCCCGACATCGGTCGAGGGCATGGTGCGCGACCTGTCGGAGCTGCGCCTCGGCGACCCGGTGGTGCATGCCCAGCACGGCATCGGCCGCTATCTGGGCCTGGTCAATCTGGATCTCGGCGAGGGCAAGACCGAATTTCTGCAGCTGGAGTATGCCGGCCAGGACAAGCTCTACGTGCCGGTGGCGCAGTTGCACCTGATCAGCCGCTACAGCGGCGTAGCCCCGGATCAGGCGCCGCTGCACAAGCTTGGAAGCGGCGACTGGGACCGCGCCAAACGCAAAGCGGCGCAGCAGATCCGCGACACCGCCGCCGAGTTGCTCAATCTCTATGCCCGGCGCGCCGCGCGCCAGGGGCATCAGTTCGAAATCAAGCAGCACGATCTGGACGCATTCGCCGCAGGTTTCGCGTTCGAGGAAACCACCGACCAGGCGGCGGCGATCCGGGCTGTCGTCGAAGACATGTGCTCGGGCAAGCCCATGGATCGGCTGATCTGCGGCGACGTCGGCTTCGGCAAAACCGAAGTGGCCCTGCGCGCGGCGTTCGTCGCAGTCTGCGGCGGCAAGCAGGTTGCCGTTCTCACCCCGACTACGCTGCTCGCCGAGCAGCACTTCCAGACTTTCTCCGACCGCTTCGCGCAGATTGCGGACGAGTGGCCGATAAAGATCGTCCAGCTGTCGCGTTTTCGCACGGCGAAAGAGCAAACGCGAAACGTGAAGGGGCTGGCCGATGGTTCACTCGACATTGCCATCGGCACGCACAAGCTGCTGCAGCGCGACATTCAATTCCAACGCCTGGGTCTGGTGATCATCGACGAGGAACATCGCTTCGGCGTGCGCCAGAAAGAAGTGCTCAAGGAATTGCGCGCCGAAGTCGACGTGCTCACGCTCACGGCCACGCCGATCCCGCGCACCCTGGCCATGTCGCTCGAAGGCCTGCGCGATTTCTCGGTCATCGCCACCGTGCCGCAAAGGCGCCTGGCGATCAAGACTTTCGTCAGCCGCGACAGCCAGGGCGTGATTCGAGAAGCGGTGCTGCGCGAACTGAAGCGCGGCGGACAGATCTACTTCCTGCACAACGAAGTCCAGACCATCGAGAACATGCACGTTAAGCTCTCGCAGCTGCTGCCCGAGGCGCGCATCGTCGTCGCGCACGGGCAGATGCGCGAACGCGAGCTCGAGCGCGCCATGCGCGAGTTTCACCAGCAGCGCTACAACCTGCTGCTGTGCACCACGATTATCGAAACCGGCATCGACATTCCCACCGCCAATACCATGCTGATCCACCGCGCCGACAAGTTCGGCCTGGCACAACTGCACCAGTTGCGCGGCCGCGTCGGCCGCTCGCATCATCAAGCCTATGCCTACCTGCTGATCCACGCCGAAGAGGCACTCTCGGTACAGGCAAAAAAGCGCCTGGAGGCGATTCAGATGATGGACGCGCTGGGCTCGGGCTTCTTCCTCGCCATGCACGACCTGGAAATCCGCGGCGCGGGCGAAGTCCTGGGCGAATCGCAGTCGGGTGAAATGCAGGAAATCGGCTTCAATCTGTACGCCGAAATGCTCAACCACGCCGTGCGCTCGCTCAAAGCGGGGAAGGAGCCGGATCTGTCGCAGCCCCTCGGAATCGCCACGGAAATCAACCTGCACCTGCCGGCGCTCTTGCCCAATGAATACTGCAGCGACGTGAACGAGCGGCTGACGCTGTACAAGCGCCTCGCCAACTGCGAAACGCCGGACGAACTCGATGCGATGCAGGAGGAACTGATGGACCGCTTCGGCCTCGCGCCGGAACCGGCGCAGACGCTGATCGAATCGCACCGTCTGCGCATTGCCGCACGCGCACTGGGCGTGGCCCGCATCGACGCCGGCGGCGATGCGATCCTGCTGCAGTTCATCGATAAACCGCCCCTGGACGGGGCGCGCGTGCTGCAGATGCTGCAGCGGCACCGCCACTGGAAATTGTCGGGCCCAAGCAAGCTCCGGGTGCAAACGCCGAGCGAAGGCATGGCGCCGCGGGTGCAGACAGTGAAGGAATTGCTCAAGACCCTGAACGGAGCGCTGCAATGATGTCCGCGCGCCCAACCGCGGCGGATCGGCATAGGAGATGCACATGCATCTCGTGATCCAGGGCGCCGCCGTCGCCGAGCCCGACCTCGATCAGCTATCGCAGCTGTCCGGCGCGCGGCAAGTCCTGCACCTCAGCCCCGGCGTGTGCCGTTTGACCGGCGCGCAACAACGACCGGGGATCGCCGAGTATTGTGCCCGCGCCAGGCTCGACTTCGGCTTTGTTCCGGAGGATCGCAAACTGGCGGACATGGGGCTCCTCGCAATTGACATGGACTCCACGCTGATCACCATCGAATGCATAGACGAACTCGCCGACATGGCCGGGGTCAAGGCCGAAGTTTCGGCGATCACCGCCGCCGCGATGTCGGGCGAGATCGATTACGCCGAAAGCCTGCGACTGCGCGTCGGGCTGCTGAAGGGCCTGGACGAGGGAGCGCTGGCAAGCGTCTACGACGAGCGCCTGCGACTCTCGCCCGGCGCCCAGACCATGCTCGCCGCGATGCAAAGCACCGGCGTCAAGACGCTGCTGGTATCGGGAGGCTTAAGTTTCTTCACCGAGCGCCTGAAAGCCCGGCTGGGTTTCGACTACAGCATATCCAACGTGCTCGATATCGAAGGCGGCCGCCTCACCGGCCGGATGGTGGGGGATATCGTGGACGCGGAGGCGAAAGCGGCAAAGCTGCGCGCGGTGCGCGATGAACTGGGGATAGTGGCAGCCCGGGTCATCGCCATAGGCGACGGCGCGAATGACCTGGCGATGATGGCCGAGGCGGGCGTGTCCATCGCCTATCGCGCGAAACCGGTCGCCCGGGGCAAGGCGGACTACACGCTGGATTACGTCGGCCTGGACGGGGTGCTGAACTTGTTCGCGTGAACTAAGAGCGCCTGACAGAATTACCGTTAGGTGTAGTAGTCGTGACTCTATCCGACAGACGATGTCCGCATTCTGGTAGCACGACCGTCCGGAGTCGACCCCTTATGCATAGGTCTCAATTATGCATAGGTCGTCCAGAAGGTCTACGCCGGCCCGGCGTTGCCGCTGATCTTGGGCCGGCGCATTCTTTACATAATTACAGCGTCTGCAAGAACCGCATCAAGGAATCCGAAGCACGGA
>JAZDIA010000061.1:0-4448 GCA_043805375.1 Pseudomonadota bacterium
CTCGATGACGAATTGCTTGCCTAACGCGAGCGACAGGCGCTCGCCCAGCATGCGCGCGATGACGTCGGGTACCGATCCCGCACTGTTTGGAACGATGAACTTGACCGGCTTCGCCGGCCAGGTCTGGGCGTTGGCGTGGCCAAGGAAGGCGAATGCCACGAGCCACAAGAGAACTCGGATTGCCTGGGACATTATTTCTCCCTTATGGTAAGAGGAGCGAAGGAACCTTTGTCTTGCATCATTCCCGCGTCTTGCAGGGCGCGGTGCGGCATGGACCGCTACGATCCGGTCATTATGCAGCATTGATCGATCGCAGCAAGCTCTCTACCGCGCCATCGAGTGCGAGGCGCTCTTCGGCGCTAATCCCGGCTGGATCGAAGCGCAGGCGGTAATGCAGCCGAAGGGCAGCGCGCGCCGCAAGCAAGTCGAACTCCTTTGGCAGCGCGCGCTCTGCCCGGGCGATCCAATCAGCGAGCGATTCCGCGTTTGCGCGAGGAAGTCCGCGTGCGGCAAGCTGCACTTCCAGCCTGTAGAACGCCGAATCGCGCCCGACCCGTGGTACTCCTCCCTCGCGTCGAGTGCCGGCGGCGGCCTGTACGCGGTCGGTGCGCCCGCGAAACAGACGCCAGCCGAGCCACACAATGAGCAGTGCGGCGACCCCGAGCAAGATTGCTGTGCCGCTGGCACGATCGAGATTGTCGTAGCTGCTGCGCACGGCGAATACGGCCGATGACCATAAATCGATCGCGCGCGTCCACAGCGAATCGCCGCCGGCCTCCTCTTCGAACCATGAAGCAGGCGTGGTGTCCACATCGCGCCAGGCACCCTCCAGGTACGCCCGCGCCCAGGCATGCGCATGGCGCTGGCGAACGACGAAGGCCGCGTCCCGGGTGCTGTACTCCATCACCGAGAAGCCGGTAGCGTAGCGTGCGGGCACGCCGGCCGCGCGCAGGAGCAGCACGGTCGCGGTTGCGAAGTATTCACAATGTCCGGCGCGGGTCTTGTCGAGGAAATGAGCGAGTGCCGTGCCATCCTTGGCTTGCGATGGCTGAAAGCTGGAGTAGGAAAACTGAGAAGCGAACTGCGCCTTCAGGTGCGCGACGGCATCGGAAGCCGCCAGTCCTTCCAGGCCGAAGCGGGCGAGTTGTGCGCGCAGCATCTTTTCCTCGCTTTGCGGCAGGCGCAAATCGTCGGCGCCCGGCGCCGCCTCGTCCGCCGTGCCCGGCCGAAATTGCACCTCGTAGCGGAACCGACCGGGCGCTATCTCGGCCTGAACGGTGCCTAAAGCGTTGCGTTGGATGCTGGCGGCACCCGGCAGATCGAGACGCTGCGCGCCGCTGGGCAGGCTCAGCACCGGACGTCCGCTCGATTGGTCGTGCACAGTGATGCGCGTCGCCGCGCCCGCTTCATCCCGAATGCGCCATACGCCAGGCGCCGAAGGCTCGATCGCTTTGAAAGCCCGCTGCCGTGCGATCCAGGCGTTCGCCAGGTACGCGTCGTAGCTCGCACGGTGCAAAAGAAGCGGCGTGGCGAGCGGCGCATCGGTAGTGACGCGCAATACGATTTCCGCCGAGCCCTTGAGTTGGCCGATGCGGCCGATGTCGGTGCGGCTTTCGTAGGGATCGGTGCGGGTGCCGGCGTGGAGAAACAGCTCGGGAACGTTGCCCTCTACCCAGAGCTGCACCTCGCGCAGGCCGATCTGCGCGCCGTAGCCCAGCGCGGCGGCGGCCGCCGCGCTGGCGAACCACCCGGCCATGGAGGATTTCCGGCGCATGGACCACAGCGCCCAGAGCACGATCGCCGCCGCGCCGGCATAAAAGGCGGTATCGCGCGAGTTTGCGGCACTCGCGCCGAGCAGCCAGAGCGCGAGCCATGGCCAGGCAGGATGGAAGCGGATCGGGTTGCGTATCGGGAAGCGGCGCAGGCTCCAGAACAGCACCGAGAGATCGAGTTCGCGCGCCGCACCAAAGCCGTGCATCAGCACAACCGGCATGAATACCAGCGGCAACCACTGAAACCAGCGTTTGATCGCCGCCGGATTGCCGAACGACACGTAGAGTATGACCGCCGTGACAGCCGCGATGACAGTGCACAGGTCGGCGATTCGATTGTAGTCGGCGAGCGCGAACTGCCAGCGGCGCGCGAAGACGCGAGGCGACTCGGCGAGCAGCGCGGCCGGAACCGCGACCCACCATTGTCCGGTCTGCCAGCCCCACAGGGTTGCCGCGGCGGCGGCCAGAGCGAGCGGAGGCGCGCTCATAGTTTCGCCAGCCCTTCGGCGATCTTTCCGGGCACCAGCGCGTGAACCGAAGGCGGTAGGCCGGCGGGGGCTGCGTCACAAACGAGCAGTACCCTCGCCGGCAGGCCAAGGCGATGCAGCTCCCGGACCAGCGCGCGGCGCGCATCGTCCCAGGCGATCAGGATCAGGATGCAACCCGAAAGCTGCGAGCGCCGCGCAAGCAGTGCGTTGCGCAGTCGCGCGATGCTGCCGCCCGCCAGGCGTGCGCCGGCGAGCACCTCGAGCAGGCCAAGAGGTTGCATCTGGCCTCGGCCGCCGGTGTAGCAATACGGCTGCTCGCCGACGAACAACAGATCGAGCAGGCATTCCTGGGTGTCGATGGTGTAGATGAAGGAGGCAGCTACCGACACGGCTTCTTCAAACAGCAGCGCTTGCCGCGCCTCGCCGAATGTATCGAGCGCGAGTGCGTAACGTTCGAAGAACTCATCCTGAAATTCGCGCACAATCGGTTCACCAAGTCGCGCGAAGCTCTTCCAATGGATGCGATGCAGAGGATCGCCGGGGCGGTATTCGCGCAGACCGATGAATTCCTCGGCGTCGCCCACCGATACCGCGTTGGAGACCCCCCCGGGCTGGAATGTGCGCGTACCGGGCAGGGCGAGCGGCGGCACCGGGTAACGGCGCGGCAGAACTACGACGTTGGCCGGCTGAGCGATGGTACGCTGGGCGCGTGCAAGGCCGAGCGGGTCGGCCCGCGCGACGGTAATGGCTTCAAAGTGGAGTACGCCGCGACGCCAGGTCCTGCCGGTGATCTTCACCTCTGCCTCGCCTCGCGCGGCAAGCCGATCGAGGTGCGCTTCTTCGAGAGTGCCGACCTGGCGCGCTCTCGCCAGCCGCGAGAAACCCTGATAAGAAGGAAAACGCAGCTCGCTGCGGAACTCCGCGAGCGTTGGGCGCGGATCGCTGGTGCGCTCGATCAGGTCAAGGCCCGCGAGCGGCGCATCGCTGAGATTGCGCACGCGCACGCTGTAGCTGAAGGTCTCGCCCGCGGCCACGGTCCGCGGCAGATTCCGCTCGGCGCTCACCGGCACGCGCAGCACTGCGATCGAGGCAACGGCGACGACACCGAGCGCGAGGAGCAGCGTGAATATCTGGTAGGCGAGCGTCTGGCTGGTGTCGACGCCGAGCGCTGCGGCAAATACCGCGCAGCCGCCCAGGAAAAGCCCTGCGGGGGTGAAGCGGCGCATGAGGCGGTATTGCACGCCGCTCGCCGCTCGCAGCAGGCGGTATGAAATGCGCCACATGGGAGGTCGCCCAGGGATTACGCGGGAACCGGCAGCGTCTTCAGGATGTCCTCGACCACGCCCTGAGGCGTCACCCCGGAGAACTTCGCTTCGGGGGAGAGTATCAGGCGGTGCGCGATCACCGGTACTGCGAGTTCGCGCAAGTGGTCAGGGTTCACACTCGGCTCGCCGTCGATAAGCGCCAAGGCCTGCGCAATCTGGTTAAGTGTGAGCGAGGCGCGCGGACCGGCGCCGAGCAACACTCCGGCGGCGCCGCGCGTCGCGCGCACGATGTCCACCGCGTAGCGACGAATCTCGTCGCCGATGCGTACTGCGCGCGCCGCTGCGCGCAGGAACAGCACCTGTGGCACGTTGATGCAGGCGCCGATGCGTTCGAGGGGGTGGCCCGTGCCTTGCGCCGCAACGATCGCGGTTTCGTCCTCGGCGCTGACGTAGCCAAGCGACAGCCGCAGCGCGAAGCGGTCCATTTGCGCCTCGGGTAGCGGATAGGTGCCGCGCGATTCCACCGGGTTCTGGGTCGCGATGACAAAGAACGGGTCGGTGAGAGGATAAGTCTTGCCTTCGATCGTCACTTGAGCTTCGGCCATCGCCTCGAGGAGCGCCGATTGAGTGCGGGGCGAGGCCCGGTTGATCTCGTCGGCGAGCAGCACGTGGGTGAAGATCGGGCCTGGATGAAACTGGAAGCTCTGGTCCTTGGGGTTGAACACCGATACGCCGAGAATGTCCGCCGGCAGGAGATCGGGGGTGAACTGCACGCGGCGGAACTGCGCTGCGACGCTTTTCGCCAATGCCTTGGCAAGCGTGGTCTTGCCGGTGCCGGGATTGTCCTCGAGCAGCACATGGCCCCCGGCGAGAAACGCGGCGAGCACCTTGCGGATCGAAGCCGACTGCCCGGACATCACGCG
>JAZDIA010000062.1:0-9995 GCA_043805375.1 Pseudomonadota bacterium
GCCACTGCGGCCCAGTCGCCACGTGCCCGACTCGATCCCGACGTTACGCTTGGCCATCGCCCCCGCCCTCGCCCTACGCCAGCCTCATTGCCCGTGCTGCGGGAAAAGCAATCTATGACCACATCTTTATTGACGCAGTAAGATTAACAACGGCGTGGGTTTTCATACAAGATCGTCGATTGCGCACGGACGGCTTTTCGTCCGCGCAACATCGCAACCCTGCAACAACAAAGGGCGCGATTTAGGTCGCCGCGCATGAATAAAGGGGAGCGTAGTAAGCGCTGCTTCAGGTCCGTAAAAACGCGCTGAACTCTTCCGCCGGAACCGGCTTGCCGGCGAGATAGCCCTGGAATTCGTCGCAGCCGTGCGCGCGCAGGAAATCGAGCTGTTCGGGCCGTTCCACCCCCTCCGCCAGCGCGGTCAGCTTCAGGGTTTTCGCCAGATTGATGATGGCGGTGGCGATGGCGCGGTCATCGGCATCCGTGCCCAGATCGTCGATGAAGGAACGGTCGATCTTGAGCTTGTCGATCGGATAGCGTTTCAGATAGGCGAGCGACGAATAGCCGGTACCGAAATCGTCGATGGTAATCCTGACGCCGAGTGCGCGCAGCCCCGAGAGCGCCTCGCCCACGACGTCCTTGTCCATCAGCATGCCCTCGGTCAGCTCGAGCTCCAGGTACTGGCCTTCGAGCCCGCTGCGTTCCAGCACGCGTTTCACTTCGGCCACCAGGTCGCCGCTATGGAACTGGGCCGCCGACACGTTGACCGAAATCGGCAATGCGTCAAAACCGGCAGCCTGCCACGCCTTGTTCTGGCGGCAGGCTTCGCTCAGCACATATTGACCGAGCTGGTCGATGAGACCGCGCGTCTCGGCGAATTCGATGAATTCCGACGGGTCGGTGAGGCCGTTCTGCGGATGGCGCCAGCGCACCAGCGCTTCGATGCCGGTCAGGTGCAGATCGCCGACGCTCAGTTGCGGCTGGTAGAACAACACGAATTCGCCGCCCCGGACCGCGTCGCGCAGCCTCGTTTCGCGCGCCAGGGTCTCGGCGGCAGCGTCCGAAAGGCCGGGGGCGTAGAAGAGGCAGTGGCCGCGACCGTTCTCCTTTGCCCCGTACATCGCCGCGTCCGAATGGCGAATCAGATCGTCCGCATTGTCGCCATCGCGCGGGAACACGCTGATGCCGATGCTTGCCCTGGTGCAGAGCTGCTGGCCTTCGAGCGCGATCGGAGCGGAAATGGTCTGCAGCAGCTTGTGTGCAACCGTGGCGGCGTCCTCGGGCGCGGCGAAATCGGCAAGAATCACCAGGAACTCGTCGCCACCGAGTCGCGACACCATGTCGGCCTCGCGCAGCACTTCCTTGATGCGCGCGGCCACTTCCCTCAGCACGGCGTCGCCCACGTGATGCCCGAGCGAATCGTTGACGGTCTTGAAGTTGTCCAGGTCGATGAACATGATTGCCACCAGCGTGCCGTGGCGCCGCGCCAGCGCCAGGATCGTGGCGAGCCGCTCGGTCAGGTAGGCGCGGTTGGGCAGGCCGGTAAGCATGTCGTGGTGCGCCAGATAGCGGATGCGCGCTTCGGCGTGCTTGCGCGCGGTGACGTCGCGCAGCACGCCGAGGCGGTGGGTCTCGCCCTTGAGGTGCAAGGTCTTGCCCACCAGCTCGACCGGAATGTTGTAGCCGTTCTTGTGCACCACCTCGGCCTCGTAAGGGTCTTCGCGTCCCGCGCCGATGTAATCCGCCGCTTCCTCGCGCCGCTGCGCCGGCACGAACGCGAGCACGCTGCGCCCGATCATTTCCTCGCGCGCATAGCCCATGATCGCGAGCAGCGCCTCGTTGACGTCGGTGACGATGCCGTCCTGGTGGAAGAAAATCCCTTCGTTGGTCGCGGCGGCGAATTTGCGCATGCGCTCCTCGCTGTCGCGCTTCGCCTGCTCGGCGAGTTGATGCCGGGTGATGTCGGCAGTCACAGCCTTGATCACCGCCGTAGTCGCGAAACCGCGCTCACAGCCGGCCCTTCAGCCAGCCCAGCCCGGCGCTGGTCCGGCCCTTGGGCCGGTACTCGCAGCCGACCCAGCCGCCGTAGCCGAGCGTGCTCCCGGTACATCATCGACAGGTTGGCGGCAAATCTGGGCATGGCGCCGGTACCTTTCAACAATCGATAAACTCAGCCGGCCGGGTAACGGCTGCGAATGTCGGCGACCTGCTCGGGCGTGAGCGCGCGCAGCGCGCAAAACCACTGCATGCGACAATACTTGAGACGTGGCCGCAGCAGACGCAGGAGTAGGACTGTCCGGCGCGCAAAACCACTGCATGCGACAGTACTTGAGACGCCGTATATAGTTACCCGGCTCATTTGGTAAGCCGCGCATTGGCCAGATCCAGTCGGTCCACCAGGTTGCGCACCAGCGCGCGCGTGAGCTGCAATTGTGCGCCCAGGCTCATCCGGGCCAGGGGCTCCGGTTCGAATTCGGCGAGCAGAATTCCCGTCATGGCCTCCACAGTCGCGTGCCGCGGCATCTCGCCTCCCCGGATATAGGCCATCTCGCCGAAGCTCTCGCCCTCGCCGATGGTATTGAGCAGGCGTCCCTCGAGGGTGACCTTGACCTGTCCCTGCGCGAGGAAGAAGAAGCTCTGCCCCGGCTCGTTTTCGCGGATGATGGCCTGTCTTGCCGCGATGCGCGTCCAGCGCCCGGCGTGCGTCAGTTCCCACAACTCGGCGTCGGAGAGAGCCGCCAGCATCTCCACGCGCTTCAAGGCAACGTATTTCTCGCTGTCCATGATGGCCTCGGGCGGCAGCACGAGTTTGCCGACGTTCGAGAGCTCGAGCGCGAACTCGGCCCAGGTTTGGTAACGGAACTCCGGCTTCTTGCCCAGCGCGCGCAACACCACGCGGTCGAGCTCCTTCGGCAGCGCCGCGCGCAGGCTGCTCGGCGGCGCGGGAGCCTGATGCAGGATTTTCTGCACCAGCATTTCCAGGCTGTCGGCCGCGAACGGCCTTTGCCCCGTCAACAGCTCGTACAGCACCACCCCGAGACAATACATGTCGCTGTGGTGCGTGAGCGGCGCTTGCTCGAGCTGCTCCGGCGACATGTAGTAAGGCGAGCCGATGCTGGCCGTCTGCACGGACTGGGCCTTGCGCAGCAGGGCAGCACCGAAATCGGCGATTTTCACGTCCGTGCCCTGCGCGATCATGATGTTCGCCGGCTTGATATCGCGGTGGACGATACCCTCGTTGAAAGCGTAGGCGAGCGCGCCGCAGCATTTGAAGCCGATCTGCAGCACGTCCGCGACGGGGAGCAGCGTGTCGGCGCTGACGTGATGCGACAGGTCACCCCCGCTGACTACCTCCATCGCGATGTGGCCCGAGTCCTCCAGCACCACCGCGTCGAGGATGCCGACGATATGCGGATGCCGCAACTTGCCCGCGAGCGAGGCTTCGTTCAGGAACTGCGAGCGGTACACCGTGCCGAACTCCGGGTCCCTGAATACCTCGGGCTCGATCACCTTCAGCGCGACTTCCTTGCCGGAGAAGGTATCGACGGCAAGATAAACCGTTCCCGTCGCGCCCTTGCCGAGCTGCTTGCGGATGTCGTATTTGCCGATCTGCAGGCTCAGATCCATTTCGAAGGGTTGCTTCATCAGGCTTGGCCCATTACGCTTGGTCCATCACTTGCTCGTTCCCCGTTCCCAATCGTCGCAGCGATGCCTCGCATAGGGGCCGGTCCGCAAGCGCGAGCGCCGGCACGCGTGCGCGGCTCTGGCGGCGGGTCGATCAAGCTCGTGGCAGTAAGGCATGGCGCCATTCTAACCTTTGCCACCCCCATTTGGGGTACGACCGATGTCACGCCGTGGCGCCATGCGCAGATCCGGTCTGCGGCGCGCAATTTCAGGCGCGACGGGCATTTGCGGCCCGTCTGCGCCGGGACACGCGGCCTGAAATGGCGCGCGCCCTCACTCCATTGGCGCGCCTTCAGGCTCGATCAACTCGGCGCCCTGATTGCGAACATTGTTGATTTTGCTGCTGACCGGAATGGCCTGCATCTCTCGCGCCGGGTAGCTCGCGATCATCGGCTGGATCTGCGCCGGCTCATTCAGCGCCGGATCGAGCCAGCGCGCGTACCGTTCGCGCGGGATGATCGCGGGCATGCGGTCATGGATGCGCGCCATCAATTCGTTCGGCACCGTGGTGATGATCGCAAACGAGCGCACCTCCCCCTCGGGTCCGGACCAGGTTTCCCACAGCCCGGCGAACGAAAACAGCCCGCCGTCCCTGAGCCTGATCAGATACGGCTGCTTGCCGAACGCAAGCGCCTTCCATTCGTAGAAGCCGGTGGCCGGTACGAGGCAGCGCCGCTGCCGGAACGCCGCGCGGAACGCGGGCTTCGCCGCGACGCTCTCGCCGCGCGCGTTGATGGCCTTGTGGCCGATCAGCCGGTCTTTGGCCCAATGCGGGATCAGGCCCCAGCGGTGCCAGCGCGCCGAGCGCTGCCCGCCATCGGCGACGATGACCATCTGATCGGTCGCCGGCGCCACGTTGTAGCGCACGAGCGATGCCGCGTTCGACTCCACTTCGACCTGAAACGCGTCGTAGAGCGCCTGCGCATCGGTGATGATGTTGTACCTGCCGCACATAGTCGCTCACGAATCAAGTGGTGACACCATGGGCGAAGAATATCGTCATGAAGAAACCCGGGCAAGCGCGCAACCGCGCGATCCTGGTGCAGGCGGACGCTGAATCACAAGGTTCCGCGGCGCGCCTGCTTCAGCACGAAGCGCGCGGGGTCGAGCGCATCGGCCAGGTCGCCTTCGACGGGCAAGGGCTCGCCTTCGATCCGGCTCGCGAGCATCTCGCCCGCCAGGGCGGCCCAAATCAGCCCACGCGAGGCGTAAGCCGCGGCGCAGTAAAGCCCCGGGCAGCGGGGCAGGTCGGCGAGTTGCGCGCCGGAGAGCGCGGTTTTGTGCATGCGGGCCGCGGCCACGTCCGGCATGGCGCCGACGAGCGGCATGCGATCCGGCGCGACGCAACGAAACCCCACTGCGCCGTCGAGCTTCGAGGCATCGAGCCCAGGCCGCGCCTGCGGCAGCAGCTGCGCCACGCGCCTGAGATTGGCCTCGTGGCTTTGCACCTGCGGCTCGGGATCCTCGTTGTCGCGATCGTAAGTGCTGCCCGCTACCACGACCCCGTCAATGGCGGGCAGCAGGTATCCCGAGCCGGTGAGCACGACCCGTGGCGCCGTCAGGCTTTCGGCCGGCAGATAGGTGATCTGTCCGCGAATGTGCTCGAGCGGCTGCGCGATCGGCGCGAGGCGCGCCGAGTCGTTCGAATTGGCGAGGACGAGGACCGGCGCTGCGGCGATGAGTGTGCCGTCCGCGGCAAGCGTCTGCCACACATCGCCGCCGCGGGTGATGGCACGCGCCGTGGCGCCGAAATGCGCGGTAACAGACGAGCCGCCGCTCGCGCCGGCGCCTGCTGCGGCGAGTTGCGCGGCGATGAGGCTCAAGGGACGCATCCATCCGGCGCCGGAGAACCACCAGCCTCCGCTGCGTATGGCGCATCGGGCCAGCGTTTCGGCCTCGCTTCGTCCGAGGTATTGCGCATACTCGGCCGGATAACCCTGCGCGGCGATGGTCGCCATCATGCCCTGGTCGCGTTCGCCATCGCCCGCGAGTTGCAGCACGCCGCAGCGTGCCCAAGCCAGGCTTTGGCCTGCCTGCGCGAGCGCCAGCCAGCGCGACACGGCATAGAGATAAGCGCTGCGCGCGGCGCGCGACAGGATGCAGTCGTCGCGCGAAATATGCGGGTGAAATACTCCCGCGTACCTGGCCGGCGCCTTCGTTCCCGGCGGCGCGCGGCTGTCGATGAGATCGATCTGCCAGCCGCGCCGCGCCAGGCGCTCGCTGACTGCCGCCCCGGCGAGCCCGGCGCCGATAACGATGGCGTGGCGACTGGCCGGCGCAGGCGCGGCTTCCGGCGTGCGGCGCGGCGGCCAGCGCGGCGCAAAGCGCCCTCGCAGCATTTCGCGCTTGTGGCCGAAGCCGGGGCATTTTTCGAGGGCAAATCCCGCGGCTTCGAGCCCCTGGCGCACCACGCCGGCGCTGGAATAGGTCGCGATGCTGGTTCCGGGGCGAGCCAGGCGCGCGAGGCCGCGCATCAGTTGCGCCGACCACATTTCCGGGTTGCGCAGGGGCGCGAATCCGTCAAGGTAAATGGCGTCCGCACGCAAGCGCAAGCGTGGCAGCACCAGGGCGACGTCCGCGAACGCCAGCGTCAGCGTGAGCCGTTCGCCTTCGAAATGCAGCCGCTGCAATCCCGGCACCAGCGGCGGCCACGCGTCCTGCAACTGCTCGGCGAGCGGCGCGAACTCGGGGTAGCGCAGATGCAGCGTCCTCAACGCGGCACGGTCGAACGGATGTTTTTCGATCGAAACAAAATGCAGGCGTTCGCAACGCGCGGGATCGGCGCGCCATTCGCGCCAGGTGGCGAGGAAATTCAGCCCCAGCCCGAATCCGGTTTCGAGGATGGTGAACACGCGCTGCCGCGCCCATTTGCCGGGAAGCGCGTTGCCTTCGACAAACACGTGCCGCGCCTGGCCTGGGCCCGAGTCTCGGCTGTGGTACACGTCGCCGTAAGCCGGCGCGTACGGCGTTCCTTCGCTGTCGAACGCAAGTTCTGCGGGTTGGATGCGCATGCGCGGGATTGAAGTTCAGCCTAATCCGCACCAGCCGGAAGCAAACAGGTCGGCTCGTCTTGGAAAATGCCGTCTCGCGGATTGGTGCAGGTGCGCCAGCGCAACTGCACCAATCCGCGAGACGTATGCAAACCAAAATTCTACCTCGCCAATCGTGTCCACCCTTGACGCGTAAGTGACTAACGGAGAATTCGGCCACACGCTAGAATGCAACATAAGGGCCGGGACCAGCCGGAGTGCTCATTCCATCAATGGCGGTATGTACATTGCGCCCGTAGAAGAAAGGAAGCCCCCAGTCAAAACTATCGGCGCTGAGTTGCGGCGCCGCCAGATTGGCAAATGCGGCAAAACCCGGATTGCCCGCCACCAGCGCCGCAGCATTGGCCACGCTGAAATCGACCGACGCGCTGCTCCCATTCCTGCCCTGGATGGTGGCGGAAACATTTTTTGTCGAAGCGGGGCAGTAAAATCCAGCGGTGGATGGGTCGGTGCAGACCGGCATGCCGGCGGCCGCGACGCCGCTGCGGCGGAACACCCGCGCCGCCGCGCGCAGTATATCCAGCCGCCGCGCCTCGCTCTTGCGCCGCACGCGCTCCGAGGCGGCTTTGTTTGAACCGGGATTCAAAATTTGAACCATGGTTTTAATCCTATACCCGGCGCGGATCGAGCGTAACCGGATTCGGACTCAATTTTTTCCTTGACTCTTCCGCAAAACATGCCAATAATCCGGTTATCCCGAAATGCGAAGCCGGGCTGGCCTCGGCGTGTTGAGAAGGCGTCCAAACATCGCGGCTTCTGTATGAGGGAAAAGAATGGTGGGCACGTCGTCTGGCCGCCGTTTCTTGTTGAAAAACGATCCTGCGGCGACATGGTGGCTATATCTTGGGGAATAACTATGGAGAGGAATCCAATATGACTAGCACAACTAGCAAAAAGCGTTACCTTAGCGTCGCGGTGGCGGCGGGGCTTTCCGTGGCTTTTGCCGCGGGAAGCTGCTTCGCTATCGATCCCGCCCGCGTTGCCAATTCAGTCGGCGAACTCGCAAAAGGCAACTGGGTCACTTATAACGGTGATGAAAGAGGCTGGCACTACAGTCCGCTCAAGCAGATCACGACCAAAAACGTCACCAAGCTGGTCGACGCATGGTCGCACGTGGCTTCCCGCGCAAGGCGAGGCATAGAGAGCTTTCCTCTGGCCATCGACGGCGTGGTGTACTACACGGGTCCGTATAACCAGCTTTATGCAATGGACGGCGCCACGGGTGACGTGCTGTGGACCTATAAGCACAAGCTGAACGAAGATCTGGTCGCCCGGCAAACCCATAACCCGTTCAACCGTGGTATCAGCGCCATGTACGGCAATATCATCAGCAACACTCTGGACGGCAAGGTGACTGCAGTCGATATGAAGACCGGCAAACTCGTCTGGGAAACCAAGCTGATCGACTCCGAGAAAATAACGGTTGGTTTCACCGGCATACCGATGGTGGTCAAGGACAAGATCATCGCCGGTTCGCAAGGCGGTGAATGGCCGCAGCGTGGCCTGATCTACGGCGTGGATGCCAAGACCGGCAAGAAGCTGTGGGAGTTCGTCACCGTCGGCGGCAATGACGGCAGCCCTTGGGACCGTCGCGACACTTGGGGCAACGAATCCTGGAAGGTCGGCGGTGGCGGCGCGTGGACGGGTGACGGCTACTATGATATCGAGACCAACTCGTATTGGCTTGGTACCTCCAACCCGGCGCCTCTGTTCGACTACATCGGCAAGGATTGGATGACCAAGGGTCCGCGTCCCGGTATCAACCTGTACACGGACTGCGTGCTTCTGCTGAATCCGGACACCGGCGCTCTGAAGGCGTATTACCAGGAAATCCCGCACGATGTCTGGGACTTCGACTCCGCCGTGGACGGGTTCTATGCCTTCGAACAAGGCGGCAAGAAGTACGTCCTGCACCCGAACAAAGGCGGCTTTTACTTCCTTTATGATCGCAAAGGCGCGCTACTGAACGTGTACAAGGGTGTCGATGAGATCAACTGGGTCAAAGACATCACACCCAAAGGCGAACTGATCGGCCGTAATGACATGGGAATCGGCAGCCATAAAAACTCTTGCCCGGCAATTAACGGCGGGTTGAGCTACAACTCGGGGACGTACAATCCCAATACCGGCCTGTTCTACAAGCTCGGCTACGAGTGGTGTATGGACCTTACGGTCATGAAGGTCGAGCCGGTCACGGAGCCCGTGGCGCAGTTGTACATCGGCGCGGACTTCAAGTTCTCGGTCCCCGTTGGCAGAAAATCGATGAGCGGGCACATCCGTGCGCGTGATCCGGTTTCGGGCAAAGTGAAGTTCGAGATCAACTACCCCAGCGCAGCCCCGCATAGCAGCCTGTTGAGCACCGCGGGCGACTTATTGTTCGTTGGCGAAGCGAATGGCTATTTTACCGCGCATGACGTAAGAGACGGCAAGAAGCTGTGGACGCACAACATCGGCATCGGCATGGGCGGCGGCGTCATCACATATCTTGCCAAGGGCAAGCAGTATGTGGCGGTGACGACCGGCTGGGGTTCGCTGTTCGAAGAGGGCTACGGCGAGTTCTTTGGCGTCGAGCCGTGGCTTAACATGCCGCAGGACTCCGGCGGCATAAGGGTGTTTGCGATTCAGTAAAAAGCAAGCCCTTAACTTGCAAGGGTGGGGACGGTGTCTCCACCCTTTTTTCTGAGTGTTTTTTTGTCAACGCAGGCGGCATTCAATACCATTCGATACCTTAAAATGAACCGGTGACGCGAACCATTCGCGACCAGTCTTGTCTTCAAAGAAGGAGCACCACCTTGAAAACCACCTTGAGAGCCTCCGATCTTTTTCAGCAAATACGAGGCCTGCTGCCGCAAAGCCTGTTGCCGGTCGGTGCCGCGTTGGCCCTCCTGGCCCTGCCGATCGGTCTCGCGTTGGCGCTGACCCTGGTTTCCACGCCGCTTGCCGACGCGCAGAAACCCGCAGCGCTTGCCGTCGCGCAGAAACCCGCAGCGCCTGCCGACGCGCAGAAACCAGCGGCGCCTGCCGTCGCGCAGAAACCCGCGGCGCTTGCCGTCGCGCAAAAATCCACGGCGCCTGCCGACGCGCAGAAAACGCCCGCCAAGCCGTTTGACGTGAAGAACGCGCATATGACCATCTGCGGCTACTGTCACGCAGACTACGGCCGCGCGGGCGGCAAGAGTCCGATGCTGATGAACTCGCCGCGTACCGACGAATACCTGTTCAACGTGACCAAAAATGGGCTCCCAGGCAAGATGGCGGGCTT
>JAZDIA010000063.1:0-22629 GCA_043805375.1 Pseudomonadota bacterium
CCATGTATCAGGTCAACGGTAAAGCGTGGAAGGGTGCGTTAGATCGGGCCGGAATCACGGCATTTCGCTGGCACGATTTGAGGCATACGTGGGCGACGTGGCATGTTCTCAGTGGCACATCGTTACACGAGTTGAAGGAGCTGGGCGGCTGGCAGTCGCTAGAGATGGTGTTGCGCTATGCGCACCTTGTCGATAACGATCATCTGGCCGGAGTAGTAAAACGATTCTCGGGACGCAGGATCGCGGAGGGTGGGCAAAATAGTTACGATGTGGCTACGTTGCCGGTGAAGGTCGAAGGGTCGAGGTCTTAACCCTTTGATTAGATTTGGTCGGGGCGAGAGGATTTGAACCTCCGACCACTTGCACCCCATGCAAGTACGCTACCAGGCTGCGCTACGCCCCGAGGTTGGTGATTTTATCACGCCGGCCGGAATGAAAACGAAGTTTCAGTGTAGGCTAATGCGCGAAGCGCGTTATGCCGGAACTAAAACCAGCACTGGATGCACGCGCGCCGCTCAGGCGCCGCCGCCGAGCGTCTCGATGATGCTCTTGATCTCGCTCCTGATCGCGCCCAGATCGACCGTGCCCGCTTCGGTGCGCTCGGCCGGCGCCTGGTCGCCGCTCGACGCGCGTGCGTCCAGGCGGTTGCGTGCGCCGCTGATGGTGAAGCCCTGCTCGTACAGCAGATCGCGGATACGGCGGATGAGCAGCACTTCGTGATGCTGGTAGTAGCGCCGGTTGCCACGGCGTTTGACCGGCTTCAGCTGGGTAAACTCCTGCTCCCAGTAGCGCAGCACGTGCGGCTTGACGCCGCACAGTTCACTCACTTCGCCGATGGTGAAGTAGCGCTTCGCCGGAATTGGCGGCAGGCTACTGTTGCTGCTGTGGCTTTCCACGATTGTTTTTTTCCACCAGTGACTTGAGCTTCTGGCTCGCATGGAAGGTGACGACGCGCCGTGCGGTGATCGGGATTTCTTCCCCGGTCTTGGGATTGCGGCCGGGGCGCTGCGGTTTGTCGCGCAGTTGAAAATTGCCGAATCCGGAAAGCTTTACGCTGTCGCCGTTCTCCAGGGCAGCGCGGATTTCTTCGAAGAATGTTTCGACCATATCCTTGGCTTCGCGCTTGTTCAGCCCGACTTTTTCGAACAAAAAGTCGGCCAACTCGGCTTTTGTTAACGTCATTTTTCCCCCTAGGTACGCAATTTGGCGCCAAACCGCCCGGC
This sequence comes from Pseudomonadota bacterium, assembly GCA_043805375.1. GTDB lineage: Bacteria > Pseudomonadota > Gammaproteobacteria > Burkholderiales > SG8-39 > 2-12-FULL-64-23. Next base: position 1,224 of record JAZDIA010000063.1, read on the forward strand.
AAGAAGCTGCAGCAATTGCACCATCGCCGCCTCCGCCTCCGCGTCGGTCAGCGTTTTCGAAGTATCTTGCATAACTACCCGAAATGCAAGGCTTTTTTTGCCTTCGTCCACGCCTTTTCCGCGGAATAAGTCAAACAGCCAGAGGTCTTGCACGACGGCCGGGCGCTCGCCTTTCATTGCTTCCAGCAGCGCCTGCGCCGGCACGGCTTCATCCACCACCACCGCCAGGTCGCGGATCACGGGTGGGAACTTCGATACCTCCCGATAGATCGGCATAGGCGCGGCCAACAGCGCATCCAGATCGAGCTCGAACAGAACCGGAGCCTGCGGCAACTCGTATTTCTGCTGCCAGCGCGGATGCAGTTCGCCGAGCCAGCCGATCGGCTTTTCGTCGACCAGCACAGTGGCTGCCCGGCCCGGATGCAGGGCGGGATGGGTCCTGCGCTCGAAGCTGGTCGCCGCGGACGCGAACAGGCTTTCGATGTCGCCCTTGACGTCGTAGAAATCCACTTTGCGCTCGGCGAGCCCCCATTGCTCCGGATGGGCCGGACCGTAGGCGATGGCCGCAAGCTTCAGCGGCTGGGCGATGCCCGCCACCGTCAGCGGCCCGTCCGCCACGCTTGCGTCGGCGCGGAACACCCGGCCGAGTTCGAATACGCGCACCCTGCGCTGCTTGCGGTTGAGGTTGTAGCGCACGTTGGCGACGAGGCTGCCGGCGAGGCCGGAGCGCATCACCGAGAGCTGGCTCGAGATCGGATTTTGCAGCTTCACCGGCGCGTCGTTGCCGCAGAAATCGCGCTCCCAATCGGCCTCGACGAAGCTGAAGTTGACGACTTCCTGGTAGTCGCGCGCGGCGATCGCTTCCTTCACCCGCATCAGCGGGCGCACCGCCTCGCGCTGCGGCAGCATGGCGGCGCGCGCGCGCGGCCGGTTGGCCGGGATGCGCTCGTAGCCGTAGATGCGGGCGATTTCTTCGATCAGGTCTTCCTCGATCGCAATGTCGAAGCGATACGAGGGCGGCGTCACGTCAAAGCCGTCCGTGGTTTTCCCGGCGGCAAAACCCAGGCGCGAGAATATCGCCGCGATCTCCGCGTCGCTCACACCGATGCCGAGGATTCTGCAGGCGCGCGCGCTGCGCAGGTGCACCGGCTTGCGCTGTGGCAATTTGGCCAGGTCATCGACTGTCGGCCCCGGCTCGCCGCCGCAAATCGCGAGTATCAGTTCGGTCGCGCGCTCTATCCCGGCCACGTTGTTGTCGAAGTCGACACCGCGCTCGAAGCGGTGCGCGGCGTCGCTGGCGAAGTTGTAGCGGCGCGTGCGGCCGGCGATGGCATCGGGGAAGAAAAACGCGGACTCGAGGAAAATGTTCCTGCTGTCCGTCTCGGCCTTGGTCGAATCGCCGCCCATGATGCCGGCAAGCCCGATCGGGCCAGAGGCATCGGTAATGCACAGCACAGTCTCGTCGACGTCGACGCTCTGCTCGTTCAGGAGCTTCAGCCGTTCCTCCTTCCGGCCGAAGCGCACGTCGATGCCACCCTGCAGCTTATCCAGGTCATAGGCGTGCAGCGGGCGCCCGAGTTCGAGCATCACGTAGTTGGTCACGTCCACCAGCGCCGAGATCGAGCGCTGGCCGGCGCGGGCCAGGCGCTGCTTCATCCATTCGGGCACCGGCGCCGCGGCGTTGACATTGCGGATCACGCGGCCGGTGAACCGCCCGCAGCCGTCCGCAGCGGATATCTTCACCGGGAAACGGGCCTCGCTTTTCGCCGCGACCGGCGCGATCGCGGGTGCTTTGAACGCGGTGCCGGTGATCGCAGCCACTTCGCGCGCGACCCCGAGCAGGCTCAGGCAGTCGGCTCGATTCGGGGTGAGCTTGAGCGTGAACAGGGTATCGTCGAGTTCGAGCACTTCGCGCACGTCGCGGCCGATGGGCGCATCGGCGGCAAGCGGCATGAGACCGGTATGATCGTCCTCGATCCCGAGTTCCTTGGCCGAACACAGCATCCCCTGGCTGTCGACGCCGCGCACGCTCGAACGCTTGATCTCGAACGCCTGGCCGTCGGCGCCGGTCAGGCGCGCGCCGACCAGGGCGCAGGGCACGCGCATGCCGGCCACCACGTTGGGTGCGCCGCACACGATAGAGAGCGGCTCCGGCTCGCCCACATTGACCTTGCACAGCGACAGGCGGTCGGCGTTGGGGTGGCGCGCCACTTCCAGGACTTCGGCCACCACCACCCTAGAGAACGGTGGCGCGGCCGGCTCGAGCGACTCGACCTCCAGGCCGGCCATGGTAAGGGCATGCGCCAGTTCCGCGGTGGACAAGGGCGGATCGACGAAACTACGCAGCCAGAGTTCGGAGAATTTCATGCGAACTGTTGCAGGAAGCGCAGGTCGCCGTCGTAGAACAGGCGCAAATCGTGGATGCCGTAGCGCAGCATGGCCAGCCGTTCGATTCCCGAACCGAAGGCAAAGCCGATGTACTTTTCCGGGTCAAGCCCGAAATTGCGGATGACCGCCGGATGCACCTGGCCGGCGCCGGAGATTTCCAGCCATTGGCCCTTGTTCGGCCCGGCGCCGAAGGCCATGTCGATTTCCACGGAAGGCTCGGTAAAGGGAAAAAACGAAGGCCGGAAGCGCACCTCGAGCTCTTCGGTTTCAAAGAAGCGGCGCAGGAAATCGGTGTACACGCCCTTCAGGTCGGCGAAGCTCACGTCCTCGTCGATCCAAAGGCCTTCGACCTGGTGAAACATGGGCGAGTGGGTGGCGTCGCTGTCGACGCGATAGGTGCGCCCGGGCGCGATCACCTTGAGCGGCGGCGAGTGCATGCGCGCATAGCGCACCTGCATCGGGCTGGTGTGCGTCCGCAGCAGCAGCGACCTGCCGCTCGCATCCTTGTTCTCGACGTAGAAGGTATCCTGCATCGAGCGCGCCGGATGGTTCTCCGGGTTATTGAGCGCGGTGAAGTTGTTCCAGTCGGTCTCGATTTCGGGGCCGTCGGCGATATCGAAGCCGATCGAGCGAAATATGCCCTCGATGCGGTCCTGGGTCGAGGTAAGCGGGTGCAGGCGGCCGCGGCCCGCGCCGCGGCCGGGAAGCGTGACGTCGAGCGCCCCCTCCGCCAACCGCGCATCCAGCTGCACCTGCGCCAGGGCGTCGCGCCGCTCGGCTAACGCGGCCTCAAGCCGGTCTTTGGCCGCGTTGATGCGGCTGCCCGCCTCGCGCCGCTGTTCAGCGGGGAGATTACCCAGACCTTTGAGCAGATCCGTGAGCGCGCCGGTCTTGCCGAGAAAGCGCGACTTGGCCTGGTCCAGTCCCGCGGCATCATCGATGCGGCGAAACTGCTCCAGTGCGGCGGCGACAATTTTTTCCAGATCATCCATTGTGGCGATCACATAAACGAAAAGAGGCTAAAGATGGTCTGAACAAGGGGGCCTAGGGAAGGGGTGGGACCCTTCTCTTCCCACCCGGCCCCCTTGTCCCCCGAGGGAACTTTCCCCTCAAGGGGGATCGAGACCTTCGGGGCGTAAATCCCCCAAGTCGGAGGAAGCTCTGATTGCGTCACAGACTTAATCGGAGCTTCCCAAACTTGCCCGGCGTCCTTCGTTCCGATTCGCGTTGGTCCCAGTTGCGACGGCCCGCCTTACTTGGGCGCGGCGCCTGCCTCGTTGGAAGGCAAGCTTGCCGTGTTGGAAGGCATGCTTGTCTTCTTGGCCTGCTCCGCGAACTTGGCGAATGCCGCCATGTCGGTCACGGCCAGGTCGGCCAGCACCTTGCGGTCCACCTCGATCGCGGCCCTCTTCAGGCCGTTCATAAATACGCTGTAGGTGAGGCCGCACGCGCGCGCCGCCGCATTGATGCGCGCGATCCACAGCGCGCGAAACACGCGCTTGCGCGTCCTGCGGTCGCGATAGGCATATTGGCCCGCCTTCATCACCGCCTCCTTGGCGATGCGGAAAACGCTGCCGCGGCGGCCGCGGTAACCCGTGGCCAGATCAATTACTTTCTTGTGACGGGCGCGTGCGTCTACCCCACGTTTAATTCTTGGCATGGCTCGTCTCCTTAACCGTTGGGGAGCATCGCGCGCACGGAACGCACGTTGCTCGCGTTCACCTGGGTCGTGCCGCGCATGCCGCGCTTGCGCTTGGTGGTTTTCTTGGTCAGGATGTGGCGCAGAAACGCTTTGGTGCGCTTGATCCCGCCGCCGGCTTGGACGCGGAAACGTTTGGCCGCGCCCCGCTTGGTCTTGAGCTTGGGCATTACTACTCCTAGTTTTGACATGGCGGCGGGTGCCCCCCGATGGGAGAACTTGTTGACCCGGACACCACTTGTTTTGCGTCCCCGGCGAGCCGGGGACGGTGCTGCATAGAAAGATCGGATTAGCATCTTTCCAAGAAACCTGTTACAGAATGAGGGAAGACATCCCCTCATGCTCCCCTAGACCGGCCCGTTGCAAAATTCATCTTGCAACGGGTTCTAAGTCTTTTTCTTCGCCGCCACCTTCTTCGGCCCCAGAACCATCACCAACTGGCGCCCTTCCATCTTCGGGTACTGTTCGACTACCCCATGTTCAACGAGGTCGTTCTTCACCCGTTCTATCAGACGCTGGCCGAATTCCTGGTGCGCCATCTCGCGCCCGCGAAAGCGCAGCGTGACCTTCGTCTTGTCGCCTTCATCCAAAAACTTCATCAAGTTGCGCAGCTTGATCAGGTAATCGCCTTCGTCGGTGCCGGGCCGGAATTTCACCTCCTTAACCTGGATTTGCTTCTGCTTGAGCTTCGCCTCGTGCGCTTTCTTGGCTTCGCGGTACTTGAACTTGCCGAAGTCCATCAGCTTGCACACCGGCGGAATGGCCGTCGGTGCGATTTCCACCAGATCCACTTCCAACTCTTCCGCACGCCGGATCGCGTCGGCGATGGGCACCACGCCTAGCTGTTCGCCTTCGGTGCCGACCAGGCGTATTTCGGGTGCGGTAATCTCGCTATTGAGGCGCTGCGCTTTTTCCTGAGCGATGTTGTTTCTCCAAGAAATTAAAAACTAAGCCGCGCTTCCCGCATGCGCCTCCTGCTGCAGGCGTCCGATGAAGTCGGCGAGCGTCATCTGCCCGAGGTCTTCACCGTTGCGGGTTCGCACGGCCACTTTGGAAGCTGCCTTCTCCTGTTCGCCAATTATCAACTGGTAGGGCAGCTTCTGAATGCTATGTTCTCGTATTTTATAGGTAATTTTCTCATTGCGCAAATCTGCTTCGGCGCGGAAACCGGCGCGACGCAGTTCAAGCGCCACCCCTGCGGTGTAATCCGCCTGGCCATCGGAGATGTTCAGCACCACCACTTGCAGCGGCGAGAGCCACAGCGGCATCGCGCCGGCATAGTGTTCGATGAGAATGCCGATGAAGCGCTCCATCGAGCCGATGATGGCCCGGTGCAGCATCACCGGCGCCTTGCGCGAGTTATCCGCGGCGACATATTCGGCGCCCAGACGCCCTGGCATAGAGAAGTCCACCTGCATGGTGCCGCATTGCCACGAGCGCCCGATGCTGTCCTTCAGATGGTATTCGATTTTCGGACCGTAAAACGCCCCTTCGCCCGGCAGCATTTCAAACTGCACGCCGCGCGCGCGCAGCGATTCGGCCAGCGCATTCTCCGCCTTGTCCCACAACTCATCGGCGCCGACGCGTTTCTCCGGCCGCGTCGCGAGCTTGTAGATAATTTGGGTAAAGCCGAAATCCGCATACACCTTCTGCAGCAGCGCGCTATAGGCCACGCACTCTGGCAGGATTTGGTCTTCGGTGCAGAAGATGTGGCCGTCGTCCTGGGTGAAGGCACGGATGCGCATGATGCCGTGCAGCGCTCCAGAGGCCTCGTTCCTGTGGCAGGCGCCGAATTCGCCGTAGCGCAGCGGCAGTTCGCGATAGCTGCGCAGTCCGGCATTGAAGATTTGGACGTGGCCGGGGCAGTTCATCGGTTTCACCGCGTAGGTGCGCTTCTCCGATTCGGTGGTGAACATGTTCTCGCGGTAATTCTCCCAGTGGCCGGATTTCTCCCACAGGCTGCGGTCCAGAATCTCCGGGCAGCGGACTTCCTGGTAGCCATTGTCCTGATAGACGCGCCGCATGTACTGCTCCACCTGCTGCCAGATGGTCCAACCCTTGGGATGCCAGAACACCATCCCCGGCGCCTCTTCCTGCATGTGAAACAGATCGAGTTGCGTGCCGAGCTTGCGGTGATCGCGTTTCTCCGCCTCCTGCAGCATATGCAGATAGGCGTCCTGGTCTTCCTTTTTCGCCCAGGCGGTGCCGTAAATGCGTTGCAGCATCTCGTTCCTGGAATCGCCGCGCCAGTAGGCGCCCGCGACCTTCATCAGCTTGAACACCTTCAGCTTGCCGGTGGAGGGGACGTGCGGCCCGCGGCACAGGTCGACGAAGTCGCCCTCGCGATACAAGCCTATGACCTGATCTTCCGGAATCGAGGCGATGATCTCGGCCTTGTAATGCTCGCCCATGCCCTTGAACAGCGCCACCGCCCGATCGCGCGGCAACTCTTCGCGCGTCACACGGTAGTCCTTTTTTACGAGCTCGGACATTTTGTTCTCGATGGCGGCGAGATCTTCCGGTGTAAACGGCCGCTTGTAGGCAAAATCATAGTAGAAGCCGTTCTCGATCACCGGGCCGATGGTCACCTGCGCATCGGGAAACAGCGCCTTCACCGCGTACGCAAGCAAGTGCGCGCTGGAGTGCCGAATGACGTCGAGGCCGTCCTGGTCGCGGTCGGTGACGATGGCGAGTTCGGCATCGGCTTCGATGCGGAACGATGTATCCACCAGCTTGCCGTTGACGCGGCCGGCCAGCGCCGCCTTGGCCAGGCCGGGGCCGATGCCGGCGGCTACTTCGGACACCGTAATCGGCTGGGCAAACTGACGCACCGAGCCGTCAGGCAGTTTTATGTTGGGCATAAGTTCGCAATTCCAAAATGAAAAAAAAGCGCGGACTCGCCGCACCTTCTTCCGCAAATCTCACAAATGGCGAAATCCGCGCCAGGGCCATGTCCAGATCCCGGCGCGCGCTTGCGCAGTCACTCCGTGCGGCCACTTTGCGTCGCACACCTACGCGTCGGCAATCTCGCAGGCGCTACCTCAAGACCCCAGCGTCAGTAGCATGTAGCCCGTAACTATCGTGCCCACAAAAGCAAATCCGTAGCAAAAGAGCTTAACTACCGCGACCGCGTGAATACCAAAATCATGCAAAAGGATGGCTATGCGGTGCGCCGCATGCCACAGAAACAGCGCGATCACCGCCAGCAAAATACCCTTGCCCGCCCAGTGCTGCGCAAATGCCAGCATCTGCGTGTAGCTCATCGTGTCCGGCGAAAGAATCAGGCCAAACGGGACGGCAATGCCGGTAATGAAGACCAGCGCCGGCCCGATCAGCGCCGCCAGCATCCCGCCGGCGCCGAACAGCGACCAGAAAATCGGTTCGTTGGAGCGCTTCATCAATTCATCCCCAGAACGATGAAAAACACAGCCAAACACGCGACCACGGAAGCGGCGAGCCCGGTACCGGTGATCGCCCCCGGCTGCACCCGTTTGCCGCCGACAAACATCATCGGCATGGTCTTGGGCATGATGTTGAACCAGTTCCAGGTGTGATAGACGAACGTCGCCAGCAATATCAGATGAAACACCAGCGACAGCGGGCTTTTCAGGGCCTGCAGCCACGCGTTGAAGGCCGCTTCACCCTGACTCAGGCGCACCAGCCCGACCAGCAGCACCACGGCGTAGGCGGCAACGAACACCGCCGTGACTTCGCGCGCCATGTAACGTACAAAATACGGATCACGCTTCCACCGATCGTCCATGGACCGGACATAGGGTCGCCGATTGCTCATTTGTCTGCCCCCCGTGGCGCGACGAACCTGACGAAATAATCGATCGCGCTGTTCATCTTGTTTTGGTTGATTGCGTTGGCCGGATCCACGCCCTTCGGGCACACCTCGGAACAATAAGTAACCGCGGTGCATCCCCAGAAGCCTTCGTCCGCGTGCCCCAACTCCAGGCGCTCGGCGCTCCCGCCATCGCGCGAATCGGCGTTATAGCGGTGCAGCAGCGCCAGCACGCCGGGGCCGGTGAACTCCGGATTGAGCCCATACTGCGGGCACGCGGCGTAGCACAGCATGCAGTTGATGCACCCGCTGTACTGCCCGAACTTGGCGCGCTGCTGTGGCGTCTGCAGATATTCGCCTTGCTCCAGCGTGCGCGGTTCCCTGGGAATGATGTACGGCTTGATGCTTTCGAGTTTGGTGATGAAGTCTTCCACCCCAACCACCAGGTCGCGCTCTATAGGGAAATTCGCCAGCGCCTCCACGCGCAGGCCCCCGGGGTAGTACTCGCGCAGGAACGTCCTGCACGAGAGCTTGGGCTTGCCGTCGATCATCATGCCGCAACTGCCGCAGATCGCCATGCGGCAGGACCAGCGAAAGCTTACCGTGCCGTCGAGGTAGTCCTTGATGTACTGCAGCCCCTGCAGCACGGACATGTCGTCGGTGAAGGGAACCTTGTAGCTCTGCAGCACTGGTTCCCGGTCCTGCTCCGGGCGGTAGCGCAGGACCCGAATCTCGATTACTTTCTCGGTGTCAGCCATTGGCCGCCTCTTTCGTTCTGTCCTGATCGGCCTTCTCGCCGGCAGCGCCATAGGCACGCGTGGCCGGCTTGGACTTGGTGATTTTTACGTCCCCGTACTCGATGCGCGGCGTGCCGTCTCCGGCGTAGTAGGCGAGCGTGTGCTTGAGGTAGTTGACGTCGTCGCGTTGCTCGAATCCGTCGATGCGCTGGTACGAGCCGCGCGACTCCTTGCGATTGATCGCCGAGTAGGCCATGGACTGGGCGACGTCGAGCAGGTAGCCGAGCTCGATGCCAAGCAGCCACTCGCTGTTGTACACCTTCGACCGGTCCTCCAGTTTCAGGTTCTTGTAGCGCTGCCGCAGCTGATCGATCGTGTCGCAAGTGGCCTGCATGTCGGAGGCGATGCGATAGATGCCGCAACCGCTCTCCATGCTCTTGGCCATTTCGGTGCGCAGCACCGCCATGCTCTCCGTGCCGCCGGGCTTGTTGACGATCCCGAGAGCGCGCGCCTGCGCGGCCTCGGCCTGCTTCTCGATCGCGGCCGGATTGCCGATCGCCACCGACTTCGCGAACTTCGCCGCCTCGACGCCCGCCACCTTGCCGAACACGCAGAGTTCCGCGAGGGAGTTCGAGCCCAGCCGGTTGGCCCCGTGGATGCCGACGCTGGAGCATTCGCCGGCCGAATACAGTCCCGGCAGTGGCGCGGCAGTTTTGCCATCGGCCGTAATCCCGCCCATGGAGTAATGCACGGCAGGCAGCACCGGGATCGGCGTGTGCGCCGGATCGATGCCCATGAATTCTTGCGCCAGCTCGTAAATCTGCGGCAAGCGCTCGCGCAATTTCGCCTGGTCGAGGTGGCGCAGATCCAGGTGCACGACCGAGCCCAGGGGGCCGTCGATAGTCTTGCCCTTCTGCTTCTCATGCCAGAACGCCTGGCTCAGGCGGTCGCGCGGCCCAAGTTCCATCGCCTTGTTGCGCGGCGAAGGATCGGGGGGGCCGAGGCCGTAGTCTTGCAGATAGCGATAACCGTCCTTGTTGAGGAGAAATCCCCCCTCGCCGCGGCATGCCTCGGTGAACAGAAGTCCGGTGCGCGGCATGCAGGTCGGGTGATATTGCACGAATTCCATATCGCGCAGCGGCACGCCGTGGCGGTAGGCGAGCGCCATGCCGTCGCCGGTAACGATGCCGCCGTTGGTATTTTCGCGGAACACTCGACCCGCGCCACCCGTGGCGATGATCACTGCTTTCGCCTGTATCAGTGTGAACTCGCCGGTTGCGATCTGGATCGCAAGCACGCCCTGGCAGCGACCGTCCTCGACCATCAGGTCGGAGCAGAAATACTCGTCGAAGCGTTTGATCGACGGATACTTGATGGAAGTCTGGAACAGCGTGTGCAGTATATGAAAGCCGGTCTTGTCGGCGGCAAACCAGGTGCGCTCGATCTTCATCCCGCCAAAGGCGCGCACGTTGACATGCCCGTCTTCCTTGCGGCTCCAGGGGCAACCCCAGTGCTCCATCTGCACCATTTCCTCGTGGCAATGCGCAACGAAGTACTCGACCACGTCCTGCTCGCACAGCCAGTCGCCGCCACCCACCGTATCATCAAAGTGGTAATCCAGACTGTCGTGCGCCTGGGTCACCGCGGCGGCCCCGCCTTCTGCGGCGACCGTGTGACTGCGCATCGGAAAGACTTTCGAAACCAGCGCGATTTTCAGCTTCGGATCCGTTTCCGCTACCGCGATCGCCGCCCGCAAGCCTGCACCACCTCCGCCTACAATCGCTACATCTGCCTTGAAAACTTCCACTGCTTACCTTCCTCTGCGCTTAAGCAGCAGGATTTTAGCTCCAATTCTTGGTCAGTGCCGCGATTACGCATGCAAGAATTCAGCCTACCGGCCAGCCGTGCTTTGTTCCCCGGTTCGGCGGCAGCAAGCAAATGCGGGGCGCACAAATCGTGCCCCGCCAAGCTACCGCCCGCTACCGCCTGCCTTGTTGATCCAAATCAAACGACAAGCTAAGACTTCGCACATCATAGGCGCTTGCGCCGCCGTCTCGCGCCACGCCGCCTGTGTCAAATGGGACAATACTTGGCAGAATAGCCGCAAGAACGATGGCGGGGAAACAAGTAAATGAGGATCTGATCATGTACGAAAAACCGAATGCCAACGGGAAGCAAGTGATGCCCTCGGGCCTGGCTCTATTGCGCGACCCGGCGCTGAATCGGGGTACCGGCTTTACCGAAGCCGAGCGCGACAAGTTCAACCTGCGCGGCTTCCTGCCGCCTCACGTGCACAGTCAGGAAGAGCAGGCCGTTCGCGTGCTTACCCGGCTGCGCAGTCTGACCGACCCGCTCGAAAAATTCATCGCGCTCAATGCGCTGCACGACCGCAACGAATCGCTTTTCTTTCGCGTGCTGTGTGACAACATCGACGAGATACAGCCGCTGGTCTACACCCCGACCGTGGGACTGGCATGTCAAGAATTCGGTCACATCTTTCAGCGGCCGCGCGGCCTGTTCATCGGAGCGAACGACCGCGGGCGCATCGCGCAATTGCTGCGCAGCTGGCCCTACCAGGCCGGCATCATCGTCGTCACCGACGGCGAGCGCATTCTCGGCCTGGGCGATCTTGGCGCCAACGGCATGGGAATTCCGGTGGGCAAGCTCTCGCTCTACACCGCGTGCGCCGGCGTGCACCCGCAACTGTGCCTGCCGGTCACCATCGACGTCGGTTGCAACAACGCGGCGATGCAGGAGGACCCGTTTTATGTCGGCTTGCGCCAGCGCCGCCTCAGCGGCGCGGCGTACGACGAATTGATAGACGAGTTCATCACTGCGGCTTGCGAGGTGTTCCCGGGGGTGGTGATTCAGTTCGAGGATTTCGCCAACCATAGCGCATTTCGCTTGCTCAAGAAATACCGTGACCGCATCTGCACCTTCAACGATGACATCCAGGGTACGGCGGCCGTCGCGCTCGCCGGCATTCTCTCGGCGTTGCGCGTCACCGGCGGCAAGTTCACCGAGCAAAAGTTGCTATTCCTCGGCGCGGGCGAAGCCGCTACGGGCATCTGCAACCTGGTGGTGCCGGCGATGATCGCCCAAGGTCTCACCGAATCCGCGGCGCGACAGCGCTGCTGGTCGGTGGATATTCGTGGCCTGCTGGTGAAAAGCCGCACCGATCTGGCCGAGCACAATCTGCCTTACGCCCACGACCACCCGCCGGTCGGCGATTTTCTCGCTGCGATCAAGACGCTCAAACCCACTGCCATCATCGGCGTATCGGCCGTCGGCGGCATGTTCACGCAGGAAGTGCTGGAGGAAATGGCGCGCATCAATCAGCGGCCGATCGTGTTCGCGCTATCCAACCCGACATCCCAGGCCGAGTGCACTGCCGAGGAAGCCTACCGCTGGACCAAGGGACGGGCGCTGTTCGCCTGCGGCAGCCCGTTCGGCCCGGTGAAATATGAGGGCAAGACCTACGTGCCGCGCCAGGGCAACAACTCCTACGTTTTCCCCGGCGTGGGCCTAGGCGCGATCGTCAGCCGCGCGCGGCATATCACAGACGAGATGTTCATGGTCGCCGCGCACACGCTTGAGCAACTCGTCACCGAATCCGATCTCGAACAAGGCAGTCTTTACCCTGCCTTGCCGCGAATCCGCGAAGTCTCGGCGCAGATCGCTGCAGCCGTCGCAGAAACAGCGTACAAGAATGGGCTCGCCGGCAAGCCCAGGCCCGGCGACGTGCTGGCCGACGTGCGCTCGCAGATGTTCGATCCGCATTACTAGGGCCTGTTTGCATCCAGTGCAGGCGCGGCGTTGCCGCAGAGCGAGAGCGCCGCGTGCGCTCGTTTGATCTACGTTATGGTTTGTGCGAGACAGTGACTGCAATGGGGAAATACTGGTCGTCCGTCTGCAGCGCCTACGCCGTCGAGGCGATAGCCGGCGAATGCTCCCGCTACGGAGCGGCCGCGCTACTCGTAACGAGATCGATGCGGCGGCGGATGCGCGCCGCGTCGGCGCCATCGCCGGCGGCGTCGGCGCGCGCGGCCTGTACCCCCAGCCAGGCGAGCAGCGGCCGACGCCAGCCGCTGGCGGATGCGGTTTCGGCGGCGGCGGCGATGCCCGCCGGCGTCAGGCGGCCCAGACGGAACAGCACGCCCGCGGCGACCAGGCGCGACATCGGATCCTCGATCCTGGCCAGCGCGCCGGCATCGGCTGCGCCCGCGAGCAGTGCGCGATGGTGCGCGGGCAGCAACGGCGCGTCCAGGCCCTGCCAGCGCCCGTCGAGAAAAGCCGCATAGGCGCGCTCCTCGGCGCCCGCGTCCGCGGCGAGCGCCTCGAACCCAGCGCAATCGTCGAACTCCAGGCTCGCCACGCGCGTTGCGCAGCGCACGAGTTCGGCGCGCGCGAGCAGGTCGGGGCGACCGGTGCTGGCGATCTCGGCGCGCGCGCGCGCGAATTCCTGCTGGGCCAGTCGCGTGTTGCCGGCGTAGTACGCCGCCGAGAAATTCCGGAGCGCGGCCTGCGCGTTCGCCTGCCAGTCTGGCGGCACCGGTGCACCGGCGCATGCGGCGAGCAGCAGCAGCGCAGCGAGGAGGAGCGCCCTCATGGCAGCTTCAGCTGCGTGTCGCGCGCGAACGGCCACTTGCGGTTGATCTCGTCCACCAGGTGCGCGATCTTGCGCAGGCTCGCCTCCACTTCGGCGCGCAGCGCGTTGAGGTCGGTGGTGGCCGCGCGCGTGTTGGCGCCGACCGCCTGCGCCTCGGCGAGCACCGCATCGACTTTCTTCAGGCTCTCGCGCGCATCGAGCAGCACCGCGCTCAGCTGCGCGATCGCCTTTTGCGTCTCGTCCATCACGCCGGCCGAGCCGAACACGCGCTCGCGCGCATCGAGCAGCACCGCGCTCAGCTGCGCGATCGCCTGATGCGTCTCGTCCATCACGCCGGCCGCGCCGAACACGCGCTCGTCGGTCTTGGCGAGCGTGCGCTCGAACCTGCTAGACACCTCGCCCAGGGACGCGAGCAGCGCATTGGCGCGGTCAAGCGCGCTGATCACCTTCCTCGCGTTGTCCTCGCCGCCCAGCACGCCAGCCAGCGCGCCGTAGCGGCCCTTCATGCGTTCGGTGACCGTCTGCACATTGGCGAGGCTGGCGTTGAGGCTCGAATCCGTACCCGACATGCGCTCCAGGTTCTCGAGCAGGACGCGCGTGGTGGCGATAAGGCGCGGGATCTCCGCGCTCGCGTCGCCGCGCAGCACCGGCCGCATCGCCGCATCGGGCAGGGGCGGGTCGTTCAGCACCCCGGTGAAGGCGCGGATACGGGTGTCGCCGACCAATCCGCGCTCCATGGTGAATACGGTGGAGGTGCGCAGCCAGCGGGCGTCGTCGCTCGGCACGTCGATCAGGATGCGCGCCTTGCCGTCCTCGGCGAGCTCGATGCGCTTCACACGCCCGATCGGAAAGCCGGAGAAGGTCAGGTCCATGCCGACCTTGGCGCCTTCGGAGTCCTCCGCGACCAGCACCAGCCGCCGCGTGCTTTCGAACACGCCGCGCGCGTACATTACGTAGGCGAGAAAGCCGCATATCAGCACAAACGTCAGCGCGAGCAGTACCGCCGCCTTGAACTCGACGTGGGGAATCAGCGGCGCGGGCTGGGGTTCGGGCAGCATGCTAGTTCCGCCAGGCGCCCTAGATGTACTTCACTGCGAGGGATGCGGCCTCGACCAGCACCAGCACCAGGAACAGCCGCACCATGCCGCGCAACACCGCCACCGGCGCGAGACGAACCTCGCGCGGCGTCTCCAGGCTGGCGGTGATCGGAATCACGGCCACCGCGAGGCCGAACAGCAGCGTCTTCAGCACGAGGCCGACCGTGACCTGCAGGTCGAACACGTGGCCGATCGTGCGGGTGTAGCCGGCGAGGCCCCAGGGCGAAAAACCGTAGACGCCGACGTAGGCGAGCACGAGCGCGATCACTCCGCTGACCGCGGCCAGTGCCACCACAGACACCGCGCTGCCGATCACGCGCGGCACGAGCTCGCGGCGCAGCGGGTCCGCGCCGGCGCGCCGCAGCGCATCGAAATGGCCGCGGATGTGCATCAGCGCAACCTCGGTGTTGATCGCGGCGCCGGAGCGCAGCGCGACGAACAGCGCGGCGAACAGCGGAATCAACTCCAGTACCAGCACGCGCACTACCATCTCCAGCGCGTACTGCGACAGGCCGTAGCTCAGGCTGGTCGTCACGACGATGTGGATCAACACCATGCTGAGCAGCGCGGACAGGAGCGTGAACCAGGGCAGGACCTCCCAGGCGGTGAAATAGATCTGTTTCGCCGTCACCGCGCGGTTCTCTTTATCGTAGGTCGCAGGCGACAGCGCCATCACCAGCGCGAGCGCGCCAAAGTGGAACACCCGCCACCAGCTGGCGCTCCATCCCAGGAACGCCGTTCCGATCTCGCCGGGGACGCGAGAAAGCTCGCGCTGCAATGAAGAGGCCTGTCGCATACGCCGATGATACCACCCGTGAATTGGGGCCGCGGTTCCCGGGCGGCGCCTGTCGCGCCTTAAATCAGTCCGTCGAACAACTGCACCTGCACTAGGTCGCCCGGATTGACCGGGCCGCGTTCGTGCTCGAGCACGATGAAGCAATTGGCCTCGGACATGGAGCGCAGCACGCCCGAGCCTTGCGCGCCGGTCGGATTTACGCTCCATTGTCCCTGGCTGTCGTGGGTGAGCAAGCCGCGCTGGAACTCGGTGCGCCCGGGATTTTTCTTGAGACTGGAAGTGCAGGGTACCTGCAGCAGCGGCAGCGTGTAATCGTCGGTGCGTCCCGACAGCGCGAGCAGCGCCTCGCGCACGAACTGGTAGAAGGTGACCATTACCGCCACCGGATTGCCCGGCAGGCCGAAGAACTGGGCCTGGCTTCCCGCGTGCGCGATCCTGCCGAAGGCCATGGGCCTGCCCGGCTTCATGGCGATTTTCCAGAACGCCACTTCGCCCAGTTTCCCGAGCAACTCGCGGATGAAATCGGCTTCGCCCACCGACACCCCGCCCGAGGTGATGATCACATCCGCGTCGCTCGCCGCGGCCTTGAGCGCGCGCTCGAGGCTGGCCGGACCGTCGCGCACTACCCCCATGTCGATGATGTCGCAGCCGAGGCGGGAGAGCATGCCGTAGAGCGTGTAGCGGTTGCTGTCGTATACCTGTCCTTCCGCCAGGGGGGTGCCTACCTGGGACAGTTCATCGCCGCTGGAAAAAAAAGCCACACGCAGGCGCCGGCGCACCGTCACCTCAGCCATTCCCAGCGAAGCGAGCAATCCGAGTTGGGCCGGGCCTATGGCTGTGCCCGCCCGGAGCACCGTCTTGCCCACTGCGAGGTCCTCGCCCGCGAGACGGCGATTCTGTCCCTGTTTCTGGCCTGCGGGAACGCGCACCTTGTCGCCATCGGTATGGACGATTTCCTGGATCACCACGGTGTCGGCTCCGCGCGGCATCACCGCGCCGGTCATGATGCGCACGCATTCGCCTTTGCCCACGCTGCCGTCGAACTGCCGTCCGGCGAAAGCGCTGCCCGCCAGGCGCAGCATGGTTTCGGCGTCCGGCGCGAGGTCGACGTGGCGCAGGGCATAGCCGTCCATGGCCGAGTTGTCGTGCGCCGGCACGTCGAGCGTGGAGACGATGTCCTCGCCGAGCACGCGTCCGAGGCCTGCGCGTACCGCTACCCTTTCATTGGTGCTGATCGGGGTAAGGAAAGCGCGCACCACCGCGCGCGCCTTGTCCACCGCGAGCGCCTCCGGGTCGTACGCGTCCATGCAACTGGTGATTTGCCGCAGCGTCGTCATGTTTGGGGTCCGCCTTATTTTTCTGTTTCAAGCGCCTTGAGTTCATCGCCGGTGTTGATGTTGGAAAAAGCGCCGGCTTCGTCGTCGAACGCGACCTCGGCCACGAGAAGCGTCGCATACCAGGCGTCGATCTTGCGCCCCCCGCCATTGAGGAAAATGGTCAGGTGATCGAGCACGCTGCGGCGCGCCAGGCAGAACACCGGGTGCGGCTGGTCGCCGGTCTTGGCCACTGCGACGTCGGCGCCCGATCCGTCCAGGCCCGCATACAGGCGCGCAACCAGGTCTTCGGGCAGGAAGGGCGAATCGCAGGGCGCCGAAGCGAGGTAGGGGCGGCGTGACACCGACAGCCCCGCGTGCAGCCCGGCCAGCGGGCCGGCGAAATTGCCGATGGCGTCGCTGACCACGCGCACGCCGAAGGTCTTGTAGGCGTCGTGGTTCTGGTTGGCGTTGACGATTATGCCGCCGACCTGCGGTGCGAGGCGCTCGTAGACGTGGTCGACGAGGCGCTTGCCGCGAAAAATCTGCAGCCCCTTATCGACGCCGCCCATGCGCCGGCCCTGGCCGCCGGCGAGAATGAGTCCGGTGATTTGGTCGTTTAACGCTTCGGCGTTCATGCAAGCACCGTCGGGCGGATCGATTTCACGAAACGCTGCTTGCCGGTGAATAGCAGGTAATGCGTGCCGGTGACGCGGCCGAGCATGGTAATGCCCGTCCTTTGGGCTATTGCGTGGCCCATCTGCGTCAGGCCGGAGCGCGACACGAGGAAAGGGATGGACATCTGCGCTGCCTTGATCACCATTTCCGAGGTGAGCCGCCCGGTGGTATAGAAGATTTTGTCCGAGCCATCGATGCCATCCAGCCACATCTGCCCGGCGATGGCGTCCACGGCGTTGTGGCGACCCACGTCTTCGACGAAGCCGAGAATGCGGCTCGCGCCGTTTTCGTTCGTCGCCAGCGCGCAGCCGTGCACCGCGCCGGCCGTTTTGTATATGGTTTCATGATGGCGCACCTGCTCCATCAGCGCATACAGCGTTTCCTCGGAAAGGCGGACGTCATCGCGCAGGGCCACTTTGTCGATTTCCTGCATCAGGTCGCCGAACATCGTTCCCTGGCCGCAGCCGGTGGTGACGGTGCGCTTTTTCATTTTCTTCCTCATGCCTTTCGCGCGAGCGCCTGCTTCCTTCTCCGAGGATTCGCGCGTGGTTACCGCTACCGAGTCGGTTTCCCAGTCCACCTGCACTGCGGCAATTTCTTCGATCGATTGCAGCAGCCGCTGGTTGCGCAGGTAGCCTATCGCAAGTGCCTCCGGCGCCTGGCCTAGTGTCATCAGCGTGACGATCTCGCGTTTGTCGACGTAGAGCGTAAGCGGGCTTTCGCCGGCGATGGCGGTCGGCACCATCTCGCCGCGTTCGTTGATAGCCTCGACGTCGAAGGTAAGCGGGCGGCTGGCGTGGGTGATTTGAAGACGATAGTGCGGCTTCATGCCAAAGTCGTCATATGGCAGAACGTTGGGTGCAGCGGCATTGTCAGCCGCCGATGTACGACATCTCGATCTTGCTCTCGCGCACGGTCGCCTCGGTGCGGATCTCCGAGTAACGGTCATCGCGCGCGCCCCACACGGCGGCCATCGCGGCGCGGATTGCCGCGTCCGATTTGCCCTCGCGCAGCAAGGCGCGAAAATCGTAGGCCGAAGTGGCGAACAGGCAGGTGTAGAGCATGCCCTCGGTGGAAATCCGGGCGCGGGTGCAGGAGCGGCAGAATGCCTGGGTTACCGAGGAGATGACGCCGATCTCGCCCGAGCCGTCGCGGTAGCGCCAGCGCTGGGCGACTTCGCCCGGATAATTGGGATCGATCGGCTCGAGCGCCATTTCCGCGTTTATCATGCGCACGATCTCGGTCGATGGGATCACATCGTCCATGCGCCAGCCGTTGGTCGCGCCCACGTCCATGAACTCGATGAAACGCAGGACATGCCGGCCGCGTCTGAAGTAGCGCGCCATCGGCAGGATCGAATGCTCGTTCACGCCGCGTTTCACCACCATGTTGATTTTCACAGGCGCGAGGCCGGCTGCATCGGCGGCGTCGATGCCCGCCAGAACCTTGGCCACCGGGAAATCGGCATCGTTCATGGCCATAAAGGTCGGATCGTCCAACGCATCCAGGCTCACGCTGACGCGCGTCAGGCCCGCGTCCTTCAGCGCGCGCGCCTTTCTCTCCAGCAGCGAGGCGTTGGTGGTAAGCGTCAGCTCTATGCCGGGGATCTGCGCCAGCATTTCGATCAGGCGCTCGATGTTCCGGCGCAGCAGCGGTTCGCCGCCGGTGAGCCGGATTTTCTCGATGCCCTGATCCACGAAAAGCTTCGCCAGGCGCGCGATTTCCTCGAACGACAGGAGTTGCTCGTGCGCGAGGAAACGGTAGTCCTCACCGAACGCTTCCCTCGGCATGCAGTAAGTACAGCGGAAATTGCAGCGGTCGGTGACCGAAATCCGCAGATCCCGCAAAGGGCGGCTCAGCCTGTCCCGCGCCGGGCCTGCGGCGGGACCGACTGCCGGCGGAATGGGCTTGCGCCGCCCCGCGTCGACCAGTGCGATAACCCTTTCCGTCATGTGGTATTTTCAGCCTGAATCAGATCGAACATGATAGCAGAGCACCTGCTTCGCTAATATGGTTGGCGCTCAGAGCTGGTCCCGCATCGCGTCGTGGCAAAGCCGATTCCGGAGGAGCGCGAGGGGTCGGCAATGGGGTCGCAAGTCTGCGCCCGCGAGTGCAGTGACGGGCGCCAAAGTGGCGGCGGCGCCAGCCGAGAAATAAGGCATCGACAGCAATGACAAAAGGGCGCTGCGGCGCCCTTTTGTCATTGCTGCACAGGATCACCGGATTGATACCGGCTTGGTACCGGGGCAAGGCGACGAACGTGGCCAAGCCGGTGAAGGCGTAGAACGACTCGAAGCGCCTAAGCCGTTCAGTCGATGGCGACCATCACGCTGCTCGCCTTGATGACCGCGTAGGCTTTCTTGCCTTTTTTCAGCTTCAGTGCCTTCGCCGAGCGCGTGCTGATCACCGCGACGATTTCTATTCCCGGCGCGACGCGCAGCACCACTTCGGCGCTGACCGAGCCCTGAATGACGTTCTTGACCGTGCCTTTGATGGTGTTTCTCGCGCTGATTTTCATCGGATTCTCCTCAGGTTGAAGGTGTTAGGGCCGGGGCGGCACGCCGCGCCGGCAGTGCGTCACTTACGTCGTAAAATTTCCCGGTGATGGCCGTGCCATACCCCGGCATGGCAGAAAGAATTTCGCGCAATTCCGGACCGCGCAGCAGTTCGATGAACTTCGCCTGCAAGGGCTCTTCCATGGAATCGTAGCGGCAGGCCAGGTAGTAGCGCTCGGTCAGCAGCGGGATGAAATCGAGTTCGTAGTGGGCGGCTGCCGCGCGAATGCCGTAGCCGGCGTCGGCCATGCCGCCCGCGATCGTGGCTGCTACCGCGAGATGGGTGAATTCCTCCGTACCATAACCATCTATGGCGGCCGGGTCGATGCCGGCGCCAGAGAGCAGTTCATCGAATTCGACGCGACTGCCCGAGCCGCGCTGGCGGTTGACGAGGCGTACCCCATTCCGAGTCAGGTCAGTGAGGTCGTGAATTCCCTTTGGATTGCCTTTCGCCAGCATCAGGCCCTGGGTGCGTGTCGCTAGGCCGATCAGTTGGTGCCGGCGCGGCTTGAGGAAGCGGCGGAACAGCGCCATCGCGGACGGGTCCATGCCTTCCGCGATATGAAAGCCCGCGATGCTGCATTGGCCTTTCGACAATGCAGCCAGGCTGACGAGGCTGCCGAGGAAACGCAGATCGAGTTTCATGCCGTCGCCGCGCGCCAGCCGGTCGCGCAGTTGTGCCAGCGCAAGATCGTGGCTGGCAAATATCGTAAGCCTTGCCGCGCCGGCCTCGCCGACGCCCGACAGGACTTGTTCGATTTCGTGACCTACGCTCTCCAAATCCGGCGCCAGCCGCGCTTGCACCAATTGTTCGGCCCATAACAACTTCTGCCCGAATTCTGTGAGCTCGGCGCCGCGGCCGCGGCTCAGCTTGACCAGGGGTTTGCCGAATTGGCGCTCCCATTTGCCCATCAGGCCCCATACATGTCGGTATGACAGCTGCACCGTTCTCGCTGCGCCAGCGAGCGAGCCGGCCGAGTGAATGGCATATAACACGCGGAACAGTATCGGCTCGACCCGTTGGCCGCCGCCGGGCTGAAGTTGCCACTCATATCGGAGCTTGATCCGAATCATTATGTAGTCCAGTTCATATTTTGATGTCGCCCGCAATCGAATAGTATCGCGATAACTTATCAGAAATTCGGGGAAATTTCGATCATGCGTCCAATCTCGATGTCTTCCGTGATTGCCGACATTTCGATTCGAGGAGATTTGACATGAAGACAAGAACACTTGCCTTGCTGTTCGTTCTTACTGCATTTCCGCTCGGCGCGATGAGCCCGGCAGTTGCGCGGGACATCAAGATGGCGACCACCACCAGCACCGACAATTCCGGGCTGCTCAAGGTGCTGCTGCCCAAGTACGAAGCGAAATGTGGCTGCAAGGTGCATGTGGTCGCGGTCGGCACCGGCGCGTCGCTCAAGCTGGGCGAAAACGGCGACGCCGACGTGGTGCTGGTACACGCACGCAAGGCCGAGGACGAATTCGTCGCCAAAGGCTTCGGTGTGAACCGGCGCGATGTGATGTTCAATGACTTCGTGCTGGTGGGCCCGAAGAGCGATCCGGCGCATGTGCGCGGCATGAAGGACGTGATTGCCGCGATGAAGAAAATCAAAGGGAGCAACGCAGCGTTCATTTCGCGCGGCGACGATTCCGGCACCAACAAGATGGAACTGGGATACTGGAAAGCCGCCGGCGTCGATCCCAAGGGCTCATCCTATTTCGCCATAGGTCAGGGCATGGGGCA
>JAZDIA010000064.1:0-16494 GCA_043805375.1 Pseudomonadota bacterium
CTCGTTTGCCAAGAAAACTGGCAACGATACAGGTCAGAAACCACTTGCGATTTCAAATCGTCGGAATCTAGAATCACACCAAAACCCGCGTCAATGTTGAATTACAGCCAAGTTACCTCAAAATCTACCGGACAGATGTGAAATCTAGTAGAACATTTGCAATTTTCAAGTGAAGCATCTCGTCTACGGCCTGCTCGGCAAGTCGACCGTCATCCGTTTTCACTTTTCTTAGAAGGTGCGTGTCATAGCCGCCTCGGTTGGCGTAATCCCAGAGGTCATCGTTGCCCGGAGGAACAGAGCCGGCCATAACCCGCGTGACGGTGCCGCCCGGGCGCTCCAAGAGTTCAAAGAAGTTTCGATAGTAAACGCGGACTGACTGATGTATTGCGCCAGGCTCCGTGTTACCCGCCGTCAGCATCGCGCCGCCGTAGATGTTCGAGTTGTCAATAAAAATATGGCGCGACATCGGTTAACCTGTGCTGTCTAACGAGGCCGTAGAAAAAGTTGTTTTCGCATTTTCGCCGTCTCACAGATCAATAGCTTGCGAGCGTGAATTTCAAGAAATCAGGGTTTTTCTACAGTCTCAACGTCGCCCATGAGCGGCCGAGCGAGCGGGCGCAGCCCGCTTGCAAAGGTCCGTCTCGATGGGCCGGTTAGATGCCCTCAGCAAGTAGGTCAATCTGCTGATTGAGGGGCGCAGATAGACGGGCATTGATAATTTCGCAATACGTCGGATTAAGCTCGAAGCCGACATAATTTCGGTCAGTACGGCGAGCGGCCAGCGCGGTCGTCCCCGCGCCCATGAATGGATCAAGGACGAGACCACCCGGCGGGCAGCTTGCTTTGATCATTCTCTCAACTATCTCGAGGGGCTTTTGAGTTGGGTGATCCACGCGCTCGCTGTGAATCCGGTGGAGTCGAGAGACACTCCATACGTCCTTTGGGTTGTAGCCAACCTCGAGCCATTTCTTTCCGACAAATATTGAGCGGGACCGAGCTTTTTTGGTTTCTTCGTCGTAAGGAATGCGGATGGAGTCCAAATCGAAGTAATAATCCTTTGTGACCGCGAAGAGCCCGATCGTGTCATGAACAGATGAGAATCGTCGAGTGCTACCTCCCATGCTCGGAACCTTTCGGTCCCAAATGATCTCGTTCAGCATGATGAGATGCTGTTTAAGGTAGCAAAAAACTTCCGGCGAGTAGCGCCACGTGAGAAAAATGTACAGACTTCCGGACGGCTTTAGCTTTGAAATTGCGAGGTCAATCCAAACCTTTGACCACGCGAGGTACGCGGAGGCATCCAGCTTATCCGAGTCATTACCGTAGTCCTTTCCAAGACCATACGGTGGGTCTGCGACAATGAGGTCAACAGTTCCGCCGTCAATTCGCGAAAACCCCTCAAGAGCGTCTTCATTGAAGATTTGATTGATATAGTTTCCCACTTTGGTTCCCTAAAGGACGATACTTTTCGAGTTCTTTTGGAGAAGCGCGAGGAATTCCTCGCGCGTCCGATACTCTGGTTGGTGATGATAGAAGGCCTGTATTTTATCGTTTCTCGGATTCACATAGATCGGCAGGAATTGAGGAGAAAAGAGCCGGAGATACTCCGGATCGAATCGGATAGTAATGTCTTCGAAATGGATCCCGAAGCACGCGTACACAAGGTCATAGGCAGGGTTCGCGTGATATTGCAGATATAGCTTTTCCACGGCTGATATGTCGTTTTTATTCTCGCGCCCACCCATATTGTGGATCTTTATGTTCACCCAGTAGATCTTTTTACCGACATGGATCTCACAGTCATGAAGCGATGTGTCTGGCATATCGAAGGAAACCTCGTCGAGACCAAGATCAGTCTTGCGGTACTTGGTCTGCTGAGTGATCACCTGTTCAACAAGCCAGCTTACGGAACGCGTGTGCGGTTTTAGGCCGTACGGCAGGACGGATCGGTCGGTAACCTGAAAGGACGGGAGAATCTGTAACAGCTTTCGGTAGACGTTCTCATGAAAATTGATCGTTTTCTTCAATTCTTCGATGCGCTGCTGAGACATTCACTCTCCTTTTCAACTCAAAGTCGACCGCCGAAAAACGTGGTCTGGATACCCTATTCTGCGCCGGGCCTTGTCATTCTCCAAGCAGATCAATCCGTTAAGGAGGTCAGGCACACTAAATGCGCCGACAGAACCCCGATTCGCATGCCAAGCCTAGGGCGTATTTGCCGCCACAAACGTTCGGCTATGGCCGCCCGTTGGAGTAACTCAGAGGTATACGGACACGAAAAGGCCAGCACCAGCCCGAGACCGGAATCGATTTCGGCTAAGCCAGGACGTCCGGATCGAGCTGGCGCTCGAGATGGGTGAGCTGGTCTTTGAGCAGCAGCTTGCGTTTTTTCAGCCGCTGCAGACGCAGTTGGTCGGGCAGAGGATTTTCCACCAGGCGCGCGATGGTGTCGTCCAGGTCACGGTGCTCGGTCTGCAGTTCGCTGATGCGCCGTCGCAGCGCTGCGCGTAGCGCGTCGTTGTCGTCCATAGCTGTCCCCCTTGCAAATAGATTACACCTTTCGCCCGGCCCAGGCGAGCATGGCGATACCGGCCAGGATCATCGGCAGGGAAAGCCACTGACCCATGGATAGATTGAACGCCACGAGGCCGAGGAAGTCGTCGGGTTCGCGAAAGAATTCGGCGGCAAAGCGCAGCGCGCCGTAACCGATCAGAAACATTGCCGAGACGGCGCCGGCGGGACGCGGCCCGGCCGAATACAGCCACAGGATGACGAATAGCAGCACGCCCTCGAGGGCAAACTGGTACAGCTGCGAAGGATGGCGCGGCAGCGGTCCCGCGCCGCGGAACACCATGCCCCAGGCAACGTCGGTGCTTCGTCCCCATAGCTCGCCGTTGATGAAATTGCCGATGCGTCCAACGGCCAGCGCGGGCGGGACCAGCGGCGCGATGAAATCGGTGATTGTAAGCCAGCCGATGCGGTGTTTGCGCGCGATGTACAGCATCGCGACAAGCACGCCCAGAAACCCGCCGTGAAATGCCATCCCGCCCTGCCATAGCGCGAGGATTTCGAGCGGGTGCGAAAAATAGTAGCCCGGCTTGTAGAAGAGCACGTAGCCCAGGCGCCCGCCCAGCACCACGCCCAGCACGCTGAAAAAAAACAAATCGTCGAACACGGCATACGAAATGTTTCCGCTCTCGCCTCGTTTGACGCGGCTGCGGGCGAGCAGGAACGCTATGCCGAAGCCGGCGAGATACATCAGACCGTACCAGCGCACCGCCAGCGGGCCAATGGCGATCGCGACCGGATCGATCTGCGGATGGATCAGCATGACATCTGTTGTGCGCCTGCGGGGGATTAGAATGCAGCCCTCATTGTATTGGAAAACCTGTCTGCGCTGCAGCACAATTGCCGCGACACGACATGCCTTCCACCCTCGCCTTCTCGCGTACCCTCGCCTATGCGGCGCTGGTCTGCACCACTGCCCCGTGGGGCAGCAATGGCGTCATGTCGCGCGCCCTGATGGACACGATTCGGCCGCCGGTGATGGCGGCAGCGCGCTGGGACTTGCCGTCTCCCTTATCGTCGCGCTTGAGTGGGCGCGCACCGGCGGCGCGATACTTGGTTGTCTCAGGCCGGCGCCGGTGTTATCTTCTCAGCTTTCGACTAGAAGGCTGATTGCCGCTCGGCTTTGCCGGGCGGGCTGCGGTGGCATGGGAATGCAGCCCCCCGAATTTCAAAAACGAAGGAGAACCTCATGGCCGATAACCGCAGAAGCAGCCTCATCACCCAGGGCGTCGCCCGCTCGCCCAACCGCGCCATGCTGCGCGCCGTGGGTTTCGGCGACGGCGATTTCGACAAGCCGATCGTCGGCGTGGCCAACGGCCATTCGACCATGAATCCGTGCAATGCCGGCATCCAGCCGCTGGTCGATCGCGCCATGGCGGCGCTCGAAGCCGCCGGCGCCAAGCCGCAGGTGTTCGGCTTTCCCACGGTCACCGACGGCATCAGCATGGGCACCGAGGCGATGAAATACAGCTTGGTTTCGCGCGAGGTGATCGCCGACTGCATCGAAACCGCGGTCAACGGCCAGGCGATGGACGGCGTGCTGGTATGCGGCGGCTGCGACAAGAACATGCCCGGCGGCGTGATGGCCATCGCGCGCATGAACGTGCCCGGCATCTTCGTCTATGCCGGTACCATCAAGCCGGGCAAGTGGAAGGGGCAGGACCTCACCATCGTCAGCGCGTTCGAGGCGGTCGGCGCCTACGCTGCCGGCAAGATGAGCAAGGACGATTTCGTCGGCATCGAGAAGAATGCCTGTCCCACGGTCGGCGCCTGCGGCGGCATGTTCACCGCCAACACCATGTCCTCTTCGTTCGAGGCGCTGGGCATGAGCCTTCTGGGCTCCTCGCAGATGGCCTCACCCGACGCGGAGAAGGCCGTATCGGCCTCGGATTCCGCCACCGTGCTGGTCAACGCCATCCACCAGCAGATACTGCCCCGGCAAATCATCACGCGCAAGTCGATCGAAAACGCGGTCAGCCTGGTGATGGCCTCCGGCGGTTCGACCAATGCCGTGCTGCATTATCTGGCGATCGCATCGGCGGCGGGGGTGAAGTGGGGCATCGACGATTTCGAACGGGTGCGGCGCAGGGTGCCGGTGCTGTGCGACCTGAAACCCTCGGGTCGCTATGTGGCCGTGGATTTCCATCGTGCCGGCGGCGTGCCGCAGGTGCTCAAGATGCTGCTCACGCATGGCCTGCTGCACGGCGAGTGCCTGACCATCACCGGTCGCACCATGGCCGAGGAGCTGGCGAGGATTCCGAGCGCGCCACGCAGCGACCAGGACGTGATCCGCCAGTGGGATAACCCCATGTATGCGCAAGGCCATCTCGCCATCCTCAAGGGCAACCTTGCGCCGGAAGGCTGCGTGGCCAAGATCACCGGACTGAAAAAAACGTCGATCACCGGCCCGGCGCGCGTGTTCGACTCCGAGCCCAAGTGCATGGACGCGATCATGGTGAAGCGCATCAAGCCGGGCGACGTAATCGTGATCCGCTACGAAGGCCCGAAGGGCGGTCCGGGAATGCAGGAAATGCTGGCGCCAACCTCCGCGCTCGTCGGCCAGGGACTGGGAGAATCGGTCGGTCTGATCACCGACGGCCGTTTTTCCGGCGGCACCTGGGGCATGGTGGTTGGCCACGTCGCCCCGGAAGCCTATGTCGGCGGGCCGATCGCGCTCGTCAAGGAGGGCGACTCCATCACCATCGACGCGAAAAAGCGCCTGATTCAACTCAACGTCACGGCCAAGGAACTCGCGGCGCGGCGCAAGAAATGGAAAGCGCCAAAACCACGTTTCACCCGCGGCGTGATGGCCAAATACATCAAACTGGTCTCGACCGCGAGCACAGGGGCTATTACCGATGGCGAGTAGCGGCGTTGGTTAGTGAATTTACGTAACCTTCGACGCGCTCCGTGCCCAACCGCCTGATCCACGAAACCAGTCCTTATCTGCAGCAGCACGCCGCCAATCCGGTGGACTGGTATCCCTGGGGGGAGGAGGCGCTGCACGCGGCGCGCGCGCAGAATAAGCCGATCCTGCTTTCGATCGGTTACTCCGCCTGCCACTGGTGCCACGTGATGGCGCACGAGTCCTTCGAGGATGCCGCAGTCGCGGCGTTGATGAACCGGCATTTCATCAACATCAAGGTCGACCGCGAGGAGCGTCCCGACCTGGACCAGATCTATCAGCTCGCGCAGCAGATGATCAGCCAGCGAACCGGAGGCTGGCCGCTCACGATGTTCCTCACGCCAGGGCAGGAGCCGTTTTTCGGCGGCACCTATTTCCCCAAGACGCCGCGCTACGGCCTGCCCGGATTTCCCGATCTGCTGGAGCGCGTGGCGCAGTTCTATCAATCCGAGGGATCGCAGATCGCGAAGCAAAGCAAGGCCATACTCTCTGGCTTTGCGCGCATCGAGCCCGCGAGCCCGGCGCACCACTCGGAGTTTTCCGCCGGCCCCATTGACCGGGCGATCGAGAATCTGGCGGTGAGCTACGACGCACGTTACGGCGGTTTCGGCGCGGCGCCCAAGTTCCCGCATCCGAGCGACCTGGAACTATGCCTGCGGCGCCACGCCGCGAGCGGCGTCCACCAAGGTGCAAGCGGCATCCACGAAAGCGCCGGCCGCAGCCACGGGGAAAGCGAGGTCGACCCGCTCAAGATGGCACTTCACACTCTCCGCCGCATGGCAGCGGGAGGCATCTACGATCAGCTCGGCGGCGGCTTTTGCCGCTACAGCGTGGACGCGTACTGGCTCATCCCGCACTTCGAGAAAATGCTCTACGACAACGGGCCGCTGCTCGCGCGCTACAGCGACGCCTGGACGTTGACGCGCGATCCCCTGTTCGCCGAAGTAGTCGAGGAAACGGCGGCGTGGACCCTGCGCGAGATGCAGTCTCCCGCAGGCGGTTATTACTCCAGCCTGGACGCCGATTCGGAGCACGAGGAAGGCAAGTTCTATGTGTGGACGCCGCAACAAGTGCGCGCACTGCTCAGCGACGAAGAATACGCCGTGTGCGCGCCTTTTTACGGGCTTACGGAAGAGGCCAATTTCGAGGGTGGGCAGTGGCATCTGCATCTGGCGCGCGGGCTGGACGAGATCGCGACGATATTGGAAAAACCGGCGCAGGAATGCGGCGCCCTGCTGGATCGGGCGCGCGCCAAGCTGTTCGCGGCGCGCGAGCAGCGCATCCGCCCCGGACGCGACGAGAAAATCCTGACCAGTTGGAATGCGTTGATGATAGCTGGCATGGCCCGCGCGGCGCGAGTATTCGGGCGCCCGGAGTGGCTGGCCTCGGCACGCGCTGCGCTGGATTTCATCCGCGCCACGCTGTGGCGGGAGGAAGCGGGTTCGGCGCGCGCGCGCCTGCTCGCCACCTGCAAGGATGGCCGCGCGCATCTGAACGCCTATCTCGATGATTACGCCTTCCTGCTCGCCGCCCTGATCGAACTCATGCAGACCGATTTTCAGAGCCGGGACCTCGAATTTGCCGAAGATCTGGCCGAGGCACTGCTGGAGCAGTTCTACGACCCGGGGCCGGGCGGGTTCTTTTTCACCAGCCACGATCATGAAAAGCTGATCCATCGGCCCAAACCCGGCTATGACAGCGCCACGCCCTCGGGCAACGGAGTGGCGGCGCTCGCCCTGCAGCGGCTGGGCCATATTACCGGCGAGTCGCGCTACCTCGATGCGGCCGAGCGCACGCTGCAACTGTTTTACTCGGCGCTGGCGCAGCATCCCAACGGCTACACCAGCCTGCTGATGGCTCTGGAAGAGGCGATCGAGCCGCCGCGGGTGGTTGTGCTGCGCGGGCCGCCCTCGAAGCTGCGCGAGTGGCAGCAAGTCCTGGGCCAGCGCTACCTGCCGGCCACGCTGATCGTCGCGGTTTCCGGGGACGTCGCGGGCCTGTCGCCGTTGTTGGCCAAGCCCGTTATGCCCGGCGCTGTCAACGCCTGGGTATGTCAGGGCGTTACTTGCCTGCGGCCCGTGGATAAGCTGGAAATGCTGCTGGGTCTGCTCAAAATACGTGAAATCGGGTAGCATACGGCATTGTGGCGCCCCCAAATACTTTCCCAAGGAGTAATTAGTGAAAACCCTAGTCGCCTGTTTATTCGTTTCGGCCGGGCTGCTCGCCAGCGCAGGCAATGCGCTCGCTTCGGAAGCTTTGGCAAAAAAATACAACTGCCTCGCCTGCCACGCCGTGGACAAGAAGCTGATCGGACCGTCTTATGCGGAGGTCGCGGCCAAGTACAAGGCCGACGCCGGCGCCGAAGCGAAGCTGATCGCCAAGATCAAGAACGGCGGCTCGGGCGCATGGGGCCAGATTCCGATGCCCCCCAACGCATCGGTGCCGGATGCGGACATCAAGACCATGGTGACATGGGTGTTGTCCACCAAGTAGTAGACGCTCGAGCAGCGCAAGAAAAGCCGGCCTCGCGCCGGCTTTTCTTGCGCCCCGGGACAGGCCGGCAAGAGCGGCCAGTGTTAGAATATCTCTGCTATTTCCCCGGGGGACTTCCATGCAACGCATACAGTTCAGCCTGGCTGTATTCGCCGCAGTCGCGGCGCTCACGCTCGGCGCTTGCGGTGAACAGAAAAAACCCGAACCGGTGGTGGCCGCGCCCCCGTCCCCGCCGCCGCCGATGGTGGTCAAGCTTGGCCATGTCGGCCCGCTCACCGGCGGAATCGCGCACCTGGGCAAGGATAATGAGAACGGGGCGCGCCTGGCCGTTGACGAGGCTAATGCCAAGGGCCTAAAGCTGGAGGGCAAGACCGTCAAGCTGGAACTGGTCGCCGAAGATGACCAGGCCGACCCCAAGGTAGGCACCACGGTGGCGCAGAAACTGGTCGACGCCAAGGTCATCGGTGTGGTCGGCCACCTGAACTCGGGTGTGTCCATCCCGGCCTCGGCCATTTACAATCAGGCGGGCATTCCGATGATCAGCGGTTCGTCGACCAATCCCCAGTTGACGCAGCAAGGCTTCCAGACCGTATTTCGCGTTGTCGGCCGCGACGATCAGCAGGGACCGGCGATCGCCAGATACCTGCTTAGCGAAATTAAACCCAAGACCGCGGCGGTGATCGATGACGCCACGGCTTACGGCGATGGCCTGGCGAGCGAGGTCGAGAAAACCCTGAAAGCGGCTGGCGTCAAAGTCCTGCCGCGCGAGAAGGGCACGGACAAGACCGCCGACTTCAAGGCCATCCTGACCAAGATCAAGGGCAAGAAACCGGACGTGGTGTTCTATGGCGGCATGGACGCCACCGGCGGCCCGCTGCTGAAGCAGGGGCGCGAGCTCGGCATCAAGGCTGTGTTCGCGTTCGGCGACGGCGCCTGCACCGACAAGATGAAGGAGCTCGCCGGCGATGCCGCGGAAGGACTGCTCTGCTCGCAGGCCGGCCTCCCGGTCCAGGCCGCGAACAAGAAGTTTCTTGACGCCTACAGGGCGAAATTCAACATCGAACCCATCCTGTACGCACCATTCACTTACGACGCCGCCAACCTGATGATCGAGGCGATGAAGAAGGCGAACTCGCCCGATCCGGCGAAATACCTGACCGAACTCGCCAAGATCGGCTATGAGGGCGCGAGCGGCAAGATCGAGTTCGACGACAAAGGCGACCGCGAAGATGCCGAGATGACGATCTTCACCATGAAGGGGGGTAAGATCGAACCGATCGCGATCATCAAGAGCGGCAAGACCATCAAGTTCGAGGACTTCCTCAAGGCAGGCGAGCCGGCGGCAGCGGAACCGGCGAAAAAGTAAGCGTTTGCGGGCGCTTCTCGCTCCTCCCGCAGAAATACGGCGCCTGCGTGCGCCTTTTTTATGCCTGCGGGCGGCTGCGGCCGGCCTCGAACAGGCGTGCTTTGCGTTCTTCGCGCCTTTGCGATTAAATTCGCCCAGGCATGGACATCTTCCTGCAGCAGATTATCAACGGACTCACCCTGGGCAGCGTCTATGCGGTCGTCGCGCTGGGCTACACCATGGTGTACGGCATCATCCAGCTGATCAACTTCGCCCATGGCGAGGTGGTGATGATAGGCGCGATGGTCGCGCTCTCGGTGATCACGGCGCTCGCCGGAACGGCGCTGCCGCCGGTGCTGATCGTGTTTGCCGGGATACTGGCCGCAGTCCCGGTATGCATGCTGGTGGGCTATGCCATGGAGCGCATCGCCTACCGCCCGTTGCGCGGCGCGCCGCGGCTCGCGCCGCTGATCACCGCCATCGGCATCTCCATCATCCTGCAGCATCTGGCGCTGCTTGTCTGGAGTCGCAACCCGCTTGCTTTTCCGCAGATCATCCCGCTCGCCAGCTTCGAGGTCGGCGGGGCCATCATCACCGGGGTGCAGATCGCCATCATCCTGACTTCGGTGATGATGATGGGCGGGTTGACGCTGATGGTGTACCGCACCAAGCTCGGCATCGCCATGCGCGCGACTTCGCAGAACCCGCAGGTGGCGGGCCTAATGGGCATAGACATCGACCGCATCATCGCTTTCACCTTCATCGTCGGCGCGGCCCTGGGCGCGGTCGCCGGCGTGATGGTCGGCACCTATTACGGCATCGCCCACTACAGCATGGGTTCGCTCCTGGGGCTGAAAGCGTTTTCGGCTGCCGTGCTGGGCGGCATCGGTAACCTGGCAGGGGCGATGCTGGGCGGCATTCTCCTTGGCGTTGTCGAGGCTCTGGCCGCAGGTTATATCGGCGATTTGACCAATAACATTTTCGGCAGCAATTACCAGGACGTATTCGCCTTCCTGGTGCTGATCGCGGTGCTGGTGTTGCGGCCCTCCGGATTGCTCGGAGAGCGGGTAGGAGACAGGGCTTGAAGCACAAGGCGCGAGACACGAGACGCGGGGCGGGATGCGCGGGGTGAATATTTTCGTCGGACCGCAAGCGAAGTGGATTGGTGTCGCGCTGATCGCGCTCGCGCTGATCGGGCTGCCGTTCGCACTTGCATCGGCGGGGACGGCCTGGGTGCGCATTGCCAACCTCGCCATTTTGTTCGTGTTCCTGTCGCTCGGCTTGAACATCGTCGTCGGCTTCGCCGGGCTGCTCGACCTGGGATACATCGCCTTCTATGCGGTGGGCGCGTATGTCTACGCCCTGCTCGCCTCGCCGCATTTCAATCTGCACCTGCCGTTTTGGGTCATCCTGCCCATGGGCGCGCTCGTCGCCTGCCTGTTCGGCGTGCTGCTGGGCGCGCCCACGCTCAAATTACGCGGCGATTACCTCGCCATCGTAACGCTCGGCTTCGGCGAGATCGTGCGCATTTTTCTGAACAACCTGTCGCAGCCGGTCAATATAACCAACGGCCCGCAGGGCATCTCGCGCATCGACCCGTTCCGTTTCGGCTCTTTCAATTTCAGCCAGACGGAGACCATGCTCGGCCTCGTGTTTTCCGGTCCGATCAAGTACTACTATATGTTGCTCTTGCTGTTGCTGCTGGTGATCGTGGTCAACCTGCGGCTGCAGCACTCGCGCATCGGCCGCGCCTGGGAGGCGGTGCGCGAAGATGAGATCGCGGCACGGGCGATGGGCATCAACACCACCAGCATCAAGCTGCTCGCTTTCGCCATGGGTGCTTCCTTCGGCGGCGTCGCCGGCGGCATGTTCGCCGCCATCCAGGGCTTCATCAGCCCGGAGAGCTTCGTCCTGGTCGAATCCGTGATGGTGCTGTCCATGGTGGTGCTGGGCGGCATGGGCAATATCTGGGGGGTGGTGCTGGGCGCCGTGTTGCTTTCTTTCGTGCCCGAACTGCTGCGTTATACGGTCGAACCGCTGCAGAAATCGCTGTTCGGTAGATCGATCATCGAGCCGGAAGTGATTCGCATGCTGCTGTTCGGCCTGGCGTTGGTGCTGATGATGCTGTACCGGCCGGCGGGCCTGCTGCCCTCGGCGGTAAGAAAACGCGAGTTGGCGAGAGCGGCGGCATGAGCTTACGAGCAGGGGCCCCGCCTTGCGCGGATGCGACCGACCGCGATTGCCGCCGGACGCCGACAGCAGCATCGCTCGAACCACTACAATGGATCGGAGGCGGAATGAACGCAGCCTTGCTCGAATGCGCCGGACTGGACAAGCGCTTTGGCGGCGTGCTGGCGCTGGCCGCGGTCGAATTCAGCATCAATCGCGCCGAAATCTACGGGCTGATCGGCCCCAATGGCGCCGGCAAGACCACACTGTTTAATGTGCTCACCGGCATCTACGCAGCCGACGCGGGCGGCTTTCGCTTTGGCGGCGAGGCGCTCTCCGGGCTCAGACCCGACCAAATCGCGGCGCGCGGCATCGCCCGCACGTTCCAGAATGTTCGCCTGTTCGGTAACCTCTCCGCCCTGGACAACGTGATGATAGGACGCCACGTGCGTACCCGCGCCGGCGTGTTCGGCGCGATCCTGCGCACCCGTGCCACCCTCGAAGAAGAAGCGATGATCGCGAAACGAGCGCTCGAACTACTCGCCTACGTCGGCATCGCGGCGCGAGCCAACGATGTCGCGCGGCAGCTTCCTTACGGCGACCAGCGGCGGCTGGAGATAGCGCGTGCGCTCGCCACCGAGCCGAAACTGCTGGCGCTGGACGAGCCGGCCGCCGGCATGAACGCAACCGAGACGCTGGAGCTGAAAAAACTGCTCCTGCGCGTGCGCGCCGACGGCATCACCATCCTCTTGATCGAGCACGATATGAAACTGGTGATGGGTTTGTGCGACCGGGTGCTGGTGCTCGATTACGGCCGGAAAATTGCCGAAGGCCCGCCGCCCGAGGTGCAGCGTGATCCGCATGTGATCGAGGCGTATTTGGGGGGCGTCGGTGTCGGCGCTGCTGCGACGGCATGAATCTATTGCAACTGCAGCGTCTCGAGGTTTCCTATGGTGGCATCGCGGCGGTCAAGGGCATAGACCTCTGCGTCGCCAAGGGGGAGATGGTGTGCTTGATCGGCGCCAACGGTGCCGGCAAAACCAGCACGCTCAAGGCCATTGCCGGATTGTTACCGGTCGCAGCAGAAGCGATCCGCTATGACGGTGCGCCGATCGGTGGCACGCGCGCGTTCGAGTTGGTGCGTCGTGGCCTGGCGCTGGTGCCGGAGGGGCGCGGCGTGTTCGGTCAGCTCACAGTAGAAGAAAACCTCGCCATGGGCGCCTATGTGCGCAACGATGCCGCGGCGGTCAAAATTGACCTGGCGCGCGCGTTCAACCTGTTCCCTTGGCTGGCGGCGCGGCGCGGCCAGTCTGCCGGCACGCTCTCCGGCGGCGAACAGCAGATGCTCGCTATCGGCCGCGCGCTGATGAGCCGGCCAAAACTGCTGTTGCTGGACGAGCCGAGCATGGGACTGGCGCCACTCATGGTGCAGAAGATTTTCGAGACCATACTGGCAGTGGCGAAGGAAGGCGTGACCATTCTGCTGGTGGAGCAGAATGCCAGGCTCGCACTGGAGGTAAGCAGCCGCGGCTACGTGATGGAAACCGGGTTGATCACGCTTTCAGGACCGGCGCGCGACCTGCTCGTCGATCCGAAAGTGCGTGCCGCCTACCTGGGCGAAGCCGAATAGGCTTTAGGCTGGTGGAGCAACCCGATCCCGCGTTCACTTCACCTTGGCGAGGTCGGCCTCGGTGGTGAACGAGTCGGCATAGAACTTCTCCGGCGGCAACGCGCAGTGCGCGCTGAAATCGCGCCGCGCCGCTTCGGTCACCACCGGCGCGCCGCGCGGCGACGAGCACGGTTTCGTCGGGCTGGACATGGAAGCCGTGGCCGCTGGGCTGGATGGTGACCTGATGTGACACAGGCAATACTACCGTGACGAGAGCGGGTACAATTTTACTATGAAGAAGCTGCTTATCGTTGGTTGCGGCGATATCGCGTTGCGCGCCCTGCCGCAACTTGCGCGCACTTACCAGGTGTTCGGCCTGGTTCGCAGTCAGGCGAACGCCGAGCGCATCGCCGCGCTCGGCGCGGCAGCGCTCACGGGCGATCTCGATAGTCCGGCAACGCTGCAGGCTTTGGCCGCAGGTTCGGACCTGGTATTGCATCTGGCGCCGCCCGCAGACAACGGCGAGCGGGACCAACGCAGCGCCAACCTGATCGCCGCGCTCTCGGCGCGGCCGCCCGAGCGTTTGGTCTACATCAGCACCAGCGGCGTCTACGGCGATTGCGGCGGGGCCTGGGTTGACGAGACGCGGCCGCTCGCGCCGCAGACGGTGCGTGCGGCGCGCCGGGCCGACGCCGAGCGCTCACTCCTTGCCTGGGGCGAACAAAGCGGCGTGGCCGTGATCATCCTGCGTGTGCCCGGGATTTATGCGGCCAAGCGCTTGCCGCTCGCGCTGCTCAAGCGCGGCGCGCCGGTATTGCGTGCCGAGGACGACGTCTATACCAACCATGTGCATGCCGACGATCTCGCCGCAATATGCCAAGTGGCGCTCGAACGCGGCGCGGCCGGCCGCGCCTACAATGCGAGCGACGATGGCGAAATTAAGATGGGCGATTACTTCGATCTCGTGGCCGACCGCGCCCGGCTGCCGCGCCCGCCGCGGATCGCGCGCACGGCGGCCGAGGCGGGCGCCATTGCCGAGGGCTTGCTGTCGTTCATGCGCGAATCTCGACGTCTCATCAATACGCGCATGAAAGCCGAGTTGGGCGTGCGCCTGCGCTACCCGAGCGTCTACGAGGGTGTGCCGCCGGTCGTGCCGAACTGAACCCGGGCTGAACTCGGACTGAATCGATGGACAGCCTGCTCGTCGTCACAAACCTGCCGGACCGCGAAAGCGCCGAAAAACTCGCCGCCCTGCTGATCGAGCGGCGGCTCGCTGCATGCGTCAACATTCTCGCCCCCTGCAGTTCGGTGTATCGCTGGCAGGGGAAAATCCAGCGTAACGAGGAGCATCCGCTGTTGATCAAGACCGTGGCCGAACGCTACGCGGAGTTGGAAGCGTCGATCCGCGCCAACCATCCGTATGAACTCCCGGAGATCATCGCGGTCTCAGTGGTTCGCGGCCTGCCGGCGTATCTGCAGTGGGTCGAAGCCGAAACGCAGAGCAACGACGAGCGGGACTGACCTCACCATGCGCACCAAGCTGTACCGGATCATTGCCCTGCTGCTCGCGCTCTCGCTGCACGGGCTTGCCGCCGCGCAGGAACTGCTCGACCCGGCGGTGGCATTCAAGTTTTCGACGCAGGCACTGGATGCGAGCACGCTCGAGGTGCGCTACCGCATCGCCGACGGCTATTACATGTACCGCGACAAGTTCAAATTCGCTCTCGAGCCGGCCAGCGTGAAACTGGGCACGGCGCAGTTCCCCAAAGGCGAGGTCCACAACGACGAATTTTTCGGCAAGGTCGAGACCTACCGCAAGGAAGTGCGCATCCGCCTGCAGTTCACGCGCGAGGCAGCTGCGGACAAACTCAAGCTGGTCGTCACCTCGCAAGGCTGCGCGGACGTCGGCGTATGCTACGTAGCGCAAGTGCAGACCGCCGAGATCGCGCTCGCCGCGCCCCTGGCCTCGGCGACTGCACCGTTCACCCCGGCCGCCGCCAGTGCGAGCGGCGTGCTCGGCGATGAAGCGCATTTCGAGAACCTGCTCGCCTCGGGCAGCCTGTGGCTGATTGTCGTCGCTTTCTTCGGTGCCGGCATCCTGCTTACTTTCACCCCTTGCGTGTTGCCGATGATTCCGATCCTGTCCGGCATCATTGTCGGCGAGGGCCGCAACGCCACGCGCGCGCGCGCATTCATACTGTCCGCCGCCTATGTGCTCGGTATGTCCGTCACCTATACCGCGATCGGCATCGGCGCGGCGCTATCGGGCAGCCTGTTGTCCGCGGCGCTGCAAAATCCCTGGGCGCTGTTCGCCTTCGCCGCGGTGTTCGTACTGCTCTCGCTATCGATGTTCGGCTTTTACGAACTGCAACTGCCTTCCGGGTTTCACGCGAAGATCACCGAGACCGGTAGCCGGCTCAAGGGCGGACACTTCGGCGCGGTGGTGCTGATGGGCGTTTTTTCCGCGGCCATCGTCAGCCCCTGCGTGGTCGCGCCGCTCGCGGGCGCGCTGCTCTACATCAGCCAGACGCGCGACGTGGCGCTGGGGGGCATCGCGCTATTTGCCATGTCGATCGGTATGGGCGTGCCGCTCATCCTCGTCGGCGTATTCGAGGGCGCGTACCTGCCCAAGTGCGGCCACTGGATGCGGTCGGTGAAACATTTTTTCGGCGTGCTGCTGCTGGCCGTGGCGATCTGGATCGTATCGCCGGTGTTGCCGCCGGCGGTGCAGTTGCTGGCCTGGGCGGCGCTCCTCGTCGGCTCGGCCATGCTGCTGCGTGCGATCGACCCACTGCCGCCCGAGGCCGGGACCGCCGCGCGCCTGTGGAAAGGCGTGGGTTTTCTCGCTTTGCTTGCCGGCGCGGCGCTCGCGTTCGGCGCGCTTTCGGGCAGCCGCGACGTGCTGCGGCCGCTCGCCGGTCTATTCGCCGGCGGCGAGCGCGTGGCGCGCGAAGTGCGTTTCACGCGCGTGAGAAACCTGGCCGAGCTCGAAGCGCAGCTTGCAGCCGCCGGCAAACCGGTGATGCTCGATTTCTACGCCGACTGGTGCGTATCGTGCAAGGAAATGGAGGCGTTCACTTTCACTGCCCCCCAGGTGAAGGCGAAACTCGAGGGGATGTTGCTGTTGCAGGCGGACGTCACCGCCAATTCAGCCGAGGACAAGGCCCTGCTCAAGCGCTTCAAACTGTTCGGCCCACCCGGCATCATTTTCTTCGACCGTCAGGGCAGGGAAATCCCGGAACTGCGCGTGATCGGTTACCAGCCGGCCGATCGCTTCCTTGCCACCCTGAACCGCGCCGCGGGGATTTGATTCCTGAAGCGTGGCCGTTGGGCGCCGCGCGCGCCCAACCCCGTTTTTGTTAGGGTAAAAAACCACCGAAAAAAAAAAACCGGGTTTATGAAAAA
>JAZDIA010000065.1:0-8043 GCA_043805375.1 Pseudomonadota bacterium
TGCAATGGCCTCCAGGTTGAATGATCCAAAAGGAAAGAAAATGAAACCCACGCCGACCACGCCAGCCGAAGGCGCCGACCGTACGCTCGACGCTCTTCACTTCGAGCGCGACTCGCTGCGCGCCATTTTTGCGCCAAAGAGCGTCGCCGTGATAGGCGCGACTGAAAAAGAGGGCAGGGTCGGGCGGACCCTGCTGTGGAACCTGATTAGCAACCCGTTTGGCGGCACCGTTTATCCGGTCAACAAGCGGCACAAACAGGTGCTGGGCGTCAAGGCGTATCCGAACGTCGCCCGCGTTCCCGAGCCGATCGATCTGGCGGTCATCGTCACCCCCGCTGCGACGGTTCCCGGTGTCGTCAACGAGTGCGTCGCGGCCGGAGCGAAAAGCGCGATCATCATCTCGGCCGGGTTCAAAGAGGCGGGCGAAGCCGGCGTCGAACTGGAACGGCGGATCGCCGAGAGCGCGCGCGGCAAGATGCGCCTGATCGGCCCGAATTGCCTGGGTGTGATGCGCCCGGTGACGCATCTGAACGCGACCTTTGCGAGCGCGATGGCGCGCCCCGGCAGGGTCGGGTTCATCAGCCAGAGCGGCGCGCTGCTCACCGCCGTACTCGACTGGAGTTTCCGCGAAAACGTCGGCTTCAGCGCCTGCGTCTCCGTCGGCTCGATGCTCGACGTCGACTGGGGCGACCTGATCAACTTTCTCGGCGACGATCCGCACACGCACAGCATCATGATATACATGGAGTCCATCGGCAATGCGCGCTCTTTCATCTCCGCCGCACGCGAGGTCGCGCTGACCAAACCGATCATCGTGATCAAAGCGGGGCGCACGGCGGCTGCGGCGAAGGCGGCCGCCTCGCACACCGGCGCGCTCGCCGGCAGCGACGACGTGCTGGACGCGGTGTTCCGCCGCTGCGGCGTGTTGCGCGTCGACGCGATCTCCGATTTGTTCTACATGGCCGAGGTGCTGGCGAAACAGCCGCGCCCGTCCGGCCCGCGCCTTACCATCGTCACCAACGCCGGCGGACCGGGCGTGCTCGCCACCGATACCCTGATCGCACTAGGCGGGGAGTTGGCCGAGCTGTCCGCACCGACGATGCAGGCACTCGACAAGGTGCTGCCGCCGCACTGGAGCCACGGCAATCCGATCGACATCCTCGGCGACGCCGATCCGGAACGCTACGCGCAGGCACTCGAGATCGCCAGCAAGGATCCGAACAGCGACGGGCTGCTGGTGGTCCTGACGCCGCAGGCGATGACCGATCCGACCGAAACGGCCAGGCGCTTGACCGCGTTCGCCGTGACCCCGGGAAAACCGGTGCTCGCGAGCTGGATGGGCGGTAAGGATATCATCGCCGGCGAGGCAATTCTCAATCAGGCGAACATACCGACCTTCGGTTATCCGGACACGGCTGCGCGCACGTTCGCCCTGATGGATCGCTACGCCTACAACCTGCGCGGCCTGTACGAAACACCGGCGCTGGTGGAAACCGAGACGGAAGCGGCGCCGGACCGAGAGCAGGCACGGCAGTTCATCCTCGACGCGCGCAAATCCGGCCGTACCTTGCTGACCGAGTTCGAGTCGAAGCAGATGCTCGCGGCCTATCGCATCCCGACGGTGCCGACGCGCATTGCCGCGAGCGAAAACGAAGCGGTGAAATGCGCGGCAACGATCGGCTACCCCGTCGTACTCAAGCTGCATTCGCAGACGATCACGCACAAAACCGAAGTCGGCGGCGTGCAGTTGAACCTCGCCGATGCCGACGCGGTGCGGCGCGCCTACCGCGCGATCGAATCCGGGGCAAAGGCAGTGCGCGAACCGGGTTTGCACGGCGACCAGCACTTTCTCGGCGTGACCGTGCAGCCGATGATCAAGTTCGAGGGCTACGAACTGATCGTCGGCAGCAGCATCGATGCGCAATTCGGTGCGGTGCTGCTGTTCGGCGCGGGTGGGCAGCTGGTCGAGGTGTTCCGCGACCGCGCGCTCGCCCTGCCGCCGCTCAACACGACGCTGGCGCTGCGCATGATGGAACAAACGACGATCTACAAGGCGCTCAAAGGCGTGCGCGGCCGCGCGAGCGTCGACCTCGCCGCGCTGGCGCGATTGCTGGTGCGGTTCAGCCAACTGGTCGTCGAGCAGCCCTGGATCAAGGAGATCGACATCAACCCGCTGCTAGCGGCCCCCTCCCAGAGCGCGTCGCCGCCGGACGCGGGGGAACCAGGCGCCGGGGGAATCATCGCGCTCGATGCGCGCATTGTCTTGCATGGGCCGGACATCGGCGAAGACCAATTGCCCAGGCTCTCCATTCGCCCTTACCCGGCGCAATATGCGTCGGCATGGTCGTCGAAGAGCGGCATCCCGGTCACCATT
Source organism: Pseudomonadota bacterium (assembly GCA_043805375.1). Classification (GTDB taxonomy): domain Bacteria; phylum Pseudomonadota; class Gammaproteobacteria; order Burkholderiales; family SG8-39; genus 2-12-FULL-64-23. Next base: position 2,375 of record JAZDIA010000065.1, read on the forward strand.
CGCCCCATCCGCCCGGAAGACGAGCCGCTGGTGGTGAAGTTCCATGCGACCCTGTCGGAGCAAAGCGTGTACATGCGCTACTTCCACCACCTCCAGTACAACCAGCGCGTCGCACACGAACGCCTGACGCGTCTGTGCTTTATCGATTACGAGCGCGAAATGGCGCTGGTCGTCGAGCGCAAAGACCCCGCGACGGGCGAGCGCGCCATTCTCGCCATCGGGCGTCTGAGCAAAGTGCACCAGACGGCGGAGGCGGAGTTCGCTGTTCTCGTCAGCGACGCCTGTCAGGGACACGGTTTCGGCAGCGAGCTTTTGCGCCGCCTGGTAGAGATCGGACGCGATGAAAAGCTCAAACGCATCGTCGCTACCATCCTCGCCGACAACATTGCCATGCAGCACGTTTCGCGCAAGGTCGGTTTCAAGCTGACGCGGGTTGAATCGGAGTTCCAGGCGGAGCTGGATCTGTCGAAGCCCTGAAGAAAACGGGGTCACCCATCAGCTGGTCGTGAGGCAAGTGGCATTACAAGTCTATCGCGGCGAAGCCGCGCCGATCTTTGAATCAACACCTCGGCCCAATGGGTGACCCCCTTTTTCGGAGACGCGCGTTCCCATCGGGTTTCCTTGCTTTGCCCGCGGCGAGGATCGCCCGGCGCAGCTCAGCGTAATTGCGCGCGAGCGGGAACTGAGGGAACTCGGCCGCCACGTTGGCGGGCGGGCAGAACAGGATTCCGGCATGGGCCTCGGCCAGCATGGCCGTGTCGTTGTAGGAATCGCCGACGGCGATGGTGTGGAAGTTCAGATCACTGAACGCTTTTACCGAGACGCGCTTCTGCTCCTTCATGCGCAGCCGGTAGTCGCGCACGCGCCCGCCCGGCTCGACTACAAGTTCGTTACAGAATAGCGTCGGGTAGCCGAGCGCTCGCATCAGCGGCGCGGCGAACTGGTAATAGGTGTCCGACAGAATCACCACCTGGCATTGCGCGCGCAGCCAGTCGAGAAACTCGCGCGCGCCCTCGAGCGGGCGCATGCCGGCGATCACTTTCTGGATGTCTGGCAAGCCGAGCCCGCGCTCGTCAAGTATGTCGAGGCGGGCGCGCATCAGCTTGTCGTAATCCGGCTCATCGCGGGTGGTTTTCGCCAGTTCCGGAATGCCGCTGCGCCGCGAAAACTCTATCCAGATCTCGGGTGTCAAGACGCCTTCCAAATCAAGACAGACAATCTGCAACGGCAGCTCCGCAAATTCTATAGAGGCGCAGCATCGCTGCATGCGGGGAACGCCGCGCGAGCGCGTGGGGCATTGTAACGCAGAGGTTGAATTTGCCCAAATTCGGGCGTCAAATTTGATAAACTTACGGAATCAGACCAAGGAAGAATGGCATGAAGAACATGGCCGCCCGAACCGATGGCCGCCGGGCACCGAGCGCGCGCGACACCGCCGGGCCGGAACCGGGTCAATAGCGATGGCCGGGGAAAGCACCAAATCCGGACCGGCCACCCGGCACTGGCTCGCCTACATCACCACTCTGCCTACGGAAGATCCGGCGGCACGCATGCGCGTGCTGCGCACGCTCGAATCGCTTGGCTGTGCGATGATACGCGACGGCGTATTCCTGTTGCCCGATACGCCGGCCGCGCGTCACGGCCTTTCCAGCCTCAGCGACTACATCACGCGCATCGACGGCTCGGCCCACCTGCTCTCGGTAAACAGTTTGGACGAGGTACAGACGCAGCAGTTCCTCGGCTTGTTCGACCGCACGCACAAGTACAACGAGTTGATCAAGACCGTGGAAAGCCTGAAAACCGCTTTCGGCATCTCCGACCCGGTGTCCATCATGCGCCTGCTCAATCAGCATAAGCGCGCGTACCAAATCATCAGCACACTCGATTTTTTCCCTTCGGCATCGAAGGAGCACGCCGCGCGCGCCCTGTCCGAAGCCGAGCAGGCGGTGCATGCGCTGATGTTCCCCGACGCGTACAAGAAAAGCGGCACGGTCGATACCACCGGCAGGCAATATTTCCAGCGCGCGTGGGCAACGCGCAAACCCCTGTGGGCCGACCAGCTGGCCTCGGCGTGGCTGATCCGGCGCTTCATCGACCCGGAAGCGACGTTGTTGTGGCTCGACAAGAACCAGGAATGTCCGGCGCGCGCAGTCGGCTATGCCTTCCCCGGCGCCGCGTTTTGCAACAGCAGGGACAAGGTCACTTTCGAGGAAATGCTCGCCAGCTTCAAACTGGACAACAACACCGGCCTCGCGCGCATCGGCACGCTCATCCATGCGCTCAATGCGGGCGAGACTAAGGTAGCGGAAGCCGCCGGAGTGCAGACGCTGCTGCAGGGCGCGGCCCGCCGCTGCGACAGCGAGGACCAACTGCTGGTCGAAACCGAGATGACTTTCGACCTGCTGTACGAGGCCTATTTCGAAGCGCCCGGCGAGGCGTGAGGACCGAGGAGAAGACCCGAATTTTCACTTCTACCTCCGCTCCCCTCTCGGCTTCCCCTCCGCTCACATCCCTCACTGTTTTTCTTTTGCCTGCTTCATCTCTTGCGCGAGTTGCTCGTGCAAATCGCGCAAGCGCGCCTCGACGCTGGAGAGCTGATAGAAGTCGCCGTCGCCGCTTTTCTGCGCCAGCTGCAACTGTTCGATGGCCGCGGGCAGGCTGCCCTGGAGTACGTACGCCTCGGCCTGCGCCTGATGCTGCGCCAGCCGCTTGCCCAGAGCCGCATAGGCTTTCGCCCGCAACGCATATAGCCGCGCGTCGCGCGGATAATTCCTGAGCTGCTCGTCGAGCAGCGACAACGCGTCCCGATTCCGCGCCAGCTGCTGCAGCGCCTCGATGTAGGCATAGTTGAGCGCGCGGTTATCGGGATAGCGCGCGAGCGCCTGCTTGATCACGTCTGCCGCGCCCTGGTTGTCACCCTTGTCCTGCTTGATGCGTGCAGCCAGCCCTGCGAACATGGGATGGTTCGTGGTCGTCATCAGCGGCGCGAGCTCCGCCTCCGCGCGCGCCGGCTGTTTGCCGCGCAACAAGGCCGCGGCAAACCCATAGCGCGCCGCAATTTCATTGCTGAATTTTTTATCGCGCAGGTCGCCTTCGAGTTGCGCCAGAGCTTCGCGCGGCGTGCCCTGGTCGGCGCGCAGCTTGGCGCGCACCAGTTGGAAATCGAGGCTGTCGGGCGTCTGCTTGTAGGCGAGCCCCTGCATCCGGTTCTGCGCGTCGGCGATGCGCTCGGTGGTAACCGGGTGAGTGCGCAAATAAGCGGGCGCGTTATTTTCGTACAGGCGCCCCGCTTTTTGCAGACGCACGAAGAACTCCGGCATCGCGTGCACGTCGAAACCCGATTTCTCCAGGGTGAGGAAGCCGAGTCGGTCGGCTTCGCGCTCGAACTCACGCGTAAAACCGATCTGCGCAGTGATGACGCTCGCCTGCCCGATGGCTGCTGCAGCCGATCCGAGCTGCGAATTGCGCGCCAGGATCGCCACCGCCATTGCTCCCAGCATCGCCATCGACAGCTGCCCCTCCTTGCTCGCCATGCGCGCCACGTGGTGCTGAGTCACATGCGCGATTTCGTGCGCCAATACCGTTGCCAGTTCCGATTCGCTTTGTGTGCCGACGATCAGACCGGTATGCACGCCGATGTAGCCGCCCGGCAGGGCGAAAGCGTTGAGGGTGGCATCCTTGAGCAGGAAAAACTCGAAATCCTGGCGCGCGTCCTGGCTGTTGGACACCAGGCGGTTACCGAGGACGCTGAGATACTCAGTGGCTTCCGGATCGTCGTCGAAGGCGGGATCGTGCAGGCGGATGTCGCGCATGATCGACTCGCCGACGCGGCGTTCCATTTGCGGCGTAAGCGCGAGTTGCGCCGTATCGCCCAGATCGGGCAGACCATCGGCATTGGCCGACGTCTGTAGCACCAGGAACAACACGAGCAAGCTGCTGATACGCATGATGATATGATACCCTGCCATGAAGCAAAGTTCCTCGCGCAAGGTAAGTATACTCACCCATTTCGACGCACGCGGCCAGGCGCACATGGTCGACGTCGGCGCGAAAGCGCAAACGCATCGCATCGCCCGCGCTCGCGGCAGCATCCGCATGCGGGCGGCAACCCTGCGCCTGATCCAGTCAGGGACGGCAAAGAAAGGCGATGTGCTGGGCGTGGCGCGCGTAGCCGCGATCCAGGCGGCAAAGCGCACCGCGGACCTGATCCCGCTAGCGCACCCGCTGGCGCTCACCCGGGTCGGCGCCGAATTCGATTTCGACGCCGACGCCGAGCGCTGCGGCATCACGCTTACGGTTACCGTGGAAACCCTGGGCCGCACCGGCGTTGAAATGGAAGCGTTGACGGCGGTGAGCGTAGGCCTGCTCACCATTTACGACATGTGCAAGGCAGTGGACCGCGGCATGCGCATCGAGGGCGTACTGCTGCTGGAAAAAAAGGGCGGCAAGTCAGGGCATTACCTCAGTCCGCAGGCATGAATCCGCAGCCATAGGGCCCGCCTGTTGCCCGCGCACATCCGCGCCGGCGGCGATACCGGGGCATGGGCCGAAACATTTCGTAACAGCATTGCCGCAAACCTGCATGTTAAGCTTACCGCTTACTGTGCCTAGCGCGCTAAACCAATGAAAAAAACCCTGCTCTCGATCATCGTCGTTGTTATCCTGGCGAGCGCCGCTTTCGCTGTTTACCGCTATACCTCGAGCAAAGCCGGTGAGCCGGCGTACCGCTTCGGCAAGGTCGAGAGCGGGCCGATTACGGCGGCAGTAGCCGCCACCGGGACGCTCAACCCGGTGGTATCGGTGCTCGTGGGGTCGCAGGTCTCGGGGCAGATCAAGGAACTCTTCGTCGATTTCAACTCGATGGTCAAGAAGAACCAGGTCATCGCGCGCATCGACCCGGAGTCGTTCGATCTCAGGGTAAGGCAGGCGATGGCCGACCTCGAGGCGACCAGGGCGACGGTCCTGACGCAGATGGCGGGCGTGGGCGCGCAACGCGCCGAGGTGTCGCGCACCGAGGTCAACCTGGCCGACGTCAAGCGTGACTACGAGCGCAAGCAGATGCTGGTCGAAAAAGGTTTCGTTTCCGCTGCCGACCGCGACAAAGCCCTGGCTGTCTACAACGGCGCCGAGGAGCAGGTCAAGACGGCGCGCGCGCAGCTGGCGGTGGCCGAAGCGCAGGCAAAAAACGCGGAAGCGATAGTCAAGCAGCGCGAGTCGCAGTTGGCCCAGGCCAGGGTCGACCTGGACCGCACCATCATCCGCGCACCAGTCGATGGCGTGGTGATCAAGAAAAGCGTGGATGCCGGCCAGACCGTGGCCGCGAGCCTGCAGGCGCCCGAACTGTTCCAGATCGCGCAGAACCTGCGCGAAATGCAAGTGGAAGCCTCGATCGACGAGGCGGATGTAGGCCGCACCAAAGTCGACCAGAAGGCGACTTTCACCGTCGATTCGTTTCCGGGCCGCACCTTCAGCGGCAAGGTCATGCAGGTGCGCAAGGCAGCGCTGGTGGTGCAGAACGTGGTCACATACATCGTGGTGATTTCGGCGGCGAACGCCGATCTGCAGTTATTGCCGGGAATGACGGCCAATGTGCGCATCACCACCGACCAGCGCGACAGCGTGCTCAAGCTGCCCAACGCGGCCTTGCGCTTCCGGCCGGCGGGTTTCAG
>JAZDIA010000066.1:0-23062 GCA_043805375.1 Pseudomonadota bacterium
TGACCGGTCAGGATAGTTGACGCCGAGCACTGGCGCATCGCCGTGAAGTCCACGTCGGTGGAAAAGCGTCCATTGGGGCCTAGCCAGGTCTTGCGTATGCAGGTGCCGCCCTTGAATGCCACGTCCACCAGAAAGCCGCGCTCCGACAGCAGTTGCAGGAAGTAAGTCAGCACGACTTCCTTCTCGACGATTTCCAGGTTTTTGATACCGGACTCGTGAGCAAAGCGCTGCAGTTGCGGCTGCGTCAGCATGTTCAGGCCTGGAACAGCGTGTGCGGATCGATATTAACGACCACGCCCCACTCGCGGTCGTAGTTTTGATAGAGGTCGCTGTGGCGGCGTGGCACGAGGTAGGTGCGGCTGGACGACTTCAGGCGGTTATGCAGTCGTGCGCGTATGGCTTCCGGCGTGGGCAGGTGGCCGGCGTCGCACAGGTAACCGAATTTCTGGATGAGCGCGGTGTTGCCCCGGCGCTCAAAGTAATCCGCAGCCTTGTCCCAATCCCAGCGGCGGGCAGCCTTGGCTAGAATGGCGGACGCCTCGGCCAAGCTACCGGCGCGCTCGGGATATTCGATGCAGTCGAGCGCGGTTTTTTCCAGATCACTCATGGGCACCGGGTAGCCGAATACCTGCACCCGCTCGAAACCGAACAGGGCTTTTGCCGGCAGGCGCGCGAAGCGGATGTCGCTGTCGTTGATGCGCCGCGCGCGTGCATGAGTGCGCGTAACGATCCAGACCACATTGCGTATTTGCGTCGTCAGGCCCCAGTGCGCTGCGGCAGTCGAGAAACCGATGTAGCCGTCCGTGGTGAGTTGGCTGGCAAGCGCCAACGTGTTCGATTCACCCACTGGTGTTGCACCCCACTCGGGCGGGATAAGCAGGTATTTGCCGCGGCCGGCGCGGGCGAGCCAGCCTTTGCGCACCAAACTGGAAAGCACTTCGTTGACGGTGCTTTCGCCGAGTGCAAACTGTTCCATGGCCTCCCGCCGCGTCAGCTCGCGGCGGCCTTGTTCGGTCAGACCCAGCACGACACGGCTTTCGATGGGTCCTAGGCTTCGATAGTTGCTATGCGGGTCCATAATAGGCCTAAACCATAGTATTGCTTATTTGGTTAATCGAATCTTAGGCTATTCTGTCATAAAAATCTAGTGTATATAGACCACAAACATTATGTTTCACCCTAGATTCGCTTATTATATTAATTAAAAGACGATACCTATCTCTATATATTTCAATTACTTGAGAACAGAAATGGTGCCTAATGCCGGGCGACAGGCTCTATCAGCATCAGCATAAAGCCAATGGCGATCATGGAGACCCTGGCCGAGCGGCTGTTCTTCAAACACGACGGACTTTGGCTGCTGCCTCCGCCAGTGCGCCCTTGAGTGCCGGATTGGGCTTGAACGGGCCGTTTAGCGCCTTGGTCAACGCGGCGAAATCACGCTTCGACAGTGTGACGCGCGACTCGCGAACAAGTGCGACCGCGGTGATCTGCTTATCGATTGGATGTTGCTTGTGCGGTGACATCAACTTCCCCCAAATATGGGCACACTCTTCAGGCCTTGACGTCCGTCACCTGCCTCAGCCAATCGAGCGCGCCAGTGCTCTCCCAAACGCCGCGCCAGCTTTGCCGGTAATACCAGGCTTCGTCTTCGCCGCCTAGGGTCGTCAGGCCGGGTTGCAATTTAGGCATGCGCGGTTTCTTGGCCGTCAGCATTCTCGCGATACGCGGCGAACGCTTCATCGCCTCCGCCAGCGCGGCCACGGCATCGCTACGCCGCCCCAACAAGTGGAGTGCAAGGACGCGGCCGTAAATCATTGCGCCGAGCATATCGTTGGGATAGCGCTCGCAAACCGCCAGCGCGTCGGCGGCGCGCCCGCTGCCGGCATAGACATGGACGAGCCGCTCGCGCAGGCCCTGGTTGTCGTTCGGATTCAGGGTCAGCACCAGCCATTCCAGCAGCGGCAATTCCTCGGCCGTGTCCCCCGACAGATCGATCGCTTGACCCAAAAGGCGGAGCGCCGGACGGTTTTCGATCCAGCCCCATTCCAGTTTGCAGGCGTCGGCTTCGTTTTCGCCGAGGTTGAGGCGCAACAGGGCGAGCGCGCGATCAAGCAGCGCGTCTTCGAGCGCGTCCAGTTGGTCATCCAGATGGCCGTCGTCGACCGGCACATCGCCGATCGACATCAGCAGATCTTCAAGAATGACGAAGCTGTGCCAGGCGAGCGGATGCCCGGCGAGCCAATCCAGCCAGGTGGTGTCGGCCCATGGATTGCCGCCGTCGCCATCCGGATCGTCTCCCGCCATGAACACGTCGCGCCACCCGGTTTCGATGGCGACAAGTTCCGCGTCGGCTTCAAGCGGCCCGGCATCGCCTGCCCGTGGCTGCAAGCGGTAATGGCAGGCCGGCGCCGGGAGTACCTCGACCAGACTGACCAGTTGCAACAGCGACTGATCATCCAACTCCTCAATATCCTCATCCAACTCCTCAATATTCGCACCAAGGTCCATCGCCTCGATAAAGGCGCGCGGGTCTTTCGCGATCTCTTCCATCAAGTCGACGATCTTCTCGCCGCCGTAGCCGAGCTTTTTCAGCCGCATCGCCCAGAAGCGGGCTCGTTCCTGCGCCTCTCCGACATCGCCCTGGCTGATCAGCAGGACCACTTCCAGATGCGCCAACGACGGGTTGTCCGGATCGACGCGCTGGGCCTCCTTGAACAGCTTCCATGCGGCCGGGTATTCACCGTTATCCGCCAGCATGGTGCAGCGCCGGTGCATGGCGGCGCTCTTCAGCACGCGGTCGGGGGTTTGCATGACGCTTTCCGCCAGTCGCATACGCTTGACCGGGTGGCCGAGATCGAGATAGGCGTCGCACAACATGTCGAAGGCATACTCATGGCGCGCGTCGAGCTTCGCTGGGTCGGCAAGCAGCGGTTTGAGCAATTGCACTGCTTGGTCGTAGCGACCCTGCTCCATCCACTGCGAGGCGACATGCCCCAGTTCTTCCGCTGACAGCTTATTGAACGGTAGATTTTTGTACTGGGCCATCGGAAAGCGCTCCAGGACATAGGACAACAGGCTCAAACCTTCTCCGCCGAAAGGCGACGCGCCGGCCAGGGGCCCGCAGCATTGCTTGTATTTGTGCCCCGAGCCGCAGGGGCAGGGACCATTGCGTTCCGGCTTGGGCAGCGGCCGTGGCCGCCAGTCGTGATCGGGACGCGGTACCCGGTTCCATACTTCGCGCAACGTCGAATACGCCAACGCGCGCTGCGCGTCCTCGTGCGGAGGCATTTGCGCGACCAGGGACGGCGCCACCATAGGCAACAGCTTGCGATAACTTTTCAGTGCCGCCTCGAAGTCGGTGGTAGCAAGGGCGCAGCCCACGGCGATGCGCAGCAGTTCGTCGATTTCCGTGTAGTCTTTCCGTTCGGGCGAGAGGTTCATGGCGACTATTTTATCGCACTTGGCCGGCCGGCTTGCGCCACGAGCAGTTGAAAGGCGAGAACGGCCTGGTCTTATTTCCGCAAATGCGATGAAGACAGCAAGCGTCAGCCCCGGCCCGATCTTCGGCGGCGGCTAGCGCGCCAGTCGGCGGCGGCCGGTCAGCGATCCTCGAACCGGGCTTTGCGTTTTTCCATGAATGCGCTCATGCCTTCTGCCGCATCCCGGATCTGGAACGCGAGCGTGTTCAGGTTCTACTCGAACGGATGCCTTATGACGATGGTCTCCTGGCGCTCCGGACCGGTCGAAATCATGGCTATCGGAACGCCGCAGATCTGCTCCAGCCGGGCAAGGTAGGCGCGCGCGTTTGCAGGCAGCGCATCGAGCCGTTTCGCCCCTAGCGTGCTCTCGGACCACCCCGGCAACTCTTCGTACACCGGCACGCACTCGTTGGCGGCATCCGCACCCGCGGGAAAAATATCCAGGGTCGCGCCACCGGCGCGGTAACCGACTCCCAGCTTGATCCGCTCCATGCCATCGAGCACATCGAGCTTGGTGATGCACAATCCGGACACGCCGTTGATCTGGATCGAACGCTTGAGCACTGCGGCATCGAACCAGCCGCAGCGGCGCGGCCTGCCGGTGACCGAGCCGAATTCATTGCCTTTCTGCCGCAGCCGTTCGCCCACGGCGTCCTCGAGTTCGGTCGGGAACGGCCCGCCGCCGACCCGGGTCGAATACGCCTTGGCGACGCCGAGCACATAGTGCAGCATCTGCGGACCTACTCCAGCGCCGCCGGATGCGGCACCCGCGACGCAACTGCTCGAGGTGACGAAAGGATAGGTGCCGTGGTCGACGTCAAGGAGCGAACCCTGCGCGCCCTCGAACAGCAGGTTGTTCCCCGCAGCCGCTGCGCGGTGCAGTTCCGAGGAGACGTCGGCCACCATCGGCGCCAGGCGCGGCGCAAAGCCCAGGGTAGCGTCGTGGATCTTCTGAAAATCCACCGGCTGCGCCTTGAGATAATGCTGCAGCACGAAATTATGGAAATCGAGCACCTCGCGCAGCTTTTCGGCAAAGCGTTGCGGATTGAACAAGTCCTGCAGCCGGATGGCGCGCCGCGCGACCTTGTCCTCGTAGGCCGGGCCGATGCCGCGTCCCGTAGTCCCGATCTTGCTCTCACCCTTGGCCGTTTCGCGCGCCTGGTCGATGGCCGCGTGATACGGCAGGATCAGGGGGCAGGCGCCGGAGATGCGCATCCGGCTCGCCACTTCGACTCCGGCCGCTTCCAGTTCCGCGATTTCCTCCAACAAGGCGGACGGAGACAGCACCACGCCGTTGCCGATGTAGCAGACGATGCCCTCGCGCAGGATGCCTGAAGGAATCAGCCGCAGAATCGTCTTCCTGCCGTTGATCACCAGCGTATGGCCGGCGTTGTGTCCGCCCTGGAAACGCACCACGCCATCGGCATGGTCGGTGAGCCAGTCGACGGCTTTGCCTTTGCCCTCGTCACCCCACTGGGTGCCGATCACTACCACGTTCTTTGCCATGCTCAGTCCAAGAAAGCTAGAGTTTCGCATGCTGCGGATGAACGCGAATAAGCGCGCCACATTGCAGCTTTATGTCTTTCTTACCTGCCACCGGCCCTTCTGCCTGACCAGTTGCCGCCGGCAGCGTCCGCCGCCGTCGTTGCCGCGCCCGGTGAGTTCCTGAATTACCACCTCGCCCCTTGCGCGCAAGCGCACCATGGCGGCATCGAGGGCAGGCTCACTCAATGCAGGCGCGCGAATGCAATTGGGGTCCGGTTCGGCCGGGGCAATACGCGCCAGCTCCCTCAGATAAAGCGTAAAACCGGTGGCCGGCCGGGCCCGGCCGAAAGCCCTGCCGACACCGTCGTAACGCCCGCCCAGAGCGATAGCGCCGGGCAGCCCGGCACAGTACACCGCAAAAGTGACGCCGCTGTGATAGTGATAGCCGCGCAAGTCGGCGAGATCGACACTCACCGGAATGCCTCGCATCGCCGTCAGGCGATCCAGGTCGGCCAGCGCGCGCCTGATCGCCGCGTGTTGCGGCAGCTCGCGCCTGGCGCGCGCAATCGCTTCGCGGCCCCCGTACAGTTCCGGCAGCAGCAGGATTGCGGCGCGAGCCGCCGTGCCCATGCCCTTGGTCAAGTCGCGCAAAGCCGAAACGTCCTTGGCCTGAAGCGCGGCGAACAGTTCGGCCTCCAGTCCGGCGCTGAGGTCTGCGCGCTGCGCCAGCGCGCGAAACACCGCCACGTGACCGATGTCCAGGCGCACGTCGGACAACTTGCACAGCTTCAGCGCCTGCAGCAGCAGCCGCTGTATTTCCAGGTCGCTCTCGATGCCGCCGTGACCGTAGATCTCGGCACCGATCTGCAGCGGCTCGCGCGTCAGGGCCAGCCCGGCGGGCAGGGTGTGCATTACCGGGCCGCAGTAGCAAAGACGGGTCACACCCACGCGATTGAGCAAATGCGCATCGATTCGGGCCACTTGCGGCGTGATGTCGGCTCTGAGGCCCATGGTGCGTCCGGACAACTGATCCACCAGCTTGAACGTGCGCAGGTCCATGTCGTGGCCGGTGCCGGTCAGGAGCGACTCGGTGTACTCGAGCAGCGGCGGCATGACCAGCTCGTAGCCATGGACGCGGAACAGCTCCAGCAGCCGCGCGCGCAACGATTCGATCCCGCGCGCTTCGGGCGGCAGGATGTCCTCGATGTATTCGGGCAGGACCCAGTTACGCATGGTTGCAGGCGGCGGCAGATGAGAGGGAACAGGAGAGAGACGGCGTGTACTCAAAACAGCGGCATCGTTTCATGTCTTACTCCTTCCTCCTCTCTTGTCACTTCGCAAGAAACAGCAGCAGCAGACCCGCGAGCATCGACGTCAGGCCGAAAAACCGGATCTGCCCGTCGCTGAACCGGGTGACGCGGCGAAAGGTCTCGCGCCACTGCGCCGGAAACAGGAACGGCAGGATGCCCTCAATCACCAGCATCAGCGCAAATGCCATAAGGAAAGTGGTCGCCATCCCCGGCTCTCCCGTCAACGCTACTTGCTGCCTTTGCCGGGGCCTTTGAGGTACCTAAAGAACTCCGAATTCGGCTCCAGCACCAGCACGTCGCTGCGGTTCTTGAAGCTCGAGCGGTAGGCTTCGAGGCTGCGGTAGAAGGCGTAGAACTCGGGGTTCTGGCCGAATGCCTGCGCGTATGCCGCCGCCGCCTTGGCGTCTCCGTCGCCCTTGACGCGCTGCGCTTCCTTGTAGGCGTTGGCGATGATCACCTCGCGCTCCTTGTCCGCCCCGGCGCGGATGCGTTCGGCCTCGCTCGAACCTTCGGAACGCAGCTGGTTGGCCACGCTCTTTCTCTCGGCATCCATGCGCTTGTAGACCGACTCGCTCACCTCCTGCGGCAGGTCCACGCGTTTTAAGCGCACGTCGATGATCTCGACGCCTATTTTTTTCGCGTCCAGGTTGGCGCGCTCGCGCACGATTCTCATGATCTCGTCACGATCCTCCGACACCACCTCGTGCACCGTGCGCTTGCCGAACTCCTCGCGCAGCGTGGCATTGACGGTCTGCGAAATGCGCGTCTGCGCCTGCACCTCGTCGCCGACGCTGATGTAGTACTGGCGGGCGTCGCTGATTTTCCATTTTACGAACGTGTCCACCAGCAGGTTTTTCTTCTCCGAGGTGATGTAGCGCTCGGCGTCGGGCGTATCCAGCGTGAGGATGCGTGCGTCGAAGTAGCGCACGTTCTGGATGAAGGGCCACTTGAAATGAAGTCCGGGGGTGATGATGACTTCCTTCACCTCGCCCAACTGGAACACGATGGCGCGCTCGCGCTGGTCCACGGTGAAAAGCGCCATGCTCGCCAGCACTACTGCGGCCAGCACGCCGGCGAGCACGATTCCCATGCGATTGTTCATGGCCGGCTCTCCCGTTCGCGACTGCGAAGCGCGTCGCGCGAACGCGCGGCCGCATCCGGATTCGGCGTCGGATCGATCAGAGTCTGCTTCGAAGAGGGCGTGGTCGTTTCGTGCGATGCGTCCGCCGACATCTGCATGATCTTGTCCAGCGGCAGGTACAGCAGGTTGCCGCCGCCCTTGGCATCGAGCAGGATCTTGCTGGTGCTGGCCATGATCTGTTGCACCGTCTCGATGTACATGCGCTCGCGCATGACCTGTGGCGCCTTGTCGTATTCGGCCAGCACCTGCTTGAAGCGGCTCGCCTCACCCTCGGCGTTGGCGAGCACGCGCTGGCGGTAGCCTTGCGCTTCCTCGGTCAGGCGCGAGGCTGCGCCCCGCGCCTTGGGCACGACGTCGTTGAAATAGGCCTGGCCCTCGTTCTTCTGCCGCTCCAGATCCTGCTTCGCTTTGACTGCGTCGTCGAATGCCGCCTGGACCTGCTCCGGCGGCTGGGCGTTTTGCATGGTCACCCGGCTGACGGCGATGCCGGTCCGATAGCGATCCAGAATGTCCTGTACCAGTTTCTGCGCCACCGCCGCCACCTGCTCACGGCCCTCGTACAGCACGAAGTCCATCTTGCTCGAGCCGACCACCTCGCGAAACGCGGTCTCCGCCGCCTGCAGCACGGTATCGTCCGGCTTCCTGTTGTTGAATAGGTAATCGAGCGGATCCTTCAGCGTATATTGCACGGCGAACTGGATATCGATGATGTTCTCGTCGTCGGTGAGCATGATCGATTCCTTCAACACCTTGGTCTTGACGGTGTTGCGGTAGCCGACCTCGACGGTACGCACCTGGGACAGATTGACGATTTCGTGCGACTGGAGCGGAAAAGGCAGACGCCAGCGCAGCCCCGGGCTGGTGAGATCGGAGTGCTTGCCGAAGGTAAACACCACGCCGCGCTGCTTCTCATCGACGATATATAAACCGCTCGCCAGCCACACCACCAGCGCCAGAGCAAGCAGTATGCCAACGCCACCGCCGATCCGGCGCATATTGGGCGGCTGGACCGAAGGACCGCCGCCCCCTTCTCTTCTGCCGAACATGCCGTTCAGCTTCTGATTGAAGTTGCGCCACAATTCTTCCAGGTCAGGCGGTCCCTGATCGTTGCCCCCGCCCTTCCTGCCCCACTGCGGGTCATTGAGTGACATACATATCCCTATGATACTGCTCGACGTCCTGGTAAATTGCTGCGGACTTTTTCGCGGCCGCGACTTCAGTCAGGGCATCCCTGAGAAAATCGAGGCCGGCGCCGGTCTTCGCGCTCAAACAAACGCGCCGAATTTTACCATACTCGTCGCGAGCCAGCCCCGGCGGCACTGCGCTAAGGTCGACTTTGTTCCACACCAGAACCTGCGGAATCGCGTCCGCGCCAATCTCGGCGAGCACTTTGTTCACCGCTGCTATCTGCGGTTCGCGCGCGCCGCTCGAAGCATCAACCACGTGCAGCAGCAAATCGGCCTGGATCGTTTCCTCCAGGGTGGCGCGAAAAGACGCGACCAGGCCATGCGGCAGATCGCGGATAAAGCCTACCGTGTCCGACAACACCAGGTTACCGGCGCCCTGCAAATACAGCCGCCGCGTGGTGGTGTCGAGCGTGGCGAACAACTGGTCGGCAACGTAGTTGCCGGCGTGGGTGAGGGCGTTGAACAGCGTCGATTTACCGGCGTTGGTATAGCCCACCAGCGATACCGACAGCACCTGGCCGCGCACGCGCGCGCGGCGCTGCACGTTGCGGCGGCGCTTGAACTGGACCAGCTTGTCCTTGAGCACCTTGACTCGGTTCCCGATCAGGCGCCGGTCGACCTCAATCTGGGTCTCGCCCATGCCGCCGAGAAATCCCCGCCCGCCGCGCTGGCGTTCGAGGTGGGTCCAGCCGCGCACCAGGCGCGTGGAGGCGTACTCGAGCTGCGCCAGCTCCACCTGCAGCTTGCCCTCATGGCTACGCGCGCGCCGCGCAAAAATGCCGAGGATCAGGCTGGTTCGATCGATGACCGCGCATCCCAGCTTCTGTTCGAGATTGCGCTGTTGCGCCGGCGAAAGCTCGTGGTTGAACACCACGACCACGGCATGGTGCTCGCGTACGGCGGCCCCGATCTCCTCCACCTTGCCCGAGCCGGCATACAGAGCAGCATCGTGCCGCTGGCGTTTGCCCTGGATCAAGGCGCGCGGCTGCAGACCGGCGCTTTCGGCGAGCTGCCGCAACTCTTCCAGGCTCTCGGCATAGCCGTCGGCGCCGAAATCCAAGCCGATCAGGATAGCGCGCGCCGCACGCAGCGCTTGCTCAGACATCGCGCAAGCCGGCGGCAGCGAGCCGGTCAACCTCAGTTATCGGATGCAGAATGTTCGTAGGAAATAGTCACTGCGCGCGCCGGCACCACGGTGGAGATTGCGTGCTTGTACACCATCTGGGTAACCGTGTTTTTCAGCAGCACCACGTACTGATCGAAAGATTCCACCTGGCCTTGAAGCTTGATGCCGTTGACGAGGTAAATGGAAACCGGCACGTGCTCCTTGCGCAGCGTGTTCAGAAACGGGTCTTGTAACAACTGCCCTTTAGTACTCATCGTGCCCCCACAGCTTTGTTGTTGAACTGTCACTCTAATTGATTTCCCCGGCTTTTTCCACCTCGAATGCAGATGGGGTCGCTTTAACGCTTTTTCAAGTAAGGATTGATGGAAGTCTTGAATTGCACTTTCAGGGGCGTGCCCG
The DNA here is from genome assembly GCA_043805375.1 of Pseudomonadota bacterium. Taxonomy (GTDB): domain Bacteria; phylum Pseudomonadota; class Gammaproteobacteria; order Burkholderiales; family SG8-39; genus 2-12-FULL-64-23. The sequence goes on from JAZDIA010000066.1 coordinate 10,131, forward strand.
CGAGCGAGAACGCCTCGCGAAAGCGCCCCTCCAGGTAGCGGCGATAGCTCTCGGGCACGGCATCGAGCGCGTTGCCGTGGATGACGATCAGCGGCGGGTTCATGCCGCCCTGATGCGCGTAGCGCAGCTTGGGCCGCGTCAGGCCCTTGCGCGGCGGCTGCTGGCGCTCAACGGCATCGATCAGCACGCGCGTGAGCCGCGGCGTCGGCAGTTTGGTCATGGCTGCGCGGTAGGCGTCGTCGATCGAGGGCAGCAAGCCAGACAAGCCGCTGCCCTCCAGGGCGGACACGAAATGAAAGCGCGCAAAGCCGAGGAAAACGAGCTTGCGCCGCAGATCGCGCTTGACGCACTCGCGCCGGTAGTCGTCCAGGCCATCCCATTTGTTGACCGCCACCACCAGCGCGCGGCCGCGCTCGACGACGTAGCCGGCGATATGCGAGTCCTGGTCCGAAATGTCTGCCTGGGCGTCGAGCACCAGCACCACCACGTTGGCCTGGTCCACCGACTGCAGCGTCTTGATCACGGAAAACTTCTCCATCGACTCGAACACCTGGCCGCGGCGCCGCAGTCCGGCCGTATCGATCAGGGTATAGCGCCTGCCGTCGCGCTCGAACGGCACATCGATGCTGTCGCGCGTGGTGCCCGGCTGGTCGAAAACGACGACCCGGTTCTCCCCCAGCAGGCTGTTGATCAGGGTCGACTTGCCGGCGTTGGGCCGCCCGATGATGGCGATGCGCGGATGGTCGGCAAGCGCCTCCTCCCCCGGCCCCGGCGCAAACCCGGCGAGAGCCAGATCGACGAGGTCATGCACGCCGTCGCCATGCGCGGCGGAGATGGCGTAGGGTTGGCCCAGCCCGAGTTCGTGAAATTCAGCCGTGACCACGCCGATATTCATGCCTTCTGCCTTGTTCACGGTAAGCAGCACCCTCCGCCCGGTCTTGCGCAGCAGGTCGGCGATGTTGCGGTCCTGCGGAGCGAGGCCCTGGCGCGCGTCGACCATGAACAGGATCACGTCGGCCTCGGCGATCGCCTGCAGAGTCTGCTTCGCCATCTCGTGCATGATGCCCTCTTTCGCCACCGGCTCGAAGCCGCCGGTGTCCACTACGAAATAGGGCAGGTTCCCGACCCGGCCTTCGCCGTAGTGGCGATCGCGCGTCAGCCCCGGGATGTCCGCGACCAGGGCATCGCGGCTGCGCGTGAGCCGGTTGAACAGCGTCGATTTGCCGACGTTCGGGCGACCGACGATGACGAGGGTGGGTTTCATGCGTTTGAGGTCAAACGCAAACGCGCAGAGCAGGCGAAGAAATCAACATATCTTCGCGCCCTATGCGCCTTGGCGCTGAAGGCTGGTTCTATTGCACGCTGAAGGCATACAGCCCGCCGTTACGGGTCTGTATCAGAAAACCGCCGTTGGGCAGCATGACCGGATTGGTGCTGACCGGACTGCCGTCGGTCGCGACGCGGCCGACAAAGGCGCCGGAGTCGCGCGCGAGAAAATGCACATAGCCCTGGATGTCGGCGACCACGATCTCGCGCCCGAGGGCGAGCGGCGCGGACAGGTTGCGCAGGCGCAGCTTGTCCTGCCGCCAAACGCTGGTACCGCCAATGCGGTCGAGCGCATGCACCGCACCCTTGTCGTCGCTGACGAAGACGTAACGCGCATCGAGCGACAGCCCGGACGTGCTCGACATCTCCCGCCCCCACACCGTCTGGCCTGTGTCCAGATCGAAGCAGCCGATGCGACCCTGATAGGCGACCGCGCAGACCTCGCGCTCGGTAACGACCGGCAATCCGATTACATCGGTGACTCGCTCCAGCTCAGTGGCGCCGCGCGGCAGCGCAACCGTCGCCTCCCAGCGCACCGCGCCGTTGTCCAGTTTGATCGCAACCAGCTTGCCACCGGCAAAACCGGCATAGGCCACGCCCTTTGCGATACTGAGCCCCACCGGCGAGCGCACCGTGAGCGCGGGCGTGGAGCGCTGGTAATACCACTTGCGTTTGCCGTCCTTCGCATCCAGACCGAAGATGCGACCGTCAGCGCTACGCACCACGACCACGTCGTCCGCCACCTGCGGCGCGGCCAGCACTTCGCTCGTAACCTGCGCCTTCCATAGCGCAGTGCCGTTGGTGTCGAAAGCCAGCACCTCGCCCTTGCCGCTGCCGACTGCCACCAATTTGCCGCTGGCGCCGACGCCACCGGTCAGCCGCTCCCCGGCGCCGATGCGCCACAGTTGTTTGCCGCTGGCGGCATCCAGGCGCGTGATCGTGCCGTCGCTGGCGGCCGCATAGACACTGTCGTGCGTCACTGCAGGGCTGAAAACCGCCTGCTGCGAATTGCCGATATTCGACTGCCACAACGCGCGTACCGCGAGCGTATTGGCAAGCGTTGGCAACGGGGCCATTTCCGGCGCCGGGGTGCGGCTGCCGAACCAGTTCATCGGGTTCATGCTGTCGATCGCGCTGCTGACCATGCCGCTACCGCCGCAAGCTGCAACGAGGAGCGTTGCGCCAAGCACCAGCGCGAATGCGAAGAAGCGTTTCATCTCGCCGTTCCGAGCGCATCCAGGCGCAACTGGATCGAATCGCGCAGCCCGGCGTCCTTCGCGTCCGCCTTGTCCAGCGCGGTCTTGTAGGCGCTGCGCGCTTCTTCCTTCTTGCCCTGAGCAACGAGGACATCACCCCTCGCAGTCAGAAACGGCGTGTCAAAAGCCGGGTCATGGCCGGCGTCGAGCACTTTCAGCGCATCAGCGTAGGCTTTTTCGTCCAGCATCACGATGGCAAGCCGCAGGCGCGCGATATCCTGCAGCGCTTCATCCCTCGCGTTCTCGGCGACCCAGGCGAGCTGGGCGTGCGCGGTTTTCAAATCGCCACCCTGAAAGTGCGCCTTGGCCGAGACCAGTGCAGCCAGACCGGCGTAGGCGGTGCGCGGATACTGCTCGAGAACGGCGCCGGCGCTTTCGCGCACCTGCTTCAGGTCGCCCGCGCCGGCCGCCTTCTGCACGGCGTTATACAAGGCCGAGGCCTGCGCCGCCTGGTTGCGCTGGTAGTAATTCCATGTCTGCCAGGCGGCGAGCATGATGAGCACCAGGCTCACCGTGGTCATCACCAGATTGCCGTTATCCTTCCACCACCCTTTAAGCGCTGCCAGTTGTTCCTGTTCTTCCAGATCGTAGGTTGCCATTCTTTGTCCTTTAGCAATATGACGAGGTGATCCGGGCGGGCGAAGAAAAGGTTTCCCCCTTCCTTGGCCCCTCGTGCTCCCCTAAGCCGGACAAGCCGGAATCAAACAGGCCGGCTCGTTTTGCGAACTTCCATCTCGCGAATTTGCGCAGTTGCGCGAGCGCAACTGCGCAAATTCGCGAGACGTATACAAACCCACATTCTTCGCCAACTCTGTCAACACTTGATTCGTAAGCGACCAAGCCGGAGCCCGTTTCAGCCATGCTGAAACAGGCCATTTTTAGTCTTCTTCCAAAAATAATAAATTGGTTACGGCCTCGGGCAGCGTAGCGCGCGCCACGCGCAGTTGCTCGCGTTCCCGGCGCAGATGCTTTACGCTCGCCTGGTTGGTTGCAGCCTCGTCTTCGCCCAGGATCACGGCAAGCACGGCGCCGCTCGCATCGGCTTTCTTCATCTGCGTCTTGAAACTGCCGCCGCCGCAGTGCTGCATGACCGACAAGCCACGGTTGCGCAGTTCCTCGGCCACGCCGAACGCCATGCGGTCGGCGGCGCTGCCCCGGTGCACGACATAGACCTCGCACTGGGCTACAGGTACCAGCGCGCGCGCTTCCTGCGTCAGCGTCAACAACCGTTCCAGCCCCATGGCAAAACCGCAGGCCGGCGTGGGCTCGCCGCCGATCTGCTCGAACAGCCCGTCGTAGCGTCCGCCGCCGCACACCGTCCCCTGGGCGCCCAGGCGGTCGGTCACCCACTCGAACACGGTGAGATTGTAGTAGTCGAGACCGCGCACCATGCGCGGGTTGATGCTGTAGGGAATGCCGACGTCCTTCAGCACCTGCTGCACCCCTTCGAAATGCGCCAGCGAGGCCTCGCCCAGATGATCGAGCAACCGCGGCGCCGCCTCGATCAGCGGCTGCATCAGCGGGTTCTTGCTGTCGAGTATGCGCAAGGGATTGGTGTGCAAGCGGCGCCTGGCGTCTTCGTCCAGCGCGTCCTCATGCGCCTGCAGATACTGCACCAGTTCGGAACGGTGTCTCAAGCGCTCCGCCGGGCTGCCGATGGAATTGAGTTGCAGCTTGATGTCGTCAAGCCCGAGGTCGTCCCATAGCCGCGCGCACATCAGCAACAACTCGGCATCCACATCCGGCCCGGAATAGCCCAGGGCTTCCGCGCCGACCTGGTGAAACTGGCGGTAGCGGCCTTTCTGCGGACGCTCGTGCCGATACATGGGACCCAGGTAGTACAGCCGCTGCGGACTGCCGTAGAGCAGATTGTGCTGGATCGCGGCGCGCACGGTGGATGCCGTGGCCTCCGGCCGCAGCGTCAGGGCTTCTCCGTTCAGATCGTCGACGAAGCTGTACATCTCCTTCTCGACGATGTCGGTAGCCTCGCCGATGGCGCGGCGAAACAGCGCCGTCGGTTCGACGAGCGGCGTGCGCAGATTGCGGTAGCCGTAGCTCTGGAGCCAAGAGCGCAGCGTCTCCTCCAGCTCTTCCCAAAGTGCCGCCTCCACCGGCAGGATGTCGTTCATCCCGCGGACCGCTTGTATGGCATCGCTCATCGTTGTGCTCGAAACGGGTCTGACTTAGACCGCCGCCTTTATCTGAATTGTTATTGATTCTTTCGCCGCGGTTGCGGCCGCGCCGCCTGCACCATAATGGCTGCGCACGTAAGCGTCGATGATGCTCTGGAAATCTTGGGCGATGGTCGCGCCCTTGAGGGTCACGGTCTTCTCGCCGTCCACGAACACCGGCGCCACCGGCCGCTCGCCCGAACCCGGCAGGCTGATGCCGATGTTGGACTGCTTCGATTCGCCAGGGCCGTTGACCACGCATCCCATTACCGCCACGTGCATGTCTTCCACGCCGGGAAATTGCTCGCGCCACAGCGGCATCTGGCGACGAAGGTAAGCCTGGATGCTCGCGGCGAGTTCCTGGAAATAGGTGCTGGTGGTGCGGCCGCAGCCGGGACAACTGATGACCAGCGGCGCAAATGACCGGAAGCCCATGGTCTGCAGGATTTCCTGCGCCACCACGACTTCCCGGGTGCGGTCCCCGCCCGGCTCGGGCGTGAGCGAAATGCGGATGGTATCGCCTATGCCTTCCTGCAGCAGAACGGACAGCGCCGCGGTCGAGGCAACGATGCCTTTGGAACCCATGCCGGCTTCAGTAAGCCCAAGGTGCAGCGGGTAATCGCAGCGCGCCGCCAGGTCGCGATAGACCGAGATCAGATCCTGCACGCCGCTAACCTTGCACGAGAGCACGATCCGGTCCGCGGGGAGGCCCCATTTCTCGGCCTGCGCGGCCGACTCCAGCGCCGACACGACCAGCGCCTCCCGCATCACCGCTTCAGCCGCCGGCGGCTGCGCTCTAGCGGCGTTCTCATCCATCAGGCGCGCCAGCAGTTCCTGGTCCAGGCTGCCCCAGTTGACGCCAATGCGCACCGGCTTGCCGTACTTGCAGGCCATTTCAATCATGGTCGCAAACTGTTCGTCGCGCTTCGATCCTTTGCCGACATTGCCGGGGTTGATGCGGTACTTGGCGAGGGCCCCGGCGCACTCTGGATACTGGCTGAGCAGGCGATGTCCGTTGAAATGGAAATCCCCCACCAGCGGCACGATGCAGTCCCTGCGCGCGAGCTCGTCGCGGATGCGGACGACCTGCGCCGCCGCCTCCGCCGTGTTGACGGTGATCCGCACCAATTCGGAACCTGCGCGCGCCAGATCGTAGACCTGCCGCACCGTGGCGCGGGCGTCGGCGGTATCGGTGTTAGTCATGGACTGCACCACGATGGGCGCGCCGCCGCCGACGGTGACATCTCCGATGCGCACCCGGCGCGTGCTCTTGCGTACTGTGCTCGACATCGGGGCTACTCGAGCGTCAGGCGCGCGACGTTGACCTTGAAATAAGGCCGCAAATCGACCGGCGCGTCGTTGTAATTCAGCCGCACGCCGGCGGCATTGCCGATTACCACTTCGAACGGCGGCACGCCCTCGATCGACTGACTGGTGCCGGCCGGGTTGAGTTGGGACAGCAGGACCTTGCCGTTCGCCTGCTTGATTTCGACCCAGGATAGCTGGTCAAATTCGAGCTGCATGCGTTTGAGCCCGCTGACGTCGCCGCTAACCGCGGCAGCCGGCGTCGCCGCCGCCTGGCCCTGCGACTCAACTGCCTGCGTTTGCGTTCCGTCCGGCTGCTCCGCTGCACCCGCGGGCGAAAGCGGCGTTTGGACCACTTCATTTTTCGCCACTTTGGGTCTTGTCGTCACCACTTCGCCGGTCGCGGGCGGATTGTGGTACCACTCATAGGTCACGGCTGCCACCGCCACCAGCGCCGCCGCGGACAAGAAAACATAGATTCGACTCGATTTCTGGTCGCCTTCGATAAATGGCTCCTGTTCGTCAGTATGCAGATCGACCGCAACCGCGGCAGGAATTTCGCTCTGGTCCAGGTTGGCGAGCAGAGGTTCAGGGTCAACCCGCAGCAGCTTGGCATAGCTGCGGATCATTCCGCGCACGATAGTCGCGCCGGGCAACTTGGCGTAGTCGTCAGCCTCGATGGCCGCAATCTGCTTGACCCCATACTTGATCTGCTGCGATACGTCGGCAAGACTGAGATTGAGTTCGGCGCGAGCGGCAGCCAGCACCCGCCCGGCGCTCGCTTTCCCGGTTTCGGGTTCGGTTGCGCTCATTCAAACTGGCCCTTGAGCAGATCCTGGTATTCGCGCGAGCCCGCGAAACGCCGCCGCAACTGCGTGGCCAGGGCATTTTCGGCCGGCCTGTCGCCCAATTTCCGCTCGATGCGCAGCGCCAACCAAAGCGATTCGGCTGTCGGCTCGATCAGCTTGTTGAAGCGTCCGACCAAGCCGCGCGCCACCTCAAGCTGGCCGCGCTTGTACTGGACCGCTGCCAGGTTGAACAAGGCCTGGAGATTATCGGGCTCGCTGCGCAGCGCGCGCTCGAGGTAGTCGATGGCATCGCGCTCGTTGTTCTTCTTCAGGGAGCACAACCCGGCGTTGACGTAAGAGCGCGCAGGCGTCGTGTACAGCGGGTTCTTCAGCGCCGCCAGGAAATAGCCGATGGATTGCTCCTCGCGCCCGGTCTGGCACAGGAACCAGCCGTAGTTATTGTTGATGTCCGGATCGTTGGGGGAGAGGTTCAGCGCGCGCTCGAAATGCCGCTGCGCGACGGGGTTCTCGTGCAAGTCCATGTGCACCAGGCCGAGCACGCTGTAGGCCTGAGCGTAATTCGGATCGGCCGCGATCGCGATGCGCAATTCCTCCAGCGCGACACCCATGTTGCCGCGTTCGAAGTAAGCCGAACCGAGCTCGGTGTGGATGCGCGCGCGGTTGCGCGGATCGCCGACACCTCCGCTCAGGGTGCCCGTTTCCACCGTGTTCGCCTGAGTCGGAGAAGACGCTGGATTCTGCGCGCAGCCTTGAAGCGCGCCGCAGGCAATGGCGAGGGCAACATAAAAGGCCGGTCTCAGCATGGCTGTATCTCCACGACGCGGCGCGTGCGCCGGGTTTTGTCCTCAACCTTGCCCGCGAGCTGGCCGCACGCCGCGTCGATATTATCCCCGCGCGTCCTGCGCGTAGTTACCACCAGTCCGGCAGCGATCAGGATTTCGGCAAAGCGGCGGATGGCCTCGGGCGACGAGCTGTCGAAACCGGAATTGGGGAAGGGGTTGAACGGAATCAGGTTGAACTTGCACGGAACTTCGCGCACCAGCCGTATGAGTTGTCGCGCGTGTTCGGCGCCATCATTGACGCCTTCCAACATGATGTACTCGAAGGTGACAAAATCGCGCGGCGCCCGGTCCAGATAGCGCCGGCACGCGGCAAGCAGCGCCGCGAGCGGATATTTCCTGTTGATCGGCATCAGCGCGTCGCGCAGCGTGTCGTTGGCCGCGTGCAGCGATACCGCCAACGCCACGGGGCAGGCATCGCGCAGGCGGTCGATTGCAGGAACGATGCCGGAGGTGGACAACGTCACCCGCCGGCGCGACAGCCCGTAGGCATTGTCGTCCAGCATCAGGCGCATGGCCGTTACCACGTTGTCGAAATTCGCCAAGGGCTCGCCCATGCCCATCATGACGACGTTGCTGACGACGCGTTCGCCCTTGGGGGCGGCGCCCAGCGCTTTGTTCGCAATCCAGAGCTGGCCAATGATCTCGGCCACACCGAGGTTGCGGTTGAAGCCCTGCTTGCCGGTGGAACAGAACCTGCAGTCCAGGGCACAGCCCGCCTGCGAGGACACGCACAAGGTGCCTCTGCCGGCTTCAGGAATAAACACCGTTTCCACCGCGTTGCCGTCACCAACGTCGATCAGCCATTTGCGCGTGCCGTCGGCAGCCGTGACGTCGGAAATCGCCCGCGGTGCATCGATCATCGCGCTCGCGCCGAGCTTTTGCCGTAGCCCCTTGGCGAGGTCGCTCATCTTCGAAAAATCCGCCTCCCCGAACTGGTGCATCCAGCGCAGCATCTGCTTGGCGCGAAACGGCTTCTCGCCGATGTCGGCAAAGAAGCTGACGAGCCGCACAGCGTCAAAGTCGAGGAGGTTGGGATTCATAGCGGATAGAGATTCAGCGCGAGTAGATGTTCAACGCCGGGAAGAAGTAGGCGATTTCCACTTTCGCCGTGTCGGCTGCGTCCGAGCCGTGCACCGCGTTGGCGTCGATACTGCCGGCGAAATCGGCGCGGATGGTACCCTTGTCCGCCTTTTTCGGGTCGGTCGCGCCCATCAGTTCCCGATTCTTGGCGATCGCGCTTTCGCCTTCTAGCACCTGCACCATCACCGGGCCGGAGATCATGAACTTCACCAGATCCTCGAAAAAGGGGCGGCCCTTGTGCACGGCATAGAAGCCTTCGGCCTCGGCGCGCGACAATCGCAGCATGCGCGCGGCGATAACCTTCAAGCCATTGGTTTCAAAGCGGGAATAAATCTTGCCGATGACGTTCTTGGCAACCGCGTCAGGCTTGACAATCGATAGGGTGCGTTCCAAGCCCATGCAAATCTCCAAAAATTGAGTAAGGAAAAAGCTTAACGTCATATTTTATCAGGGATTTTGCTTTATGTCGCATCTACTGACCGCTATCAGCAATTCGGCCACGCGCGACGCAAGGCGGGAGAATCGACTGAGAACCGCTCAGGTGTTAGGTGAATTCCGTCGCATGGAAATCCAGGCTAGATTGATCTGCGTATCTTTTTACTGCCAGAGTCGCCCAAGCGCCAAAGCCTCGCTGAAGCGACGGATCGGCCAGACTTCGATGCCCTCGTCCACGCGCAACGAGCGCTCGCCCGCATAGACGAGGATGCGCCGCACGACACCAGGCAATTCCGCGATCGCGCGCAGCCCCTGCGTCATGGAACGCTCGAAGCGCTTGCTGGCCTTGACTTCGATGGCGATGAATTCGCGCTGGCGGCGCAGCAGAAAATCCACTTCCGTGCGCATCGCCTGCGCAGGCGCCCAATAGGTGAGTTCGTCGTAGAGCTTTTGTTCCTCGGCATGCGCACGCAGCAGGTGCAGCACGAAGCCCTCAAGAAGCGGCCCGGTTTCCTCGGCCGTCACTGGGCCGAGTTGCCGTTTGACGGCGCGCACCAGACCGGGGTCGGCCCAGTAGAGCTTTGGGTGCTTGCGCTCCCGCACCCGAAGCTTTGCCTCGTAGCCGGGAAGCCGATAGACGAGGAGTGTGTCTTCGAGGATCTCGAGATAGCCGTCCACGGTCATGCGCGCGACACCCGCATCGCGAGCGATTCCTGAAACACTGATCGCCTGCCCATGGAATAGGGCCGCGATGGGCAGGAAACGCACGAAGCCCGGAAGATTGCGCACCAACGCCTCAGCCCTGATTTCCTCGCGCAGATAGAGCTGCACGTAGGCTTCAAGCGCGGCATCGCGGTCTTCGGCTGCCCATACCAGCGGTATGGTGCCGTGGCGCAACGCCAGCCCCAGATCAAAGTCTGCGTCCATTTCCGCGACCGTTAAAGGGTGCATGTGCTTTCTCAGCGCCCGCCCGGCAAGCAGATTGGTGCCGGCGGCCTTGAGCTTGCGCGCGCTCGATCCCAGCAGCGCGAACTTGAGGCGCCGGGATTCGATGAAGCGGTGGACCTCGTTGAGCAGGCTAGGAATTCGTTGCACCTCGTCCACAATTACCCAGGAGCCGGGCGCCAGCGCGGCGAGCTCACCGGCGAACATGCCGGCATCACTCAGATAGTCGTGGTGGCGCCGCTCATCAAGCAGATCGATCCGGTGGGCCTCCGGCAGCATCATTGAAGCCCAGGTGCTCTTGCCGGCGCCGCGTACGCCCAGCAGGAAGAAACTTCCTCGGGGCAAGCGTGCAATTCGCTGATAGGGATTGTAACTCATACCGTCATTTTACCATGCAAAATGACGGTGGCAGTTGCAATATGACGTAACCCAATCCGCGCACGAACCAGCCGGACTTCGAAGAAGACTTGGTATTCGGCGCTAGGGCGCGCGGGGATCGAGGGCTTTCGCTGGCATGATCGGCGGCATATCCGGATGAACCGGCATTTACAATCGCTCAATCGCTGCTGTCGGCAGCCACAGTGTCAATGGCGAATCCGGCAAGCGCTCGAATTCATAGCGTTCGTACCACCCTCGCGCAGGTTCATCCTTGGCGTCCACAATCACGCCAATCATTCCAATCTCGGCAGAAAGCCGCAAGCAGCGCTGTAGAGCGTCGGCCAGGAGTAAGTCGCCGAGCCCTTGCCGCTGGTGACGCAAATCAACCGCCAAGCGAGCCAGCCGGGCAACAGGCAGTGGAAAGTTCGGGAATCGACCTACATGCTTTGCCGGTAAGTTCTCTTTTCGAATACCCGACATGGCCAGGCTATAGAAGCCACGAATTGCCATGCCATCTGCCGCAACGTAGGTACGACTCACGTTCGCATCGGCATGCTGGCGAGCGAAGCGCAGCAAGTATTCATCGAGCTCCGCGACGCCACATGAGAACGCCCGGCGGTCATGCTTCTTCGCCAGCAGTTCGATGCTGACGGAAAAAACCGAGGTCAACGCTTGCCTTGCTGCCATTCGCGGTGACGCTTCATTGCGGCGGACAACTTCGGCTTGGGTTTGTCTGCGTTGTCCAAAGCCTTGGCAAAGGCGTTCCAGTCACGGGAGGTAAGAGTAATCATCTCCCGTTCAGCAAGGATCTGTTTGGCCCGCTCCTGAGCTGTTCCCAGCAGGAACGCGCTTACCGACATCCCGGCAGTCGAGGCGGCCCGGACTATCAACTCTTTGATTTCTGGTGATGTGCGCAAATCAATGCGTTCGTGAGCTTCGGCGACGATGGGCATGATGAGTCCTGTACGGAAGAATTCCGGCAGAGTTTAGGCCAAAATTCCATGACATGCAACGTGTCCGTACAAATTACGTAACTACGTCTGAAATTGAGGAACTAGCCGAACGGCACGAATCGGTCACGGCGCCAGAAATGACAACGGACCGGTGTCCACGATGATCCGCGTCATTCACCAAAACCCGAGAAATGCTTTGGATTGGTAGAAAGGTCCTTGGGGCCATCGATGACGCCACAAACATCGGCAAACAGTCGGGGTTGGGCGCGCAACTGCCTGACGCTTTCGCGAACTCGTTCCGCCAGGTGGATTTTTTCCGGCCACGTCAGAGACTGGCGACTCTTCTGCCATTGCGTCTGCCGCTTCAACATTTGTTCGAGGTCAGTCATTCAGAAACCTATTTTCAAAACGCTGCCAGGCATCTGCCAAATCGTGCCGGCCCGCCAGACTCTTGATGGCGTCGCGGCTGACACTGCCGGATTCGAGCAACGCCAGTATGCGGGTCAAGTCCTTGGCGCGTCCGACGCTCAGCGCAATGACCGCGAGATGGTCCGCTCGGACCACGCGCAAGGCCACGCCCTCGAAGTCGGCGATTTCAGCTTGTTCCATCGCCTCCCGAGTGAGCGGACTGAACGCGGGTACAAACTGCGCGGGCCACGCGCCGACACGAATGGCTTCGCCTTCCGGCCGGTATCCTTTAGCGCCGCAAAACTCGTAAATACCACCGCGCACGTCAAACCAGTCCGCGGAGGCCATCGCCACGAGCACGTCGGCATCCAGCGTCGCCACCGGCTCGGTGTACCGCATTTGTGCGGTGGCGCCAAACAGCGCGTAATCCCGGATCACACCCACCCGTTGCATCTCATTGAGCAATTGCGCCAATTCCTTCACGACATCATTCTACCGAAAAGTCTGGTGTTCCTTTGAAAATTTCCCGCGCGGCGCACACCGACTTGCGAAACGCACGCCGTACCGAGCACATTCCTGCTGAATGCTTGGTGCGCCTGGCAGGATTCGAACCCACGACCCCTTGGTTCGAGTACCAATCGACGTAGCGCGCCAGGCGCTCGTCCCACAGGGACTTTCCCCTCCGCAACAACACCAAGCATTTCGCGCAGGTGTCCGGCTTGGCGGTGGAGAACTGGTATCCAGATCCTCGCGTCAGCAGGTAGCGCCGCCATGCATGGTGACGACAGCCGCGGAAGTGGTCTATTCCTGCCGCTGCCAGGTGATCGTCCAGCCGGCCCTGCCGGCTCCGGCCTGCCAGCCGCTTGCCACGCCCAGGCCGGGAACCGCTACCAGCGTATCGGCGCAATAGATCAGAGGCAGCCGCTCGCGCTCCCACGGCGGCATGCGCGCTTCCTGCAGCAGGTTTTTCAGGCTGCGCGTCGATCCGCCGGGCTGCAAGCGCAATTTCTCGCCTCCTTGGCGC
>JAZDIA010000067.1:0-23761 GCA_043805375.1 Pseudomonadota bacterium
TAAAAGAAGGTTGCTTATCCTACTCCAAGCGAGGAACTCGAGTTCGTTTTTGCTTTACTTGTGGGTGGCGAATTCCTAAATTCTAGGGCGTTGTCCGTCGGTAACACACTGATTTGTTGTGGCTTAACTAGACCGCACGTCACCGATTTCGCGGGACTTGTCCTAACAAGGTCACGCAAATCTCAGGCAGCCCAGCTCTGCACCTTTGCGCCGCCTCGAATCCAATCGTTCCTTATCACCGCTAGCCGCTGAGTTGTCCTTTTCATCGCAAATTAGCAATTCGCCACCCACAGGTCGAATTCTTGGACAGTACGGGTTTCCTTTTATTTTCATTGCGGCTGGGAACCTTGCGTTAGATTTCATTACAAGACGCACACAATCTGAATTGTAAGAGACTAAGAAACCGATGGCAAAGACCGCGCCGCAATCACTTCTTGCGCTTGCCGATGTCCATGTGCGGTCGGGCGACAGGGTGCTGTTCAACAACACCAATTGGACCTTTGTACGCGGCCAGCACTGGGCGCTGATCGGGCCAAACGGATCGGGCAAGACGTTGCTGGCCTGCGCGATCGCCGGGCAGGTTCCGCTGGTCGGAGGTGAAATTAGCTATCGCTTCGGCCTTCATCTATTCGCCGGAGTCTGCCTTCCTTAGCGTAAGCGAGTATAATATGAACGGTCCAAAAAAAATCCCTGGGCAGGTCATCGCCAGCCGCTACGCCGCAATACACGACCGCGATTCTGGAAAAAGCAACGAATAGTGAACTGCACATACGCAGAGAGAGAAAGCGCGCGTGCCCGCGCCTTTGAGTCCGTCTGGAACCATGAGATCGACGCCGTCTTTGACGACGTGGCGCAATACTACGACCGCGCGAACCTTTTCGCGACCCTCGGGTGGGCAAACAATCTGCGCTCGCGGTTCCTCTCGACGGTTGCGGTTAAGCCAAACGACACGATACTCGACGTGTGCGCCGGCACGAATGCCATCGGGATCGAACTACTGAAGCGCGAGCCGAGTCTCCAAGTCTACGCGATCGACAAAAACCGCGCCATGCAGGAGGTCGGAAGAGAGATGGCCAAAAGCCACGGTTTCCATATCAACGCTTCGATCGACGACGTGCACCGGTTGCCGTTCCCCGACAATACCTTTGACGCGGTGACACTGTATTGGGCGACGCGGCATTTGCGCGTCATCGAGGCTTTCTCGGAAATCCATCGCGTCCTCAAGCCCGGCGGTTACTTCTATCATTGCGATATGCTAAGGCCGGCGAACAAATTCATCGAGGATGCGTACTGCCTTTACCTTACGATGTGCATATCGCTGGTCTCGCGCGCGTTCCGCAGCGGAGCGGCGGCGCTGAGATGCCGGCGCTACTTTACCCAAGCGATCCGCATGTTCTATTCGACCGAAGAGCTGTCGAGTCTGCTGACTGAGCTCGGTTATGCAGACGTTGTCGGAAAATCGATCCTGCTCGGAACCATAGCATTTCACAAAGCGCGCAAAGCATAACGCCCGCAGCTCCGGTTGCCATCGTTGCCGGCCAACGGACAACTCCGGATGACCGCCTTTGCCGGTCATTTGCGTCAACAGGAGCCGGTCGCACACCACGTGGCGTCTGTAAGAGGCTAATCGGGATAGGAGAAGACCTCACGTCCTCCCCCTCCCACACCACCGTGCATACGGGTCACGTACACGGCGGTTCGATGAATTGAATTCCTACCGCGCCACATTTCTTGACGTCCTCGTCGATCAAACCCTCATTTTCTCTAAGCACCGAGAGGGGCGATTTCCAAACCCCGACGAATTCGATCGCGCTGCCGCCGCGCTGCAACAGCTTGTAACCCGCTTCGACCGCGAGCGGATGCGCGGCCGCAAGGATGAATCGCTTTGCGCCGATCGCATGCTTTGGGCTGAAGCCCGAAGCGGGTTCGGGTGCGGGTTGGGCGGCCGCATCGAATGCCGCCGCAAGTGCGAGCAGAAAGGCGAGGGCGCCTGCGCGAACAAAAAAGGGCAGCCGGACGGCTGCCCTTTGGAGAAACAACATTGCGAACTATTACAGCAGCGGCACCACCAACAACGCCACAATATTGATGATCTTGATCAGCGGGTTTACCGCCGGGCCCGCGGTGTCCTTGTACGGATCGCCGACGGTGTCGCCGGTCACGGCCGCCTTGTGCGCTTCCGATCCCTTTCCGCCATGGTGCCCGTCCTCGATGTACTTCTTGGCGTTGTCCCAGGCGCCGCCGCCGGTGGTCATGGAAATCGCCACGAACAGGCCGGTGACGATGGAGCCCATGAGCACGCCGCCCAGGGCTTGCGGGCCGAGCGTCATGCCGACGATGATCGGCACCAGCACCGGCAGCAGCGAGGGCACCATCATTTGCTTGATCGCGGCTGCGGTGAGCATGCCCACGGCCTTGGAGTAATCGGGCTTGGCCGTGCCTTCCATGATGCCCGGGATTTCCTTGAACTGGCGCCGCACTTCCACTACTACCGAACCGGCGGCGCGGCCCACTGCTTCCATCGCCATGGCGGCGAAGAAGTAGGGAATCAAACCGCCGATAAACAGGCCGATGATCACCATGTGGTCCGACAGGTCGAAGCTGACGACCTTGCCTGCCTGCCCAAGCGCGTGGGTATAGTCGGCGAACAGCACCAGGGCCGCGAGGCCGGCGGAGCCGATGGCGTAGCCTTTGGTCACCGCCTTGGTGGTGTTGCCGACGGCATCCAGCGGATCGGTGATGGCGCGCACGGAGTCGGGCAGCCCGCTCATTTCGGCGATGCCACCGGCGTTGTCGGTGATCGGGCCGTAGGCGTCCAGGGCGACGATGATGCCGGTCATGGACAGCATGGACGTCGCGGCGATGGCAATGCCGTACAGACCGGCCCAGTGGTAGGCGAGATAGATCGAGGCGCACACCGCCAGCACCGGCAGCGCGCAGGCACGCATCGACAAGCCCAGGCCGGCGATGATATTGGTGCCGTGGCCGGTGGTTGAGGCTTGCGCGATGTGCCGCACCGGCGAGAACTCGGTCGCGGTGTAGTACTCGGTGATGATCACCATCAGCGCGGTCAGCACCAGGCCGATCACGGCGCTGCCGTACAGGTGGAGAACGGTGATGTTTGTTGCCACGCCGCCGATTTCGAAGGTGGTGTTGTTGACGATGTCGCCCATCATCCAGTCGGTGAGCGGGTAGAAGGCGAATAGCGCCAGCACGCCGGCGACGATCAGGCCCTTGTACAGGGCGGTCATGATCTTCTTGCCCGGTGTGACTTTCACGAACATGCAGCCGATGACCGAGGCAATGATGGAAAAGCCGCCCAGCACCAGCGGGTAGATCACCGCGTTGGGAGAAGTGGTCTTGATCGTCAGCGCGGCGAGCAGCATGGTGGCGATAATGGTCACGGCATAGGTTTCGAACAGGTCGGCCGCCATGCCGGCGCAGTCGCCGACGTTGTCGCCGACGTTGTCCGCGATCACCGCCGGGTTGCGCGGGTCGTCTTCCGGAATGCCGACCTCGACCTTGCCCACGAGGTCGGCGCCGACGTCGGCGCCCTTGGTGAAAATGCCGCCGCCAAGACGCGCGAAGATCGAAATCAGCGAGCCGCCGAAGCCGAGGCCGATGAGCGGCTTGATCACGTCGCTCAGGGGCAGGCCGCTGCCCGCCGCATTGGCGGTGAGAAATGAATAGAAAGCAATTACGCCCAAAAGGCCCAAGCCCACCACCAGGAGGCCGGTGATGGCGCCGCCGCGGAAGGCGACGGTGAGCGCTTCATTCAGGCCGGTGCGCGCGGCTTCGGCGGTGCGCACGTTGGCGCGCACCGACACGTTCATGCCGATGAAACCGGTCGCTCCCGACAGCACCGCGCCGATGACGAACCCGGTCGCTGTCGTTGCTCCCAGAAAAATCCCGATGAGTACGGCGAGGATGACGCCGACCACGGCGATGGTGGTGTACTGCTTTTTCAGATAGGCGGAAGCGCCTTCCTGAATGGCAGCGGCGATTTCGCGCATGCGCTCGTTGCCCGTGGGCTGCGCCATTATCCATTGGATCGACCAGCCGCCATAGACCAGCGCGAACGCACCGCACGCGAGTGCAAACCAGAGTCCTGCATTCATAGTGCTTCTCCCCGAGAAAGGCCGGCCGTGGAAGCCGGACCATCGGCTTTTTTGAAAGCGCCGTATTGTAACAGGCAGCGCAACCCCTGGAACAGCACCGAGCGTAAGGTGGCGCCAGTCGTGCGCATAGCGCGTGCTGGCGCCAAATTATTCTTACTCGCCGCCGGCGTCAAGCGCAAACGCAATGCGCGCCCGGATCCACCCGAGACGAGCGATCAGGATGGCGAATATAATAATAGCTGTGGGTTGCATCTTGATTGAACGCAAATCTGCGCGCGACCCGCGCCGTCAGTGCAAGCTCATCAAATGAAGGGAGTCGCCGGATCATGCCACAGGGGAAGGTTTTAGTCGCTCAGGGTGGTGGGCCGACCGCCGTTATCAATCAGTCAATGGCGGGAGTGGTCCTGGAAGCGCGCAAGTTCCGCAACGTCGAGCTGGTCTATGGCGCCTATCACGGGGTATCCGGAATCATCGAGGAGGAGTTCCTCGATCTCACCCAGGAAACCAGCCACAACATCGAGATGGTGGCCAGCACCCCCTCCTCCGCGCTCGGTTCGACACGCGATAAGCCCGATCTGCGCTACTGTCAGGAGATCTTCAAGGTGCTCAAGGCGCACGGCATCGGCTATTTTTTCTATGTCGGCGGCAACGATTCTTGCGACACGGTGCGCATCGTCAGCGAAGAAGCCCGGCGTGCGAATTACCCGCTGCGCTGCATCCATATACCGAAAACCATAGACAACGATCTGGTCGGCAACGACCACACGCCGGGTTTTCCGTCGGCAGCCCGTTTTGTCGTCCAGGCGTTCATGGGCGCCAACCTGGACAATGCCGCGCTGCCCGGGGTGTACCTGGCGGTGGTGATGGGCCGGCACGCCGGTTTTCTGACCGCGGCGGCGGCGCTGGGGAAAAAGTTTCCCGACGACGGCCCGCACCTTATCTACATACCGGAACGCACCTTCAGCCTTGAAAAATTCATTGCGGATGTGAACGCCACGTACGACAAGTATGGCCGCTGCGTGATCGCCGCCTCGGAGGGCATCCACGACGGCCAGGGTAATCCCGTCATCACCCAACAGACGCGCCAGGTGGAGCGCGACGCGCATGGAAATGTGCAGCTATCGGGCACCGGAGCCCTCGCAGACCTGCTGTGCGATGAAATCAAGCGCAAGCTTGGCATCAAGCGCGTGCGCGGAGATACCTTCGGCTATGTCCAGCGTTCGTTCGTTGGCTGTGTTTCGGATGTCGATCAGCGCGAGGCGCGCGAGGTCGGCGAAAAGGCGGTGCAATACGCCATGTGGGGTGACCGCGACGGCTCGGTTACCATCCGGCGCACCGGTTTTTATTCGGTTGATTTTCAGTTGGTTCCGCTCGAGACCGTGGCCGGGAAGGCGCGCGTCATGGAAGATGAATTCATCGCTCCCAGTGGCACCGATATCACCGACGCTTTCCGCCTGTATCTGCGCCCGCTGCTGGGCTCGGGCATGCCGGATGCCTACCGCTTGCGCCTGAACCGGGTGGATAAGATTCTTAAGCCGGCAAAATAGGACAAAGCGGACCGGCGTTGCAGCGTTGCAAGCTGCAGCGATCGGGCTTGCGCGGACGGCAACCGTTCGCGCGGATCCTCGATTGCACACGGATGAAAAGCACATCCGTGCGCAATCGAGGATCTCGGATAAAAGCCACCCCGAACCGCCTTTGATTTTATTTTATTCATAACCGTGTTTTCTGTGCGGATGCGCTTTTCATCCGCGCGGAAAACACGGTTGGCGCGCGGAGCGCGCAATGGCCGCTACCGGCACGCGACTGCATTTGAGACGCCGTATATAAATCGGCTTAGGCAAGGCCTGTTCGGTAGTAGCGCTCAATCCCCGAACGAGATTCCCATGTCCCTTCCGGTCTGCAGGGTGTCGCAGTCCAGAGGAACGCCCTTCATGCGGCCGGCTACGTCTTCCAGGGCGACGTAATTCACGTTGGGGAAGGCCAGGGCCACCATGACACCTGATTGGCCTTCCTCCAGGGCGCGCACGGCGGCGGTGCCAAAACGCATGGCTGCCAGACGATCGAAGGACGTGGGGCTGCCTCCGCGCAGCAAATGGCCGAGCACCACCACCCGCGCGTCCTTGCCGGTCCGATCCTGCAGCACCCTGGTGATGCGTTCTCCTACGCCACCCAGGCGTTCGGCGTGGCCTATTTCGGCGGGTTCCAGAACCGCCCGCTGACCGTGGACGGCTTCGGCACCCTCGGCAACCACGACGATGGAATACATGCGTCCTAGGCTATCCCGGCTGAAGATTTTCGCGGCCACTTTGTCCAGGTCGAAGGGGATCTCGGGTATCAGGATGGCGTGGGCGCCACCGGCGATGCCGGCGTGGAGCGCGATCCAGCCGGCGTAGCGACCCATGACCTCCACGACCATCACGCGGTGATGGCTTTCGGCGGTGCTGTGCAGGCGGTCCAGGCACTCGGTGGCGAAGGCAACCGCGGTGTCAAAGCCAAAGGTGGTGAAGGTCTTGTCCAGATCGTTGTCGATGGTCTTGGGCACGCCCACGACGCGCAGGCCCTTCAGGTGCAGGGCATTGGCAATGGTGAGAGACCCGTCGCCGCCGATGGATACGAGCGCATCCAGTTCCTTCATGGCGAAGAACTCCAGGATCTCGTCCGTGCGATCCACGTCCTTGGTCGTACCGTCCGGCATTCTTATCGGAAAATGCAGAGGGTTGTTCTTATTGGTGGTACCCAGGATCGTGCCTCCCAAGTGGCCGATGCCCCGCACCCTGTTCCGCGTGAGGCGGTACACGCCTCCCTCCGGATAGCGCTCGGGGAAGAGTATGCCGTTGAAGCCCTCGCGGATGCCGTAGCATTCCCAGCCGCGGTTGGCGGCCGCGATGACCGCCGAACGGATGACCGCATTGAGGCCCGGGGCGTCTCCGCCGCCGGTGCAGATCGCAATGCGTCGGATGGGGCTGGACACGAGAACTCTCAATTGATCGAAGCGAAAACGCGGTCGCGGATCTGCTCGACCGTGCCGGTGCCCGATACCGCGCGGTGCTTGGGCGCCTTCGGATCGCCCTCGGCTGCCCATTTCGAATAGTATTCGATCAGCGGTTTCGTCTGCGCGTGATACACGCGCAATCGTTCCTTAACCGTTTCGGCCTGATCGTCCTGACGAATGGTCAAGGGCTCGCCGGTCAGGTCGTCCTTGTCCGCGACCTTGGGCGGATTGAATTTGATGTGATAGGTGCGCCCGGAGGCGGTGTGCACCCGCCGGCCGCTCATGCGCTCGATGATTTCCTCGTCGGGCACGGCGATCTCGATCACATAATCGATTTGTACAGCGGCGCTTTTCATCGCCTCGGCCTGCGCCAGGGTGCGCGGAAATCCGTCGAACAGGAAGCCCCCGGCGCAATCAGGCTCCTCGATTCGCTTCTTCACCAGATCGATGATGACGTCGTCCGGGACCAGTTGACCGGCTTCCATGATTTTTTTTGCTTTCAGGCCGAGTTCGCTGCCGGCTTTGATCGCCGCCCGCAGCATGTCGCCGGTGGAAATCTGCGGGATGCCGTATTTCCTGGTGATGAAATTCGCCTGCGTGCCCTTGCCTGCGCCCGGAGGTCCCAACAGTATGAATCGCATTGTAGGCTCCTTATCATAAACACACGACCAAAAAAATCCGTCGAATTCCCGCACCCGCCCTAGACCGGGTGGGGCTCGGCGGCAAAGATCCGGCGCACGCGCGCGAGGTCTTCGGCGGTATCCACGCCTGCTTGCGCGGCGTGCGCGGTCACGGCAACGGCGATGCGATAACCGTGCCACAGCGCGCGCAACTGTTCCAGCGCCTCGAAGCGTTCTATCGCCGCCGGTTGCAGCCGCGGATACAGGTGCAGAAAGCGGGCGCGATAGGCGTAGATGCCGATATGGCGATAGCTTGGCAGTCCTGGCGCAAGCGCGCTTTGATTTTTCGCAAAACTATCGCGCGGATAGGGAATCGGCGCGCGGCTGAAATAGAGCGCGTGACCGGAATGATCGAACACCACCTTGACCACGTTGGGATTGCGCAGCGACTCGGCATCGGTGATCGGATGGCAGGCGGTGGCGATGCTCGCCTCGCCGTGCTCGGCCAGGGATTGCACCACCTCGCGGATCAATTCTGGCTCGATCAGCGGCTCGTCACCCTGCACGTTGACCACGACTTCGTCGTCGCCGAGGCCCAAACGCTGCGCCACCTCGGCGATGCGGTCGGTGCCGGTGGCATGATCGGCGCGCGTCATCATGGCCTGATGGCCGTGAAGTTTCACCGCATCGAACACCGCCTGATTATCGGTCGCGACCCACACTGCGTCGGCGCCGCTTGCCCGGGCGCGCTCGGCCACATGCACCACCATGGGCCTGCCGGCGATATCGGCCAGCGGCTTGCCGCGCAGGCGGCTGGAAGCATAGCGCGCGGGTATCACCACCAGGAAAGCGCCGGATCGGCTCATGATTGCGATAGAAGAATAAGAGCACGCCAAGGCCACAGAAGCGATCAGTTTAGCTTATTGGCCTGGCAAGGGCTAGCCGGCAAGATAGGCAAGCGCATAGCGCCCGACAAGCCTATAATCACGCCTTTCAATCATGGCGGTCCCCTTGCAGGGCCGTCAAACTTGGCAATACGTGGACATATCAACGATTTCTTTCAACGCCAACGAAGCTTTGCCCTCGCGCCGTGCAGGGTTTATGACCGCCCCCGTTCCGATTCCCGTTTGTTCCTTTTCCGATCTTGGTCTGCTGCCGCAACTGCTGCAGGCAGTCGCCGAGAAAGGCTACACCGAACCCACTCCGATTCAGGCGCAAGCCGTCCCGGTGATCCTGCAGGGCCTCGATGTTATGGGCGGCGCCCAGACCGGCACCGGCAAAACCGCGGGCTTTACCCTGCCGCTTCTGCAGCGGCTGGCGCCGCATGCCAATACCAGCACTTCCCCCGCGCGCCATCCGGTGCGCGCGCTGATCCTTACGCCGACGCGCGAGCTGGCAGCTCAGGTCGCGGAGAGCGTGCGCGACTACGGCAAGCATCTCGGGCTGCGCTCGGGGGTGGTGTTCGGCGGTATCGATATCGTGCCGCAGATGCAGATGCTGCGCGCCGGCGTTGAGGTCCTGGTGGCGACGCCGGGCCGGCTGCTGGACCATGTGCAGCAACAGACCGTGATGCTGGGCCAGGTCGAAATCCTGGTGCTGGACGAGTCCGATCGCATGCTCGACATGGGCTTCATGCCCGACATCCGCCGCATTCTCGCGCTATTGCCGAAAAATCGGCAGAACCTGCTTTTTTCGGCCACATTTTCCGAAGAGATCAAGCGGTTCGCCGATCATCTGTTGCAGCAGCCGGTGCTGATCGAAGTCGCCGTGCGCAACGCCATGACCGAACTGGTAACCCACGAAGTGCACCCGGTCAGGCGCGAAAGAAAGCGCGACCTGCTCGCCCACCTGATCCGAACGCAGAACCTCGCCCAAGTGCTGGTTTTCGGCGGCACGCGCCTGGGGGTCAATCGCCTGGCCTATCAGCTGCAGCGAGACGGCGTCCACGCCGCCGCCATTCACGGCGACAAGTCGCAGGTGGAACGCATGCAGGCGCTGGCCGATTTCAAGTCCGGCAAGACCCCGGTGCTGGTGGCGACCGACGTCGCCGCGCGCGGTCTCGACATCGTGGAGCTGCCGGCGGTGATCAACTTCGATCTGCCCGGGGCACCTGAAGACTACCTGCACCGCATCGGCCGTACCGGGCGCGCCGGCTGTTCCGGCCGCGCCATTTCCCTGGTGTGCGCGGAAGAGCACGAAAAACTCGCGGCGATCGAGAAGTTCATCAAGATACGAATTCCGCAGACCATCATCCCCGGTTTCGAGCCGGACGCCTCGGGTGTGTCGGTGCTGATGTCTACCGGGCGCGAGCGCCATGCGCGCCGGCCTGAACGCGGCAACGGCCTGACGCGTGGTGGCGCGCGCTCATATGCGGGAAAGGCGCCGGCGAAGCCGGCCGACGCGATTTTTTCCGCTCCCTACGTGCCGAGCAGGGCTTCGACCCCCGTGGCCGAACCGGTCCGGTCCGGGCCGCAACAGCCGGGGCGCCAGGTAGCCGAGCTGCTCGGGGGCCCGCGCAAGACAGGCTGAAACACAAAACTATATACAGCGTCACAAATGCTGTCGAATGCCACCGGCGAACTTGCGCGCTGCGCGTGCCAACCGTGTTTTATGCACGGATAAGAACTATCCGTGCAGAAAACTCAGGTAAGGTTAACAACCGATACGGCGTGGGTTTTTTGTACAAGATCATCGATTGCGCACGGATGGAGTTTCATGCGCGCGCAATCGATGATCCGCGCGGACGGCTTCTCGTCCGCGCAGCATCGCAACTCTGCAACAACGGGAAGGCGCGATCTAAGTCGCCACGTATAACTCTAGCTGAAGCTGTGCTCGGGCCCGGGAAAGGAGCCATCCTTCACCGCGTGCACGTAATTTTCGACGGCCTGCCGGATGCTCGTCGCGCCATCCATGAAATTTCGCACGAACTTTGCCTTCTTGCCCGGGAACACGCCCAGGAGGTCGTACAACACCAACACTTGGCCTGCGCAATCACGCCCGGCGCCGATGCCTATCGTCGGGATCGACAGACTGGCCGTGACCTCGGCGGCGAGGGTGGCCGGGATCGCTTCGAGCACGATCAGGCCGGCGCCTGAACGCTCGAGCGCGAGCGCATCCTCGATCAATTGCTTGGCGGCATCGGCAGTCTTGCCCTGGACGCGGAAACCGCCCAGTTGGTGGATCGACTGCGGCGTGAGACCGAGATGGGCGCACACCGGGATGCCCCGCCTGACCAGGAATTCGGTCGTCGGCGCGAACGCCGCGCCGCCCTCGAGCTTGACCATGTGCGCGCCGGCGGCCATGAGTTGTGCCGAGCTGCGAAATGCCTGCTCGGGATTTTCCTGATAGCTGCCGAAAGACAGGTCACCGATCAGGAACGCGCGCGTGGCGCCGCGCGCGACGCAGGCCACGTGGTAGACCATGTCGGCGAGGGTGACGGGGAGCGTGGTGTCGTGCCCTTGCAGCACATTGCCCAGGGAATCGCCGACCAGGATGCTCTCGACGCCGGCATCCTCGAGCAGCGCCGCGAAGCTCGCATCGTATCCTGTGAGCATGGCGATTTTGCTGCCATCGCGTTTGAGCTCGTGCAGATCGGTGAGAGTGATGCGATTGGCGCTCATGGCGGACCGTCCGGAATAGGTGAATGCAGATAGGTTCGCTATCTTACCGCCTTCCCGACAACAAGCTGCACCCCAGCCAGAAGCTTCGGCGCCCCCGCATTTTCCGGTCCTCTTCCGAACTCATTCCTCTTCACCCATACCTTTGAACGGGCTGTGCTCGTTCAACTCGTCCACGTAGCGCTCGATGCCCCACTGCTCGCGCTCGAGGAAACGCTCCACCGCATCGGAAAACTCGGGGTGCGCGAGCGATCTGGTTCGCCCGCGGTCATCGAATAAGCGGATTATTGGCGATGGGTCGGCGCGCTGCAAGCGTTATAATTCGCCGATGAGCAATGCGGTCAAAATCGCCGTGGCGCAGATCAACTGCGTGCTTGGCGACCTCGCGGGCAACGCCGCCAAGATTGTCGATTGCGCCGACCGCGCCAAAGCCGCCGGCGCGCAGATTCTGCTCACCCCCGAACTTTCCCTGTGCGGCTATCCGCCTGAAGACTTGTTGCTGCGCGACGGTTTTTTCCGCGACTGCGCGGCCGCGCTGGACGAGCTCGCGGCGGCGCTGCCGGCGATCAAGGTCATCGTCGGCCACCCGCAGCTCGCCGGCGGCAAGCGCTATAACGCCGCCTCGGTGTTGCACGACGGCAGGATCGCGGCGACCTATCGCAAGCGCAATCTGCCCAATTACACGGTGTTCGACGAGGAGCGCTATTTCGAGCCCGGCAGCGAGCCGGTGGTGTTCGAGGTGAATGGCGTGAGCGTGGGTATCAATATCTGCGAGGACCTGTGGGGCGAGCAGGGACCGGTGGAAGCCGGCGCCAGCGCCCAGCGCCATGGCGCGGAAGCGGGCCACCACAGCAGGGCATGGCGCGCCGATGCGCCGCGCCTGGCGCGCGCCGCCGGCGCCCAGGTGCTCTTGGTGCTGAACGCTTCGCCTTATCACACCCGCCAGCATGCCTCGCGCCTCGCGGTGGCGCGCAACCGCGTCGCAGAGACCGGCCTCGCGATCGTCTATGTAAATCTGGTCGGCGGCCAGGACGAACTCGTGTTCGACGGCGCTTCCTTCGTGCTCGATGCGCGCGGCGATGTGACCCAGCAGTTGCCGTATTTCGAGGAGGCGCTGGATTACATCGATATCATCGACGGCGTGCCCCGGCCCGGCAGCCGCGCGCCGGCCTTGTCCCTGGAGGCTGCCGTATACCGCGCGCTCTGCCTCGGCGTGCGCGATTACCTCGGCAAGAACGGTTTTCCCGGCGCGGTCCTGGGATTGTCCGGCGGCATCGACTCGGCGCTGACGCTGGCGATCGCCTGTGATGCGCTCGGCGCCGACAAGGTGCGAGCGCTGATGATGCCCTCGCAATATACCGCCGACATCAGCTGGATCGATTCGCGCGACATGGTCAAACGCCTGGGCGTGCGCTACGACGAGGTTCCGATCAAACCGGTGTTCGACGCCTTCCTCGCCGCGCTCGCGGGCGAGTTCAAGGAGCTACCGGCCGATGCGACCGAGGAAAACCTGCAAGCGCGCATTCGCGGCACGCTGCTGATGGCGCTGTCGAACAAGTTCGGCTCCATCGTGCTTACCACGGGCAACAAGTCGGAGATGGCAGTGGGCTATTCCACGCTTTACGGCGACATGGCGGGCGGCTTCGCCGCGATCAAGGACGTCGCGAAGACCCTGGTATACCGACTTTGCGAATATCGCAACAGCCTGGGCGAGGTGATTCCGCGGCGCATCATCGAGCGCGCGCCCTCGGCCGAACTGTATCCCGGCCAGACCGACCGGGACAGCCTGCCGCCCTACGCCGTGCTCGATGCCATCATGTCCGCCTACATGGAACAGAACCTGAGTCCGGCCGAGATTGTCGCCGGCGGCCAGCGCGAGGAGGACGTGGCGCTGGTGGTGGGGCTGATCAAGAGAAACGAGCACAAGCGCCGCCAGGCGCCGGTCGGCATCCGCATAACCCAGCGCGGTTTCGGCAAGGATTGGCGCTATCCGATTACGTCGAAGTATCGGGAGAAGTTTGGCGGGTAGGTTCTCTCTCGCCGCTTTTTGTTGCTATACTTCGGCCCACTGCGACACGGGAGAGTCCGCCATGAAAAAAATTGACGCTGTGGTAAAGCCGTTCAAGCTTGATGAGGTGCGTGAAGCCTTGTCGGAAATCGGGGTGAGCGGACTGACCGTGACCGAGGTCAAGGGTTTCGGCCGGCAGAAAGGCCACACCGAGCTTTATCGCGGCGCAGAATACGTGGTGGATTTCCTGCCCAAGGTGAAAATCGAGATCGTCGTGGCCGACGCTATCCTCGATCAGGCGATCGAAGCCATCATCAAGGCCGCGCGCACCGGCAAGATCGGCGACGGCAAGATTTTCGTCACCACGGTCGAGCAGGTGGTGCGCATCCGCACCGGCGAAACCGACGAAGCGGCGATTTAACTCCTCACCCCTTTAGCAACACCACCAGCGCCCCGCTGCCGCCGTCCATCGGGCGCGCCTGGCAGTAGGCCAATACTTCATCGCGCCGGGTGAGCCAGTGCCTCACCTTCGTCTTCAGCACCGGCTCGCGGTTCTTCGAGCCCAGCCCCTTGCCGTGGATCACGCGCACGCAGCGCACGCCGCGTTTGAGGCAGCTCGCAAGAAAGCCGGCCAGCGCCTCGCGCGCCTCGTGGCGATCGAGGCCATGCAGATCGATCTCGCCCTGGATCACCCAGGTGCCGCTGCGGAGCTTGCGCAGCACCTGGCGCGACAGCCCCGGACGCAGGAAATTCGGCTCATCGCCGGTGTCGAGCCAGTCCTCCGCGGTCCATTCGGCGGCGAGGCTTTCCCTGAGCGCTTCACGCTCGTCCAGGTACGACTGCACCGGGTAGGGCGGGGGTGCTTCCTTCTTGCGCAGCGCCTTGCCGTGGCGCGGCAAGGGCTGGGCGTCGGCGACCGCTTGCCTGAACAGATCTAGGTCCGCTGTTTCAATCGAGGTCTTGGCGGCTTTCTTCATGACTGGTCCGGACTATACGTAGCGACTTGAATCGCGCCCCCATTGCTGCAAAGTTGCAATGTTGCGCGGACTTGCGCGGACGAAAAGCCGTCCGCGCGGATCGCCAATTGCGCACGGATAAAAACCATGCGTGCGCAATTGGCGATCTTGTATAAAAGCCCACGCTGTCCTTGCCGTTAACCGGAACCGTGTTTTCTGTGCGGATGTCTTTTATCCGTACAGAAAAAACGGTTGGCGCGCGCGAGCGCGCAAGTCTGTTCATGGCATGCGACGGTATCTACAACGCCGCATGTTCATTGCAGCCGTCAGTCCTCAACCGAGATCGTCGAGGTATTTCTCCGCGTCCAGCGCCGCCATGCAGCCCGAGCCGGCGCTGGTCACGGCCTGGCGGTAGACATGGTCCTGGACATCGCCCGCTGCGAATACGCCGGGCACGCTGGTGGCGGTGGCACTGCCCTCGTTACCGCCGCGGGTGAGGATGTAGCCGCCCTGCATTTCGAGCTGACCGTCGAAAATCTGCGTGTTGGGCGAGTGGCCGATGGCGATGAACAGTCCGTGAACTTTCAGTTCCTCGGCGCCGCCGCTTTTGACATCCTTGATGCGTATTCCGGTAACGCCCGACGCATCGCCCAGCACCTCGTCGAGCACGCTCGACCACTTGATGCTGGCATTGCCGCTCTTGGTTTTGGCCAGGAGTTTGTCGACCATGATTTTCTCGGCGCGGAACTTGTCGCGGCGGTGGATCACGGTGACATGGCGCGCAATGTTGGCGAGGTACAACGCTTCCTTAACCGCGGTATTGCCGCCGCCTACTACGGCCACGTCCTGGTTCTTGTAGAAAAAACCGTCGCAGGTGGCGCAGGCCGACACGCCCTTGCCCATGAATTTCGTTTCCGATTCCATGCCGAGGTACCTGGCCGAGGCGCCGGTAGCGATGATCAGCGCGTCGCAGGTGTAGGCACCGTTGTCGCCCAGAAGCGTGATCGGCCGCTGCTTGAGCCCGACCGTATGAATCTGGTCGAACACGATTTCAGTGTCGAAGCGCTCGGCGTGCTTCTGCAAGCGCGCCATGAGATCGGGTCCTTGCACGCCGGCGAAATCCGCGGGCCAGTTATCGACCTCGGTCGTGGTCATGAGCTGGCCGCCCGGGGCGAGGCCGGTAAGCAATACCGGTTTCAGATTGGCGCGCGCGGCATAGACGGCCGCCGTGTAGCCGGCCGGGCCGGAACCGAGGATAAGCAGGCGGGAGTGTTTGTTCATGTTGATAGGGTTGAAGTTGGATATAATAAAAAACGGAGCGGAGAAACCGACGGTCTCGCAAACGAGTCAAATTATACCGTTCCGGGCCGGTTGCATTCAGGAGAAGATTCCCGGCGTGCTTCGGGCGCGGTTTCGAAACAATGGGTTTCCCCGAATTTTGCGTATCGCGGCGAGCGGCGAAGCGTAATCCATAGAAGGCAGAAAAGGCGCCGGCATCTGATGAACCCGTTTATAACTGCGTCCGCAATTGCGCTGATTATGTTCTTAGGCGCGCAGTTCGCTCATGCGCAGCCGGCGGTGGCCTCTGCAGCGGCGCCCGGCGCCGCGGTTGTCGATCCGCGCTTCGACATCAACAAATTCACCGTGCGCGGCGCAACCCTGATCACGTCCGAAGGGCTGCAGCTCGTCCTCGCGCCCTACATCGGCAAGAGCAAAGACTTTGGTGATGTGCAAAAAGCGTTGGAAGCTCTGGAGAAAGCCTACACCAGCAAAGGCTACAGCGCGGTGCAGGTGATCCTGCCGGAGCAGCAGCTCGACGGCGGCGAAGTCGAATTCGACGTCGTCGAGGCCAAAATCGGCAAGATCGTGGTCGAGGGCAACAAGTATTTCAACGAAGCCAACATCCGCGCCAGCCTGCCGCGGGTGCGGCAAGGCGAGCCGCCCAACATCCTTCAGATCTCCGATAACCTGCGCTTGGCCAACGAAAACCCGGCCAAGCAGACCACCGTGCTGTTGCGCAGCGGCGTCGAGGAAGGCCAGGTCGATGCCGTAATGCGCGTCGCCGACGAGCGTCCGAACAAGTTGAGCGTCACCCTGGACAATACCGGCACCGAGCAGACCGGCACGTTCCGCCTCGGTTTCGGTTACCAGAACGCCAATGTGTGGAACCGCGATCATGTATTGAACGCGCAGTATGTGACCGCGCCCAACGACGACGACAGGACCAACCGGCTCGGCTTGTACCCGAGCAAGCACGTGTTCATTCTCGGCGCGCAATACCGCATACCGCTGTACCGGCAGGGCGATACGCTGGAGTTCTCGGCCGGCTATTCGAATGTCAATTCCGGCGTGGTGGCGAACCTGTTCACCATCAGCGGCAGCGGCAGCATTTTTGGCGTGCGCTACAATCAGAACCTGCAAAAAATCGGAGATCTGGAGCACAAGCTGAGCTACAGCCTGGACTGGCGCGGCTACCAGAGCGCGGTGAGACAGATAGGCGTGGCCGGCGCCGGCCTGGTGCCGGATGTGAACGTGCACCCGGTCAGCCTGACTTACGCCGGCACCTACCGAAAAAGCGAGAGCGACAGCAATTACTTTGTCTCGGTAAGCCAGAACCTGCCCGGAGGCTACGATGCCGGGACCGGCGCGTTTCAGGGTGATGTCCACGCCGTCCCGGTACGGCCGCCGGCGCGTGAAGGCGCCAACCCGCGCTATTTTATGACCCGCTGGGGCTTCAACCATAACCGGGCGCTGCCGCGCGATTGGCAGTTCCGCTGGGGCATGAGCGGACAACTGACGCGCGATACGCTGATTTCCGGCGAGCAGTTCGGCATCGGTGGCGCGGACTCGGTGCGCGGATTCCTCGAGCGCGAAATCATCAACGACAACGGCTATCGCGGCACGCTCGAGCTGTACACGCCGGACTTCGGCAAGATCGTGCCCGTTGCCGGCGCCAGGGTGCGGGCGCTGGCGTTCTACGACTGGGGCGGGATGAAGCGCATACGCCCGTTGGTACTCGAAATGCATGGCCAGCACGTCAGCAGCGCCGGACTCGGCCTGCGTTTCTCGCGCGGCGCCAATCTCAGCCTCAGGCTGGACGTGGCTACCGTGACCGACAGCGGCGGATTGCAGGGAACCGGCGACGTGCGCGTGCACGCCAGCTTCGCCTACATTTTCTAGTGTGTCCTCACCTGCCGCGGCGGCAGCCGTTTTCGCCGGAATCGCGAAATAGTGTGAAATAGTTCCTTTTTAATCGTTTGCGGGTACCCTAGTCTGAAATGACACAATAGGAACGGATCGCATTTGGTTCGACCCACGGGGCGGGGCCGAATTACACAATCCCGCCAAGCACATAGACCGGATTGTGTTAACATCAAAAAAACGGGGAAAAGCGGTTCTGTTCTCCGTTTCGACTTGGCTTGCAGGCACGCTCGACCAGGCGCGGAAACGAAATCTGGCGGGCATGAACGGAGGCATTGTCTTGGTGAAAGCAGTACGCGCGGCGACCTCGTTACTCCGGTGCACGGCCTTGGTTGCTGCGGTGGCCGCCTGCCTCATCGGTGTCGCCCAGGCCAACCCGACCAATCCGACCGTGATCAGCGGCGCGGCGACCTTTGCCGCCAGCGGCAAAAGCCTCAACGTCACCAACACCCCCGGCGCGATCATCAACTGGCAGGGATTCTCGGTCAAAGCCGACGAACTCACCCGCTTCATCCAGCAAAACGCGCAAAGCGCGGTTTTGAACCGCGTCACCAGCCAGGAACAGTCGGCGATCCTGGGACAATTGCTCTCGAACGGCCGCGTCTATCTCATCAACCCCAACGGCATCACCATCGGCGCCGGCGCGCGCATCGACACCGCCGGCTTCGTTGCCTCCAGCCTCAACTTGAGTGACAGCGATGCGCTCGCAGGCAAATTCAAGCTGCACGACACGGGCAGCTCGGGCAAGGTAATCAACAACGGCACCATCACCACCACGACCGGAGGTTTCGTCTACCTCATCGCGCCCGACGTCGAGAACAACGGCATCATCACCAGCCCCAAGGGCGACATCATCCTCGCCGCGGGCAAGAGCGTGGAGTTGGTCGATTCGCAAAAACCCGAACTGCGCGTGCTGTTGACCGCGCCCGAGAACACCGCCATCAACGTCGGCAAGATGATCGCCGAGGCCGGCAGCATCGGCATTTTTGCCGGAACGATCAAGCAGAGCGGTCTGATCTCCGCCAACAGCGCGGTGGTGGGCGAGAACGGCAAGATCATGCTCAAGGCGAAGAAGGACATCACCCTTGATGCGGGCAGCAAGACCGAAGCGTCGGGGCCGCAGGGCGGGTCGATCACGATTCAGTCCGATACTGGTACGGCATCCATCGCCGGCGCGGTGGAGGCGAACGGCACGGAAGGCAAGGGGGGCACGATAGCAGTCGCCGCGCCGCAGGGCGTGACGGTAGAGCCGAGCGCGCACATTACCGCGAACGGCACCGAAGGCGGCAGTGTCACGCTTACCTCGACGGCCGGTCCGGTAACAGTCGCGGCGCCGGTTACCGCCAATGCTTCACTCGGACGCGCGGGCGAAGTCGCGGTAAGCGCTGCGACCACGGCAGCGCTCGCTTCAACCGGGCGACTCAGCGCGAGCGGCGGGCAGAGCGGCGGCGTGGTCTCGGTAAAGGGTAGCGGCGGCGTCACGCTCGATGCAGGCAGCGTAGTGCAAGCAAGTGGCGCGGCAGGCGGAAGCGTGACCGTTCAAGCGGACCAGGGAGCCGTTGAAGCTAGAGGCACGATCGACGTTACGGGCAACGAAGATGCCGGTGGCAACATTCAGATCGCGGCGCGCTCCGATATCACGCTTGACGTCGCCAGCCAACTCCTCGCCGGCGGTCGCTCCGGCGGAGAAGTACGAATCGAATCCGGCGAAGGCACTCTGCTCGCTTCCGGATTGATCGATGCACAAGGCAAGGACGGTCCCGGCGGACGCGTCTGGCTGCTCGCCCCCCGCGTCGGCTTGATCAACGAGTCGGTGGTGAACGTCTCCGGAGGCAGCGGCGGTGGCACGGTGCTTGTCGGCGGGAATTTCCATGGCGCGGGGCCGGAGCATAACGCTTCGATGACCTACGTTGGTTCCGGCGCGAGCATCAATGCCGATGCGATTACCAGTGGCAACGGCGGTCAGGTGGCGGTGTGGTCGGACAAGTCCACCCAGTTCTTGGGCAGCATTTCGGCACGCGGCGGTGCGAATTCCGGTGACGGCGGTTTTGTCGAAACCTCTGGTAAGCAGACTCTTTGGTTTGCTGGTTTGGTGGATACAACAGCAGCCCATGGCAAAACGGGTACTTTGCTGCTCGATCCGACGAACATTACGATCAGCGACGCCGCCGATACCGGCACTATGGTAAATACTTCCCTTACCCCCGATGCCTCTTCAAATACATTTGCCGATATTGTAGCGAGCCCTTCAAACCTTAACACGGGTACGCTTGAAACCCAGCTTGGTTTAACGAACGTTGTCGTGGATACCACCTCTGGACTTGTTGGTCCTACCGGAACTATTACCGTACAGGATTCGATTGCCTGGAACAGCGTGAAGAGCCTGACGCTTAATGCGGCTGCAGGCATTACTGTCGATGCCACTAATCTGACTGGTGGGGCGGCGCTTTCAATCGCTAACGCTAGTACGGGCGGGGTAGTCTTTACGGCAGGTAGTACTGCCGCTATTAATGGATCCGTTTCTACCCTTGGCGCGGTTACCGTGAACGCACCTACCGGGTTTACACAAGGGACCGCATCGACGATCACGACCGGCACCGGTCTCACCGTCAATGTTGGTGCCGCGAGCGCGGCGAGCGGGGTCATTGCCGGCGCCGGCGGGCTCACAAAACTGGGCGCTGGCACGGTGACGCTCTCGGGTGCGAACACGTACACAGGCAAGACGATCATCGAGAACGGCACGGTAAGCGTGGCCTCGATCAATAGTGTCAGTGGAGGTGTTGGCAGCAGCAACCTGGGCGCGCCGGTGACGGTGGGCAACGGCACGATTGATCTGGGCAGCACTACGACCACGGGCACGTTGCTGTACACGGGCGGTGGGGAAACGACGGATCGCGTGATCAACCTTGCGGGCACGACGGGTGGGGGCACGATTGACCAATCCGGGACCGGCCTGCTGAAGTTCACCAGCGCGTTCACGGCGACGGGGGCGGGCAGCAAGACGCTCACGCTCCAGGGGTCTACGGCAAGCACCGGAGAGATTGCCGGCGCGATCGTGGACAGCAGCGGCGCGACGGCGCTGACCAAGGCGGGCACTGACACCTGGACGCTCTCGGGAGCCAATATCTATACCGGTGTAACGACGATCAACGAGGGCACCTTGGTTGTCGGGGCCGATGCGCCTTCGGGTTCAGCCGGGGCGTTGGGTAATGCCGCGAGTGCGGTGTTGTTGGGCGATACCACGGGCAGCGCGAGCGCGATGCTGCTCACCGGCGGGGCCTTTACGGTGGGTCGTGACGTCACGGTGCAGGCGGGAAACAGCGGTACGATGAGGATTGGCGGCAACACGGCGGCGAGCTCGACGTTCTCAGGCGGGGTGACGCTGAACAAGGACGTGACACTCATGGCGGTGAGTGGCACGACCACCTTCTCGGGTGTAATCAGCGGCGCGGGCGGTGTTAGCAAGACCGGTGGGGGCACGGTGTATCTGAACCAGCCGGCGAACACCTACACGGGTGCGACGTGGATTGCTCAGGGTACGTTGCAGGCAGACAAGCTGGCCGTGGGCGGCGCGAACAGTTCGTTGGGCGCGACGGCGGCGGGCACGGCGATTGTGCTGGGTGATACCTCCAACGCGGCGACGCTGGAGTACATGGGCACCTCGGGTGACAGCAGCGACCGCCAGTTCTCGGTGGCCGGCGGTAGTAGCACTGGCACGATCAACGCGAGCAATGCGGGCTTCACCGGTCTGACGCTCTCGGGTGCGATGGCGAACGCGGGCGGACTCACGTTCAACGTGACCAATGCCGCGGGGGTGCTGAGCGCATCGGGCGTGATCAGCGGCGCGGGCGCGGTGACGAAGGCCGGCGGCGGCACGCTGGTCCTCTCAGGGGCTAACAGCTACGCAGGTACTACGACGGTGAGCGCGGGCACGCTGAAGCTGGGCGCGGCCAATGTGATTCCCGATGGATCGGGCAATGGCAACGTGAGTGTCACTGGCACGTTGGATCTGGGAGGCTTCAGCGAAACCATCAACGGTCTCACCGGTGGCGGGACGGTGGACAACTCGGTCGCTGGCGGCCCCTATACGCTGACGGTAGGCAGCAACGATGCCATCAGCAGCTTTGGCGGTGTGATCACGGACGCCACAGGGACTCTGGCGCTGACCAAGACGGGCACGGGCACGCTGACGCTCACCGGGGCGAACACCTACAGCGGCACGACCACGATCAGTGCCGGGACATTGCAGGTTGGCGACGGCGGCACCACCGGGACCCTGGGTAATAGCGCGGTGACCGATAACGGGACGCTGGCTTTTAATCGCAGCGATTCGATTTTGATGGACTATTTCATCAGCGGTTCGGGAGCGTTGACGCAGGCCGGCAGCGGCACGCTCACACTCCGGGGGACGAACACGTACTCGGGCGGGACGACGATCAGTGCCGGGACATTGGCGGTTGGTAACGGTGGCACCGCTGGCCAACTGGGTGGCGGCGCGGTGACTAATAATGGGACGCTGCTGCGCTTTCAGCGGGCCGATTCGATCACGGTGAACAACGCCATCAGCGGCACGGGAGCGTTGACGTACACCGGCGGCGTCCAGAATGACGGCAACACGCTGACTCTCGGTGGAGCGAACACCTACACCGGTGCGACCACAGTGGATGGTACGGGGCCGTACCCCGTGACGCTGAAGATTGGGGCCTCCAACGTGCTGCCGAACACGACGGCAGTGACAGTGACGCGAGGTGCGACGCTGGATCTGAATAACTACAACAACACCATCGGCTCGTTGACTCTGCAAAGTGACACGAGCACTGCGTCTAGTGTGACGACGGGTGCGGGCACGTTGACGCTGGGGGGCAACGTCACGCTTAACTCGACGGGCACTGGTGCCACCGGCGCCACGGTGAGCGGCAATCTTGACCTGGGTGGTGCGACGCGCACCTTCACGATCGCTAATGGCAATGCTGCCGATGATCTGCTGATTTCAGCGGTGGTCAGTGGTACGGATGTGGGCTTGAACAAGGCTGGGACGGGCACGTTGACGTTCTCTGGGGCGAACACGTACACGGGTTCGACGAGCATCACAGCGGGCACGTTGAGCGTAACTAATGCAGCGGGCATAAATACAGGCTCCGCGCTGACGGTTAATGGCGGCACGCTGGACATCAACAACATCACCCTGAACACCCTGGCCTCGGCGAACATCCAGGGCACAGGAGCGGCTGGTGTAGGCGCACTGACGGGCACGGGCGCAGGCGCGGTGTACGCTGGCCCGATCACTCTGGATGGGGCGACCACGATAGGCGGCGCGGGCACGCTGACGCTGAACGGAATCGTTGATGGCGGTGCGGTTGCCCTGACCAAGGTAGGCGCTGGCACGCTGGCACTGGGTGGCGCGAACACCTACAGCGGCGGCACCAACGTCAATGGTGGCACGTTGCAACTGGGCGCATCAGGCGTACTGGCGGATGCCGGAGCCGTGACGCTGGCTGACGCTGCGCTCGTCGTGTTTGACGTGAACGGCAAGACCGAAACCATCGGCACCCTGACGGGTGGCGGCGGCACGGGCGGCAACATCAGCTTGGGTGCGGGCGCACTGACGGTCACGCAAGGCGCGGACGGCACTTACGCTGGCGTGATCAGCGGCACGGGCGCCAGCAGCCTGACCAAGGCGGGGGCGAATACCCTGACGCTGTCTGGCGCCAACACCTACACGGGTGCGACAACCGTGAGTGCCGGTACGCTCGAACTTTCAGGCGCGGGGTCAATCACCAGCTCCGGCGTAGGCGTGACCGGGGCCATTCTGAAACTGACAAGCGTAATCAATGCGGTACCGGTGACGTTGAACGCGGCCGCCACGCTGCGTGGTTCGGGTACGTCGACGCAGTCCGGTCTGGTCACGCTCGGCGGCGCAGCGACGATCGACACCGTCGCCGCGGATACACTCAACCTGACCGGCGGGATCACTACCGGCGTGAACACATTAACGCTGGCCGGTGCGAACGGCAGCGCGATTGATGTCAACAGCGACGTTTCGGCCGCGGCGCTGACCGTGTCGGCGACATCGCAGAACATATTGCTGCGAGGTTCCGCCAACACCATCACGAACACGGTGACGTTTGCCAACACGGGTGCGCTCACGCTGGGTCAATCCGTCGGCACGTTGACCTTTGATGGTGGATTGGTTGCCACGGCGCCCTCGAGCCGCACGCTCTTGGGCACCATCCAGTCATCCAATGA
>JAZDIA010000068.1:0-33939 GCA_043805375.1 Pseudomonadota bacterium
CCGCCCAGATGCCGTGCTGCTTCGAATACCGTGACCGGGATCTTTGCCTCAGCCAGTGCGACCGCAGCGGCCATGCCGGCCCAGCCGGCGCCGATAATGGCGACGTTCACGCCGTGATCCAGGTCTTCCATGCAATCCACAGCTTGCGCACGGGCGTCAACGCCGTTCTCTGGCTGAGCACCCTGCAGCCGTCGGCTTCTATTTCCCTGAGCAGTGCCCGGTAGATCGCCGCCATGATCAGGCCGGGCCGCTGTGCCTTGCGGTCCACTGCAGGCAATTGCTCAAACGCCGCGACGTAATAGCGTTCGGCGCGCTCGATCTGAAACGCCATCAGGCGAACGAAGTTCTCGCTCCGGCGCGCGTGCAGGATGTCGGCGGCGCTGACCTTGAATTGCTGCAGTTCGCTCAGGGGCAGATAGATGCGTCCCTTGCGGCTGTCCTCGCCGACGTCGCGGATGATGTTGGTGAGCTGGAAAGCGAGGCCCAGGGTGTGGGCGTAGGCTAGCGTCTGCTCGTCGCGGTAGCCGAAGATCGAAGCCGCCAGCAGGCCCACCACGCCGGCGACGCGGTGGCAGTACTGTTGCAGCGCGGCAAAGTCGAGGTAGCGGTTCTGATTCAGGTCCATTTCCATGCCGTCGACGATCTCGGCCAGGTATTCGTGCTTGATGCCGAAGGGCTGAATCGCCGGTTCGAGCGCCCGCGCCACCGGATGCTGCGGCTCTCCTGCGTAAAGCCGGTCAAGTTCCTGCCGCCACCAGGCAAGCTTGGTGTGCGCGACGCCGGTATCGGTGCATTCATCGACGATATCGTCCACCTCGCGGCAGAAAGCGTACAGCGCAGTGATGGCGCGACGCCGTTGCGGCGGCAGGAACAGGAAGGAGTAATAGAAGCTCGATCCGCTCTGCACCGCCTTGTGTTGACAGTATTCGTCAGGGGTCACGAGTACTCCGGAACGGGAAAATGATTCAAGCAAGCTCTGATCACATTGGTGACGCAATCAGAGGTTTCTCCGACTTCGGCCGAGACGGTAGTGCCAGACGCTGTCACAACGCCCGCAGAAAGAGCAACGGCCAGTCGAAAGCATTCAGCACCGGCCGGTGACGGTAGACGTCGCCTTCGACCTTGTCTATTTTTTCCAGTATGCGCAGGCCGCCTTCGACGATAATGCGGATTTCCAGGCCGATGCGGCCAGGCAGCGCGCGCCCCAGGGGCGCGCCGGATTTTATCAGCGCGCGCGCGCGTTCCACCTGAAACCGCATGAGCGCTTTCCATTGGCCGGAGGTGTCGCCGGCTGCGATCTGGCACTCGCTCACGCCGTAGCGTTGCATCTCGTCTTGCGGCAGGTAGATGCGGTTCTTGCGCCAGTCGATGCCGACGTCCTGCCAGAAGTTGATCAACTGCAGGCTACTGCAGATGGCGTCCGAATGCTTCAGGTTTTCTTCGTCTGCGGCGCCGAACAAATGCAGCAGCAGGCGGCCGACAGGGTCGGCCGAACGGCGGCAATAATCCATGAGGTCGGCGAAGTCGGCATACCGGCCTTTGACTACGTCTTGCGCAAACGCGTCGAGCAGGGCGTGAAACAGCAGAAGCGGCAGCCGGTATCGACGCACGATCCGTCCAAGTTCGACAAAAAGAGGCTGTTGGGGCGCAGCGCCCGCCTCCAATCGCCTGAGTTCTTGGCGATAAACATCCAGTTGCGCCAGCCGCTCCGCGGGCGGCAGATCGCCTTCGTCGGCAAAATCGTCGGCCGAGCGGGCAAAGCGGTAGACGACCGACACCGGATGGCGCAACGGCGCCGGCAGCAGCACCGAGGCGACCGGGAAATTCTCATAGTGGCCTACGGACATTGGGACATCGGCTTGAAATTCTTGAGGAATCACTCAAGGTTTGGGCTGACAGTATATGGGGAAATCGCGTAAAATTGCACCTGCGCGAAGGTGGCGGAATTGGTAGACGCACTGGATTTAGGTTCCAGCGCCTTACGGCATGGGGGTTCGAGTCCCTTCCTTCGCACCATGCCGTGCAGGCTTGAGAATGGGCAACGAAAAGGGGTGTCCCCTTTCGGTTTCCCGGTTTAGTTACGGACTTTGAAGGAATTTGATGCAAACAAGTTTGGAAAATCTGAGCCAACTGGAGCGCCGTCTGGACATGGCGGTGCCGGTTGAGGAAATCGAGAAACAGGTGGATGAGCGACTGAAAAAACTCTCCCGCAACCTGCGCATGGCGGGCTTTCGTCCGGGCAAGGTACCGCTGAAACTCGTCGCCCGGCAATACGGACCGCAGGTGCGCTCCGAGGTTATCGGCGACGTCGTGCACAAAGCTTTCAGCGACGCGGTGCGCGAGCAGAACCTCAAGGTGGCCGGTTATCCGCGCATCGAGCCCAAGCCGGGAGAGACCGACGCCAAGAGCATCGAGTTCAGCGCGACCTTCGAGATCTACCCCCAGGTGGTGGTGGGCGACATTAGCGCGAGCCGGATCGAACGCTCCACGCTCACGGTGGGCGATGCCGAGGTCGAGCGGACGCTGGAAATCCTGCGCAAACAGCGCCGGCATTTCCAGCGGATGGAACGGCCGGTGGCAGCGGGCGATCGCGTGACGGCGGATTTTTTGGGCAAGATCGACGGTGTCGAGTTTGCTGGCGGCAAGGGCAGCGATTTTGTTTTCGTGCTTGGCGAGAAGCAGATGCTGCCCGAGTTCGAAGCCAATGTTCTGGGACTTGTGGCTGGCGTGACCAAGACGTTCGAACTGACGTTTCCCGCCGATTATCACGGCAAGGACGTGGCCGGCAAGCGGGCGAGCTTCGATCTCACGGTGAAATTGGTCGAGGAGCCGCACCTGCCCGAGATGGACGCCGAGTTTGCCCGGTCGCTGGGTGTGGCCGATGGTGACCTGGTCAGGATGCGAGCCGAGATCCGATCCAATATCGAGCGCGAGGTGAAAAGACGCGCTCAGGCCGAAATCAAGAACAAGGTCATGCAAGTGCTGCTCGATGCGACCAAGATCGACGTGCCGAAATCGCTGATCGAGATGGAAGTGCAGCGCCTGGTGCAGGCCACACGCACCGACCTCAAGGCGCGCGGCATGAAGATCGAGCAGTTGCCGATCAATCCCGAGATGTTCGAACAGCAGGCGCAGCGCCACGTAGCGCTGAGTTTGATCATCGCCGAGTTGGTGAAAGAGCATGGTCTTGCGGCCAAGCCGGAGCAGGTGCGCGCCCTGGTGCAGGAGCAGGCCGAGAGCTACGAGGAACCCGATGAGGTGGTAAAATGGGTTTATTCGCAGCCGCAGCGCCTGTCTGAAACGGAAAGCCTGGTGCTGGAAGGCAATGTCGTCGCTTGGGTGCTGGAGCGCGCCAAGGTCGAGGATAAGGCTGTGAATTTCGATGAATTCATGGGGGCGACGGCATGATGCAGCCGAGCTGGAAGCCGCGCGCGGCTGGATGGATGGAGCCGCAGCCTGATTTTGAAGGTCCCCGGAACCTGGGCCTGATTCCCATGGTCATCGAGCAGAGCGGCCGGGGCGAGCGCGCCTACGACATCTACTCGCGCCTGCTGAAGGAACGGGTGGTGTTTCTGGTGGGCATGGTAGACGAAATGAGCGCCAACGTGATCGTCGCCCAGTTGCTGTTCCTCGAGTCGGAAAATCCGGACAAGGACATTTCCTTCTACATCAATTCTCCGGGCGGTTCGGTGTCCGCAGGACTTGCCATCTACGACACAATGCAGTTCATCAAGCCCGACGTGAGCACCTTGTGCGTCGGACAAGCCGCGAGCATGGGCTCGTTCCTGCTCGCCGCGGGCGCCAAGGGCAAGCGTTTCTGCCTGCCCAATTCGCGCGTCATGATCCATCAGCCGATGGGCGGTTATCAAGGACAGGCTTCGGACATCGCAATTCACGCCAAGGAAATTCTGTACCTGCGCGGGCGGCTCAACGAAATGCTGGCCCAGCATACCGGCCAGAGCGTGGAGACCATCGCGCGCGACACCGACCGGGACAATTTCATGTCGGCTGACGAAGCGGTGAAATACGGCCTAGTGGATAATGTGCTGAGCAACCGCGCCGACACCCGTAAATGAGCTTTAAATGACCGAAAAAAACACCGTTGAAAAACTCCTCTATTGTTCCTTCTGCGGCAAGAGCCAGCATGAGGTGAGGAAGCTTATCGCGGGGCCCTCGGTGTTCATCTGCGACGAATGCATCGAGCTGTGCAACGACATCATCCGCGAGGAAACCAGCACCGACAAGAGCGGCAAGACAGCCCGGTCCGATCTGCCCACGCCGAAGGAGATCTGCGACATTCTCGACGAATACGTAATCGGCCAGGATCTGGCGAAAAGAATCCTATCGGTGGCGGTATATAACCATTACAAGCGGCTCAAGCACCTGTCCAAGAATGATGAGGTCGAACTCGCGAAGTCGAACATCCTGCTGATCGGGCCCACCGGTTCGGGCAAGACCCTGCTCGCGCAGACGCTGGCGCGGCTTTTGAATGTGCCTTTCGTCATCGCCGACGCCACCACCCTAACTGAAGCGGGTTATGTCGGCGAGGACGTCGAGAACATCATCCAGAAGCTGTTGCAGAACTGCGACTACGACGTGGACAAGGCTAAGCGCGGCATCGTCTACATCGATGAGATCGACAAGATATCGAGGAAATCCGACAATCCCTCGATTACCCGTGACGTCTCGGGCGAGGGCGTGCAACAAGCGCTGTTGAAGCTGATCGAAGGCACCATCGCCTCGGTACCGCCGCAGGGCGGCAGGAAGCACCCCAACCAGGATTTCGTCCAGGTGGACACGACCAATATCCTGTTCGTATGCGGCGGCGCCTTCGATGGTCTGGAAAAGATCATTCGCGGCCGTTCGGAGAAGAGCGGCATCGGTTTCGGCGCCGAGGTGCGTAGCCTCAAGGACAACAAGGACATCAGCGCGGTGCTGCGCGCAGTCGAGCCCGAGGACCTGATCAAGTATGGCCTGATCCCGGAGTTCGTCGGGCGCATGCCGGTAATCGCGACGCTGGAGGAACTGGACGAGGCGGCGCTGATGCAGATCCTGACCCAGCCCAAAAACGCGCTGATCAAGCAGTACCAGAGGCTGTTCGGCATGGAAGGCGTAGAGCTGGAAATCCGTCCGCCGGCGCTGTCGGCGATTGCGCAAAAAGCGCTTGCGCGCAAGACCGGCGCCCGCGGCTTGCGCTCTATCCTCGAGCAGGTTCTGCTCGACACGATGTACGAGTTGCCGACCACGGAGAATGTGAGCAAGGTGGTCATCGACGAGCCAACTGTCCACGGCGAAGGCAAGCCGCTGCTGATTTACTCCGACGCGCCCAAGGTCGCAGGTTCTCATTCCTGAGAACGCCAGCGGGGTTGAACTAATGTCCCGCGCCCCCATCTTATTAGAATACTCCCCCTGAGGTTTCGCCATGCCCGTTATCGAATACTCTTCCGATCTGACCCAGTTTCCGCTTCTGCCGCTGCGGGACGTCGTGGTCTTCCCGCACATGGTGATTCCGTTGTTCGTCGGCCGTCCGAAGTCGATCAAGGCCATGGAAATGGCCATGGAAGCAGGCAAAAGCATCATGCTGGCGGCGCAGAAATCCGCGGCCAAGGACGAGCCTATCGCCGAGGATATGTACCAGGTCGGATGCATTGCCAACATCCTGCAGATGCTGAAGCTGCCTGACGGCACGGTAAAGGTGCTGGTCGAGGGCAGCCAGCGTGCGGTGATCAAGGAAATCGAGGATCAGCGCAGCCATTACGTGGCCTTGGCCCGCCTCGTGCCGGCGGACGCGAGCGACAATAACGAGGTCGAGGCGATGCGCCGGGCGCTGGTGACCCAGTTCGACCAGTACGTGAAGCTGAACAAGAAGATCCCGCCAGAGATTCTGACTTCCCTCGGTGGGATCGAGGAAGCGGGGCGTCTGGCCGACACCGTTGCCGCACACCTGCCGCTGAAGCTGG
Source organism: Pseudomonadota bacterium (assembly GCA_043805375.1). Taxonomy (GTDB): domain Bacteria; phylum Pseudomonadota; class Gammaproteobacteria; order Burkholderiales; family SG8-39; genus 2-12-FULL-64-23. The sequence continues at coordinate 5,961 of JAZDIA010000068.1, forward strand.
AACAGAAGCAGCAGGTGCTCGAGATGTTCGATGTCAAGGCGCGCCTGGAGCATCTGCTCGGGCAGCTTGAAACCGAGATCGACATTCTGCAGGTGGAAAAGCGCATCCGCGGCAGGGTCAAGCGCCAGATGGAGAAGAGCCAGCGCGAGTATTACCTGAACGAGCAGGTCAAGGCGATCCAGAAGGAATTGGGCGAGGGCGAGGAGGGCGCGGATCTGGACGAAATCGAGAAGAAGATCAAGGCTGCGCACATGCCGAAGGACGCGCGCCTGAAGGCCCATGCCGAGTTGAAGAAATTGCGCCTGATGTCGCCGCTGTCGGCGGAAGCCAGTGTGGTGCGCAACTATGTCGACATACTGGTGGGACTGCCGTGGAAAAAGCGCAGCAAGATCTCCAAGGACATAGCCGCAGCGGAGAAGAGCCTCGACGCTGATCACTACGGCCTGGAGAAGGTCAAGGAGCGCATCGTCGAGTATCTGGCGGTGCAAAGCCGCGTGGACAAGGTGAAGGCGCCGATCCTGTGCCTGGTGGGCGCGCCTGGCGTCGGCAAGACCTCGCTCGGCCAATCCATTGCTCGCGCGACCAACCGCAAGTTCGTGCGCATGTCGTTGGGCGGCGTGCGCGACGAGGCGGAGATTCGCGGCCACCGCCGTACCTATATTGGCTCCATGCCGGGCAAGATCCTGCAGAACATGATTAAAGTCGGCGTGCGCAATCCCCTGTTTCTGATCGACGAAGTGGACAAGGTCGGCATGGACTTCCGCGGCGACCCGTCTTCGGCGTTGCTCGAAGTGCTGGATCCGGAGCAGAACCACGCGTTCGTCGACCACTACGTCGAGGTTGAGTATGACTTGTCGGAAGTGATGTTTGTCGCCACCGCGAACACGCTCAATATTCCATGGGCGCTGCTCGACCGCATGGAAGTCATCCGGCTCTCGGGTTACACTGAGGACGAGAAAGTGCACATCGCCACGCGCTACCTGCTGCCAAAGCAACTCAAGAGCAACGGGCTCAAGCTCGACGAGGTCTCGATCGCCGAATCGGCCATCCGCGACATCATCCGTTATTACAGCCGGGAAGCGGGCGTGCGCAGCCTGGAACGCGAGATTTCCAAGATCTGCCGCAAGGTGGTGAAGACGCTGGTGACCAAGAGCCGCGACAGCAGAATCGTCGTCGCGGCGAAGAACCTGGACAAGTTTCTGGGCGTGCGCAAGTACACCTTCGGCATCGCCGAAAAGAAAAATCAAGTTGGCCAAGCGACCGGTCTCGCTTGGACCGAGGTTGGTGGCGAACTACTGACCATCGAAGCGGTGGTGATGCCGGGCAAGGGCAAGAGCATCACCACCGGCAAGCTGGGCGAGGTGATGCAGGAGTCGATCCAGGCCGCACTCACCGTGGTGCGCAGCCGTTCGACCAAACTGGGCATCGCCGAGGACTTCTACCAGAAGATCGACCTGCACATCCACCTGCCCGAGGGTGCTACGCCCAAGGACGGGCCGAGCGCCGGCATCGGCATCTGCACTGCGATGGTATCGATTCTCACCGGCATCCCGGTGCGCGCCGACGTGGCCATGACCGGCGAGATCACTCTGCGTGGCGAAGTACTGCCGATCGGTGGACTGAAGGAAAAACTGCTCGCGGCTCACCGCGGCGGCATCAAGACCGTGCTGATTCCGGAAGAAAACGTGAAGGATCTCGCCGAGATTCCGGACAACGTCAAGAACCGTATTGAGATCCTGCCGGTCAAGTGGATCGATCAGGTGCTCGAGCTCGCGCTCGAGCACAAACCCGAGGCGCCGGCCAAGAAAGAGGATGTCGCCCCGATTGCGCCTGCCGCCGACGGCCAAGCGGTAAGCGGGGTCGTCACGCACTGACCAAAGCGCGGCAAGCGTATCGGAAAAGCGCTTGACACGCGGGAATGGCGCTTGCTATAAAGGTCGTATGGAAATTGCCGCAAGCGGTAAGATTGCGATCACGCCTTCGCCCCAACACCACATCGGCTCCGGTTTATATTTTCCAGTTTCCTGATTTCCTATTGGTTCTGTTGTCACGCTCAATAATGGAAGAGGGGGTTCAACGTGAATAAATCCGAAATGATCGACCAAATTGCCAAGTCCGCCGACATCTCCAAGGCCGCCGCCGGACGCGCCCTGGATGCAGCCGTGACGGCGATCAAGACCAGCATGAAAAAAGGCGGCATGGTGACGCTGATTGGATTCGGCACTTTCTATGTTGGCAAGCGCGCGGCGCGCAACGGGCGTAACCCGCGCACCGGCGCAAGCATCAAGATCAAGGCTGCGCGGGTGCCGAAATTCCGCGCTGGAAAAGCACTAAAAGATGCGTTAAACTGACGGCCTTTTTTGGACCAAAGCGCCCTACGTTTCAGTCCAAGAGGGTGCTTAGCTCAGTTGGTAGAGCGTCGCCTTTACACGGCGAATGTCGGGAGTTCGAGCCTCTCAGCACCCACCAGGCTGCAGCGTATTGCTGGAGTGGTAGTTCAGTTGGTTAGAATGCTGCCCTGTCACGGCAGAGGTCGCGGGTTCGAGTCCCGTCCACTCCGCCAACAACTTGTTCTAAGTGGTTGGTTATAAAAGAAGTAATAACAATAACCGGCCCTGCCGTCCCACATTTTGCACCACATAATATCTGTGCTGTAAATGCATCTTGGGCGCTATTTCGTTCTTGAGGTGAGCTCTATGACGTTGCAGATAGTTGTTATGGTCAAGCAGGTGCCCGACACCCATAACGTGACCCAGGAAGCGATGAAGGCGGATGGAACCGTCAACCGCGCCGCCCTCCCAGCGATCATCAACCCCGAAGACCTGAACGCGCTTGAGGAGGCCCTGAAGATCAAAGACCGTATTGGCGCCCACATCACGGCGATTACGATGGGTCCGATGAAAGCCGTGGAGGTGCTGAAGGAGTGCCTTTACCGCGGTGCCGACGATGTCATCCTCATATCGGATCGAAAGTTCGCCGGTGCAGATACACTGGCCACCGCATACACCCTCAAATACGCCATCGACAAGATCGGCGACTACGACCTGATTCTCTGTGGCAGGCAGGCGATCGATGGCGACACTGCGCAGGTTGGACCCCAGGTAGCTGAAAAACTGAACATCAATCAGATAACCAACCTGCTTGAGGTGGTTGACATCGATGCGCAGCAAATGACCGTCAGACGTGCCATCACCAACGGTTACGAGGTGGTGAGGAGCAGATTGCCCTTGCTCGCGACGGTGTCGGGCGAGGCCAACCAGCCGAGGTCGCCAAGTGCGAAACTGGTGATGGCGTACAAGAATATAGAAAAGGATATACGCGGGGATTCATACCATGAATCCTACCTGGAGACGGAAGAAACGCACATGCTGAGTCGCATCGTTGAGTGGAATGCGGACTCCATCGGTGTGGATCCATCCATATGCGGGCTCGCAGGATCACCCACCAAGGTCAAGAAGATCGATAACGTCGTGCTGGCAGTCAACGATATAAAGCAGATTCCCGGTACCGACGCCGGTATCAGAAGCCTGATGCAGGAGTTGATGTCCGATCACATCATTTAGCAGCAGAGTTGGCAGATTCCAGTAGTCAGAGGGGTAATGGGCAACATGAAGCAGGTGATGGTCTTCGTCGAGCAGATCGACGGCCAGATTGCAGAAGTCAGTCTTGAGCTGATCTGCGAAGCTCGCAGGCTGGCGCATCGGTTGGGTGCTGTGGTAACCGCGGTGGCTCCGGGATCGAAGCTGATGGACGTCCTCCCCTCCCTTGGCAACTATGGCTGCAAGACTGTCTATTACGTCGAGGATGAGCGGCTTTCCCACTTCACTTCGCATCCATACGCAAAGAGCGTGGTCAGCATTATTCGCAAGCATAAGCCGTCAATTGTTCTGTTCGGTGCCACGATCATCGGCAGGGATATGGCGCCGCGGATAGCTTCCGCGCTCAAGTGCGGACTGACGGCGGATTGCACCGAGCTTCAGATCGGCGAATACAAGACCCGGCAGCATGTCTATCAGAATACGCTGCTGCAGGTGAGACCTGCCTTCGGCGGCAACATTATGGCCACGATCGTGTCACCCGAAAGCGTCCCCAGCATGGCCACGGTTCGCCCCGGAGTCATGAAACTGGATCCACCTGACACCAACCTGGAAGCGGAAGTGCTGGTCGAGGAGTCCGGGCTGTCCCAGGATGACTTCATGACCGAGGTCATCGAGGTAGTGAGAAGAGAAAAAAGCATCAATCTCGGCGCCGCCCATATCATCGTAGCCGCCGGTGCCGGCGCCGCCGCCCCGGCAAGCCTCGCGTTGGTCAGAAAGCTCGCGCAAACGATCGGGGGCGTGGTCGCGGTATCGCGGCCGTTGGTGGATGCGGGTCTTTTCTCGCACGATCACCAGGTGGGGCAGACGGGAACCACGGTGCATCCGAATCTCTATATCGCCTGTGGCATTTCCGGCCAGATTCAGCATCGGGCCGGAATGGCGGACTCGAAAAGGATCGTGGCCATCAACAGCGATCCTGACGCTCCCATCTTCAGGATCGCCCAGTACGGCATCGTCGGCGACCTCAACCAGGTCATTCCAAAAATGATCGAAGCGTACAAAGGCAAGGCTTAGGAGAACTGGAACCGTGACCAACTATTACAAAGATAACGCGGATATTCAGTTTCATCTCAAGAACAAGGATCTGACCCGGGTCATCTCCCTTATCGAAGATGATTTCGCCGACCGGAGTCGTTTTGCCTATGCAGCGCGAGACGCAGAGGATGCACTGGAGAATTACAACCGAACGCTGGAGATCGTTGGGGAGATCGCGGGCGATTTCGTTGCGCCAAGGGCGCGCGAGGTGGATAAAGAGGGCGCACGCTACGCCGACGGCGAGGTGAGCTACCCCGAAGCAATACGGGAAGCAATGGCGCGAATCAATGAGGCCGATCTCGCCGGATTCATTCTGCAGAGGAAATATGGCGGCCTCAATATGCCGTACACGGTGTTTTCGGCGGCGATTGAGATTTTCGCCCGTGCCGATGCTTCCTTGACACTTATGATCAGCCTGCAGGCGCTGGCTGCCACTATCGAGAAATTCGGCTCCGAGGACCAGAAGAATCGTATCCTGCCAAGGTTCGCGTCTGGCGAAATAGCGGGCTCAATGGCATTGACTGAACCGGATTCGGGTTCCGATCTGCAGTCGATCATGTTGAAGGCAGTCCAGGGCAGCGACGGAAAGTGGCGTTTGAACGGCGTGAAGAGGTTTATTACCAGCGGCTGCGAGCAGCTTTCCCTGGTGATGGCTCGTTCCGAAGAGGGCAGCAGCGGCGGACGTGGCATCTCGCTGTTCATCTACGAGCGAGATGACGATATGAAGATTCGCCGGATCGAGCGGAAACTCGGAATACGAGGCTCTCCCACCTGTGAGCTGCAGTTCAACAATGCCGAGGCGGAACTGCTGGGCCAGCGCAGGATGGGTCTGGTGAAATACACCATGTTCCTGATGAACTCGGCCCGCCTGGCGATCGCGGCCCAGGCGGTGGGAATCGCCGAGGCCGCCTACCGTGAAGCGAACATCTATGCCGGGGATCGCACTCAGTTCAAGAAAGCGATCCAGGATATTCCCGCTGTTTACGAGATGCTGGCCAACATGCGGATCAACATAGAAGCTGCACGCAGTCTGCTCTATGAGACAGCGGTGATGGTTGACATCAAGGAGGGGATCGAGCGCAAGATAGAGTGCCACCCGGAGAAGGGGGCCGATCTGAAGAACGATCTCAGCCGCTATAATAAGTACGTTGCGCTGTTCACTCCTTTAATCAAACGCTATGCCGCGGAAATGGCCAACAAGGTCTGCTATGACGCCATTCAGGTACATGGCGGCGTTGGCTATACCACGGAGTTCGATTCGGAGCGACATTACCGCGACGTTAGAGTCACCAGCATTTACGAGGGTACATCACAACTTCAGGTCGTGGGTGCCGTGGGCGGTGTGGTCGGAGGTGTTGTCTTCGAACGCCTCAATGAGTATGAACATGAACACGACTTTGACGGTGTCAAGGCGCTGTTCACATCCGCACAGCAGCTTCGCGCGCGCCTTGAAGCGGCTGTGTCCCACATCAAGGAGGTGTCCGACCCGGTCTTCCAGGAGTTCCATTCCGAGCGGCTGGTGGAAATGGCGACCGACACCATCATAGCCTATCTACTTTGCGTCGACAGTCTGCACAGTGAGCGCAAGAGCAAGCTGGCGCACCTGTTCATCTCCGCGGCACAACGACGGGTGAGGGCACATCTGGACTTCATACTCTCCGATGACGTCAGCCTGATCCAGTGCTATGGAGACATTATCAAATGTGATATGCTACACTGCGGTGCGCTGTGAAACACGTTTAAGGCGGTCGTCCACTTCGCCAACAAACAAAGGCGAACCCAGACGGGGGGTTCGCTTTTTCATTTGAGAGCTTGACTTCATGTTCGATCTAATCCATAAGCACAAGAAGCTGGTGCAGTTACTGCTGGCGTTGATGGTGCTTCCGTTCGCATTCTGGGGCATTGACTCCTATCAACGCGGCTCCGCTGCGGCGCAGAACCTGGCCGAGGTTGCCGGACAGCAAATCACACTGCAGGAGTTCGCCCAGGCGCAGCGCGAGCAGCAGGAGCAAATGCGCTCGCTCCTCGGCCGCAATTTCGACCCAGCGCTGGTGGATACGCCGGAAAAACGCGCCGAACTGCTCGACGGATTGATACAGCAGCGCTTGCTCGCGCTGAAGGCGGTCAAGAGCCACCTGAACGTGAGCGACGGGCAATTGCGCGCAATGATCGCCGCCCTGCCCGCGTTCCAGGAGAACGGCCGGTTCTCCAAGGCGCGCTACGACGCGCTGCTGCGCGCGGAGGGCATGAGCGACGTCGCGTTCGAGGCGCGCCTGCGCCGGGACGTGCAAATGCAGCAGTTGAACGGCGCGGTGGCAGACTCGAGCCTGGTGGCAAAAACGCAGGTCGAACGCATGCTCGCGATTCAGGGGCAGCAGCGCGAAGTTGCGGAGGTGTTGCTGTCATCGGAGCAGTTCGCCGGCGAGGTCAAGCTGGCGCCGGATGCGGTCAAGTCATATTACGACAGCCACAAGACCGAGTTCCAGGTGCCGGAGCAGGTGCGGGCAGAGTTCGTCGTGCTCAGTGCCCAAGCGCTGGCCGCGCTGGAGACGGTGAGCGAGGCCGACGTGCGCAGCTGGTACGACAGCAACATGGGCGCCAAGTTCGAGGCGCGGGTGGCGGCGAAAAAGACGGCCGAAGATCTGCTGGCGCAACTGCGCGCCGCGCCGGCCAAGTTTGCCGAGCTGGCCAAGCAGTATTCCCAGGATCTCGGTTCCAAGGACAAGGGCGGCGACCTCGGTTTCTTCGCCCGCGGCGCCATGGTCAAGCCTTTCGAGGAGGCGACATTCGCGTTGAAGCAGGGGCAGATGAGCGACATCGTCGAGACCGATTTCGGTTTCCACATCATCAAGCTGACCGGGATCAAGCCGGACAATGGCGGCGAGCCCGAGCAGCGCCAGGCGAGCCATATTCTGATCAAGGCGCCGGTGGCGGCCAAGGATTTCCAGGCGATGCGCGCCGACATCGAAACGGACCTGAAGAAGCAGCGCCTGGGCAAGAAATTTGCCGAAGCCGCGGAAACTTTCGCCAATCTTGCCTACGAGCAACCGGACAGCCTGCAACCGATCGCGGACAAGTTCGGACTCAAGATCCAGCAGTCCGAATGGCTAACCCGGCGGGCTGATGCGGCGAGCGGCGTGCTGAATAACCAGAAGATGCTGCGAGCGCTGTTCTCTCCCGATGTGCTCAAGAGCAAGCACAACACCGAGGTGGTGGAAGCCGGCACCGACTTGCTGCTGGTGGCGCGCGTGATCGAGCACAAACCCGCGACGGTGAGACCGCTGGATGAAGTCAAGGCCGAGATTGAAAGAAAACTGATCGAGAAGGAAAGCATGACGTTGGCGCGCAAGCGCGGCGCGGCCAAGTACGCCGAGTTGCAGCAGGGCAAGGATGCAGGGCTCGCCTGGGGCGCGGCCCAAATTGTTGGCCGCCAGGACAAGCCGGCAGTGCATCCCGATGCGTTGAAGGCAATTTTCAGTGCCGACACGAGCAAGCTGCCCGTGTACCTGGGGGTGGAACTGCGCGACCGCGGCTACGGCTTTTACCGGATCTCTCGCGTGATCGACGCGGCGCCGGCCGACGAAGCGCGTCGGAAAAGCATGCAGGACCAACTCGCGCGGCAGGTGGCGGAGCAGGACTACGCCGCCTATCTGGCCAGCATCAGGGCCCGCGCCAAGATCGAGATCAACAAGGCGAACATGGAGAAGAAGAGCCCATAGCGCGGTAGCACGAGGCGCCGCGCCCGCTGGTTACGCTTCCGCGGTGCCGAGCGCAGTGGTGTTGAAGCCGCCGTCGACGTAGGTCACCTCGCCGGTGATGAGAATACGCTTTCCCGCCAGAAAACCCATGCTGACCCCGCAGTGCCGAAGAAATAAATTATACCGGGGTGACGCTCCTTGCGGGTTCGGCTAAACTCGGACGATGCGTTTCCTCATCGCGCTCGGTTGTCTGCTCCTGCTCGCCGGCTGCGGCGAGGTCTGGAACAATCCTTATCCGGCGAGCGAATCGGGCAGGAACATTCTCTACAGTTCCTTCTCCGAGCGCCCGAAACACCTCGACCCGGCGCAGGCATACACCGCCGACGAGTACGATTTCATCTGGCAGGTGTACGAGCCGCCGCTGCAATACCACTATCTCAAGCGTCCCTACACGCTGATCCCGGCCACTGCTGCCGCGATTCCCAAGGCGCGCTATTTCAGCGGCGCCGGCGCCGAACTTCCCGCGAGCGCCAGGGACATCGCCTACAGCGTGTATGAAATCCGCATCAAGCCCGGCATCCGCTATCAGCCTCATCCCGCCTTTGCCAGGGATGCCGCCGGACGCAGCCTCTATCTCGGCCTTGCGCCCGGGGATTTGCGCGGCAAGTTCAAGCCCGCTGATTTTCCCCGGAGCGGCAGCCGCGAGCTGGTGGCCGCGGACTACGTCTACCAGATCAAGCGCCTCGCGCATCCGCGCATTCACTCGCCGATACTCGGGCATATGAGCGACTATATTATCGGTCTCAAGGAGTACGCGGCGCTGCTCGAGCAGGAGGACAAGGCGCAGCACGCGGGACGCCGCGAGGAAACACCCGCGGCGTGGGCCAGCCTTGCCAAGCACGAGATCGCCGGAGTCGAGGTCGTCGACCGCTACAGCTATCGCATCAAGGTGCGCGGCAAGTATCCGCAGTTCATCTATTGGCTGGCCATGCCCTTCTTCGCCCCGGTGCCGCCCGAGGCCGATCGCTTCTACGCCCAGGCCGGCATGGCGGAAAAGAACCTGAGCCTCGACTGGTATCCGGTCGGCACCGGTCCCTATATGCTCACCGAAAACAACCCGAACGCACGCATGGTGCTCGCGCGCAACCCCAATTTTCGCGGCGAGGCCTATCCTTCCCAGGGCGAGCCGGAGGACGCGGCGCTCGGGCTGCTCGCCGACGCCGGCAAGACAGCGCCGTTCATCGACAGCATCGTGTTCACGCGCGAAAAAGAGGGCATCCCGTATTGGAGCAAGTTCATGCAGGCCTATTACGACCAGTCCGGCATCAGCAACGACAATTTCGACAATGCCGTGCGCATCGGCATAGAAGGGGAGGCGGCGCTGTCGCCCGAGATGGAAAGCCGCGGTATCCGGCTCAAGACCTCGGTTGCCACCTCGGTCTATTACCTGTCATTCAACTGGCTCGACCCGGTCGTCGGCGGGCAGGGCGACGCGGCCGAGCAGGAGCGTGCGCGCAAGTTGCGCCAGGCAATTTCCATCGCCGTCGATAACGAAGAGTTCATTTCCATTTTCGCCAACGGCCGCGGCGTCCCGGGACAGGGTCCGATCCCGCCGGGTATTTTCGGTTTTCGCGGCGGCGACGACAGCTTCAATCCGGTGGTGTACGAAAAGACCGGCGGCGCATGGCAGAGAAAGTCGATAGCGCAGGCGAAAGAACTCATCGCCGAAGCCGGTTACCGCAACGGGCGCGACGCCAATACCGGAGCGCCGCTGGTGCTGTATCTGGATACCACCGGCGGCGGCCCCGGCGGCAAGGCGCGGCTGGACTGGTACCGCAAGCAGTTCCAGAAAATCGATGTCCAGCTCGAGTTCCGCACCAGCGACTGGAACCGCTTCCAGGAGAAAATCCGCAAGGGAAATACGCAACTGTTCTTCCTCGGCTGGAACGCCGACTATCCGGACCCGGAAAATTTCATGTTTCTGCTGCACGGGCCGCAGGGCGCGGTAAAGCTGGGCGGAGAAAACAAGGCCAATTATTCCAACCCGGAATTCGATCGCCTGTTCGAACAGATGAAGAACATGGAGAACGGACCCGAGCGCCAGGGGATCATTGACCGCATGGTGGCGGTGCTGCGTCAGGATGCGCCCTGGGTCTGGGGCTACCATCCCAAGGACTACAGCCTGTATCACGCCTGGCTTGCCAACGTGAAGCCCAACCAGATGGCGCGGAACGGCCTGAAGTTCTACCGTCTGGATGCGGCGCAGCGCGAGGCGAGGCGCGCCGAGTGGAATCGGCCTGTGGTCTGGCCGGCGTTGCTTCTTCTGGTGCTGCTGGTTTTGGGCACGCTGCCCGCGCTGCGCACCTGGCGCGCGCGCGAACTAGCAAGGGCTTAGATCGCGCCATGTACGCCTACATCGTCCGCCGCGTGATCTACGCCTTTTTCATCCTCGTCGGCGTCAACCTGATCACCTTCGCGCTGTTCTTCAAGGTGAATACGCCCGACGACATCGCGCGCCTGCAGCTCGGGGTCAAATGGGTCATGCCGGAGGCGATCGCCAAGTGGAAGGCCGACCGCGGCTACGACAAGCCACTGGTGTACAACGAGACAGCGACAGGCAGGCACAAATTCACCGACACCATTTATTTCGAGAAGTCGGTGGAAATGTTCCGTTTCAACTTCGGCAGCGCCGACGACGGGCGCGACATCGCCTACGAGATCAGCACGCGCATGTGGCCGAGCCTGGCGCTGGCGGTGCCGGTGTTTCTGGTCGGCCTCGCGCTGCAGATCACGTTTGCCCTGATGATGGCCTTTTTCCGCGCCACCTATATCGACTTCTGGGGCGTAGTGCTGTGCGTGATCATGATGTCGATTTCCGGCCTGTTCTACATCATCGGCGGCCAGTATCTGATTTCCAAGCTGTGGAACCTGGTGCCGATTTCCGGCTATGCCCAAGGGTTCGATGCGCTCAAGTTCCTGCTGCTGCCGCTGGCGGTGGGGGTGATCGGCGGCATCGGCAGCGGCGCACGCTGGTATAGAACCATATTCCTGGAAGAGGTCGGCAAGGATTATGTCAGGACGGCGCGCGCCAAAGGTTTGTCCGAAGTCGTGGTGTTTTTCCGCCATGTGCTGAGGAATGCCATGATTCCCATCCTTACCGGCGCGGTGGTGGCGATTCCGCTGCTGTTCATGGGCAGCCTGGTCGCGGAGTCGTTTTTCGGCATCCCGGGGCTGGGCAGCTATACCATCGAGGCGATCCAGGCGCAGGATTTCGCCATCGTGCGCTCGATGGTGTTCATCGGCTCGGTGCTCTACATCCTCGGGCTCCTGCTCACCGACATTTCCTACACCCTGGTGGATCCGCGCGTGAGGTTCGAATAATGCCGATTCTGCCGGTCATCCTCTGGACCGACGCGTTGATCTACCTGCTCGTTGCGGTGGTGGCGGGCTTCGTCTGGTATGTGCGCCGCCACGAGCATCTGCGCGCGCCGTGGTGGCGCGTGGCGCAGACGCCGGCGGCGATGAGCGCCCTGGTGGTGCTCACGGCATTCATACTCACCGGATTGCTCGATTCGCTGCATTTCCGCCTGGCACTGCCCGCGGCGCCGGGGACGCAGGCCGATCTGGCCGCGCCCCGGGATGTCGCCTACGCGGTCGAGGTGAAAAGCGCGCTCGATCTTCTGCTCTCGTCCATCGCGAGCAGACCGGAGCGCACCTATTCGGCGCCGCTTGCGACCCACGCTTACGCCAAGGAGACGGTGGAGGCGCAGGGTGAGGGCGGCAAGGCAGGCAGGCAGGTGCGCGCTTATCCGCGGCTCTTGTATGGCGGCGCGCATCTGCAGGATCCGCAGCGCGAATGGCAGACCGACGTACTGCTCACCGCGTTTCGCGGCGTGGCGCTGGCGCTGCCGCTGTGGCTGCTCGCGTCGCTGATGCTGGTCGCCGCCTGCACCCCCGGCGAGCGGGTCGCAGCGCGTGCTTTCTGGCAGGCCGTATGGCGGGGGAAAACCGAGGTGCCGTGGCGCGCTATCCTGATTACGCTTGCCGTGCTGTTGCTGGTCGCCGTTCCGATGGTCCTGCTGGCGGCGCACTACCATGTGCTCGGCACCGACAAGGTCGGACTGGACGTGCTCTACCAATCGCTGAAGAGCGTGCGCACGGCGCTGGTGATCGGTACGCTGACCACGCTGGTGATGCTGCCGTTTTCGGTCCTGCTCGGGATCATGGCGGGGTACCTGCGCGGGCTGGTGGACGATCTGATCCAGTACTTTTACACCACGCTGAACTCGATCCCGGCGGTGCTGCTGATTGCGGCCGCCGTGTTGGCACTGCAGGTATACATCGAAACCCATCCCGATCTGTTCCCGACCGCGGCGCAGCGCGCGGATTTTCGCCTGTTATGGCTGTGCATCATCCTCGGCATCACCAGCTGGACCGGGCTCTGCCGTTTGTTGCGCGGTGAGTCGCTCAAGCTGCGCGAACTCGAATACGTGCAGGCGGCGCAGGCCTTCGGCGTCTCCGAGTGGCGCATCATGCTGCGCCATATTCTGCCCAACGTCATGCACATCGTGCTGATCTCCGTGGTGATGGATTTCTCCGGCCTGGTGCTGGCGGAGGCGGTGCTGTCCTATGTCGGCGTCGGCGTCGACCCTTCCATGATCAGCTTCGGCACCATGATCAACGCCGCGCGCCTGGAAATGGGGCGCGAGCCCATGGTGTGGTGGTCGCTGGCGAGTGCTTTCGTGTTCATGCTGGCCCTGGTACTGGCGGCCAATCTGTTTGCCGATGCAGTGCGAGACGCCTTCGACCCGCGCGTGCGCGTCGGTGTCAGGAAACTGCGCTTTGCCAACGTCCGTTGAATCGAGAGTGTTACCCATGAATGCGTTGCTGGAAATAAAAGACCTGAAAACCTGGCTGGACAGCTCGGGCGGGACGGTACGCGCAATAGACGGCATCGGTCTCGAGGTGGCGCGCGGCGAAACCTTCGCCATTGTCGGCGAGTCTGGTTGCGGCAAGTCCATGACCGCACTGTCGGTGTTGCGGCTGCTGCCCGAAGCCGGGCAGGTCGTGTGCGGATCGGTACTGCTTGGCGGCGAGGATCTGCTGTGCCTGCCGGAGACGGCGATGCGCGGCGTGCGCGGCCGGCGCATCGCCATGATCTTCCAGGAGCCGGCCACCAGCCTGAATCCGGTGCTGACAGTCGGCAGGCAGATCGCAGAGGTGCTGCAACGGCACACCGCGCTGCGCGGCGAGGCCGCACACGGACGCATGCTCGAACTGCTCGACGCCGTCGGTCTTCCCGATCCCGAGCGGCGCCTGGGCGAATATTCGTTCCAGCTCTCCGGCGGGTTGAAGCAGCGCGTCATGATTGCCGTAGCGCTCGCCGCCGAGCCGGACCTGCTGATCGCCGATGAGCCGACTACCGCCCTGGATGTCACCATTCAGGCTCAGGTGCTGGACCTGCTCGCCGAATTGCAGCGCCGCAAAGGCATGGCGATTCTGCTGATCACCCACGACCTGGGCGTAGTCGCGCAAATGGCGCACAAGGTGGCGGTGATGTATGCCGGCCAGATCATCGAGGTCGCCGCGCGCGAGCAGTTTTTCCGGGCGCCGCTGCATCCGTACTCGCGCAAGCTGTTTCAGGCGTTGCCTGGAAGCGAGCGCCGCGGGGGCGATCTGGCGGTGATCCGCGGACAGGTTCCGCCGCTGACGACGGAGTTCCGCGGCTGCCGCTTTGCCGAGCGCTGCGATTCGGCCTGGGAGCGCTGCCACGCCGAAGTGCCGGAATTGACGGCGGCAAGCGACGCTCATCTGGTTCGCTGCCACTTGTATCACCAAAAGGAGGGGGGAGAAAGAAGAGCGGAGCAAACGCTGCCGGACGCTCCGCGCATCCATGCTGAATCCGACATCGACGATTCCGCGCAATCCGGCGCCGCGCTATTGAGGGTACGCGAGCTCAAGGTGTATTTCCCGATCCGCAAGGGCCTGCTCAAGCGCACGGTGGGACAAGTCAAGGCCGTCGATGGCATGTCGTTCGACGTTGCTTCGGCAAGGACGCTCGCTCTCGTGGGCGAGTCCGGCTGCGGCAAGACCACGGCGGGCAAGGCAATCCTGCAACTGATCCGTCCCAGCGCCGGCACGGTGCAGTTCGAAGGCCACGAACTGACGCGGCTGCGGGGCGCGGCCCTGCGCCAGCGGCGCGCCGATTTCCAGCTTATTTTCCAGGACCCGTATGCCTCGCTCAACCCGCGCATGCGCGTGGCCGACATCCTGGCCGAAGGCATGAAGGCGCTGATGGTTGCCGATACGCCCGCGGAACGCGCGGCACGCATGGACAGGATGCTCGCGCAGGTGGGTTTGAATGCGGAGGCCAAACTGCGCTATCCGCACGAATTCTCCGGTGGACAACGCCAGCGCATTGCCATCGCGCGCGCGTTGGCGGTGAGTCCCAAGCTGATCGTTTGCGACGAGCCCACCAGCGCGCTCGACGTTTCGGTGCAGGCGCAGATTCTCAATCTGCTGAAACAACTGCAGCGCGATCTCGGCCTGGCCTACCTGTTCATCACGCACAACATCGCCGTGGTCGAGTATCTGGCGCATGCGGTTGCGGTGATGTATCTGGGGCGGATCGTCGAGCGCGGCACGGTCGACGAGGTATTGCGCACGCCGCGGCATCCCTATACCCAGGCTCTGCTGTCGGCGGTGCCGACGCTGGATCAGGCGGGCGAGCGCAGGATCATACGCCTGCAGGGCGAACTGCCTTCGCCCGCCAATCCGCCGCCAGGGTGTCATTTCCACCTGCGCTGCCCGCAGGCCATGGCTGAATGCAAGCTGAAGTATCCCGATGCAGTGCGGCTCGGCGACAGCCACCAAGTGAGTTGTTTGCTGTATACGGCGTCTTGAATACCATCGTCGCGTGACCATTGCGCGCTGCGCGCGCCAACCGTGTTTTTGATACGGATGAAAAGCGCATCCGCACCAAAAACACGGTTATGGACAAAAGCAAAAGCGGTTTCGGGTTGGTTTCAATTCAAGATCGCCGATTGCGTGCGGACGGCTTCTCGTCCGTGCGCAATCGGCGACCCGCGCGGACGGGTCGCCGTCCGCGCAAGTTCGAGCGCTACCGTTTTACCGTTTCTACTTCTTTTTCCCGGGAGCGCGTGTTTTCTTGATTGACTTCGCGCTATTCACCGGGGCCGCCTGGCGGACCTGGATCACCAGACGCTGTCCGGCGGTAAGCCGCCCGATCTCGTTCCATCTCCGCAGATCGTCCGCGCTGACCTTGTAGCGCTGGGCGATCTTGGGGAGCGTGTCGCCGCGCTGCACCGTATAGCGCAACTTGTGTACCGCCATGCGCATCTCGGGCGTGGACGGCGGCTGGAACATGGCCGGCAACGGTTCCAGCGACGCGCCTTTCAGAGGCAGCAACAGTTGAAAGCCGGGCCCAACTTTGGTGCGCCGGCCGATGCGATTTATTTCCTTGAGACGCGCGAGCGAGATGCCGCTCTTGGCGGCGATACGGTCCAGCTTGTCGCCGGGTCTGAGGGTATAGCTTTGCCAGGAAACCAGCGGTTGGTCATGGTCCTCCAGGTTGGCGAGGAAGATCTTTGCCTTGTCCGCCGGCAGCACCAGCGCGGGCGTGCCGTTGGCGACGATCACCGGGCGATTGTGGCCGGGGTTGAGGGCGAGAAACTCCGCCAGCGGCATGTCGGCCAGCTTGGCGGCAAGGCGCACGTCCATGTCGGGGGTTTTTTCCACCGTCACGAAATAGGGCGCGTTGGGCACGGGCTCGAGGTCGACGCCGAAGGAATGCGGATTTGCGATGAGGTTTTTCAGCGCCTGCAGCTTGGGCAGGTAATAGCGCGTCTCCGTGGGCATGGTGAGACTGAGATAATCGGTAGGCTGCCCCTTTGCCTTGTTTTTTTCGATGGCACGCGCCACCGCATTCTCGCCCCAGTTGTAAGAAGCGAGCGCCAGGTGCCAGTCGCCATGCATCTCGTACAGGAACTGCAGATAGTCGAGGGCGGCGCTGGTCGAGGCGACGATGTCGCGCCGGCCGTCGTACCACGAGTTCTGCTGCAGGTTGTAATTCTTGCCGGTGGAGGGCATGAACTGCCACAGGCCGGAGGCATGGGAGCGCGAATAGGCCATCGGGTTGAATGCGCTTTCCACCATCGGCAATAGCGCAAGCTCGGTGGGCATGCCGCGTTTCTCCAGTTCCTCGACGATGTAATAGAGGTAACGCTTGCTGCGTTCCACCATGCGCTTGACGTAGCTCGGCTGGCTCGCGTACCAGATCTGCCGGTCTTGCACCAGCCGGCTGGACAAATTGGGCATGGAAAAGCCGGTGCGGATGCGGTCCCACAAGTCGGGAGGTACCGCCGTCAGGTCAATGGTGGGGATGGCGCGCAGGCTGTCCTTGACCTCCCGCGACGCGGGACTGGGCGCATCCTGGGTCGCGACAGGGCGGGTAGCCGTGGGGGTCACCAGGCGCGCAGCCTCCGTCGCCGCTAGGGGCGGCGCCTTCACGGATGCGGGATCACCGCCCGCTTGCATGTCGGGCGCGGTCGCGGCAGGTGGCGACGCCGTGGCGGATCCGGGATCACCGCCCGCTTGCATGTCGGGCGCGGTCGCGGCAGGTGGCGACGCCATGGCGGATCCGGGATCGCCGTCCGCTTGTACGTCGGGCGCGGACGACAGCTCGGTGGCGGGCTTGAGTGCAATAGAATTGCCCGTTTGCACCTGCGTCACGGCGCAGCCCGAACCGAGCGCGATAAAGACGATGGCCGCGATAAAGCGCAATGCCGGCACTTCGCCTCCTACCCAAATGACAACTGTCAATGCTAGCCGAGTGTGCCGGCCGGGTCAAGAAAACGCAAGGAAAAAGAGCGTCTTAGAATTGATCCTTCCACTGGCGGATGGCGGCGAACACCTGTATCGGATCGCCTGCGCGCGCGCCCAGATACTTGCTCGCCGACGCAATCACTGCCGGCTGCAGGCAGCGCAGAAAGGGATTGGTTTTCTTCTCGTGGCCGATGGTGGAGGGGAGCGTGGGACGCTCGCTTCTGCGTTTTTCCGCATCGCTCGCGGCGCGCGCTGCGAGTTCCTGATTGTCCGGCTCGACTGCCCTGGCGAAGTCGATGTTGGCGAGCGTGTATTCATGACCGCTGTACACGAGCGTCGCGTCGGGCAGGGCCGCGAGCTTGGCGAGCGAGGCAAACATCTGCCGCGCGGTGCCCTCGAACAGGCGTCCGCAGCCGCAGGCGAACAGCGTATCGCCGCAGAACAGGGAATTTGCGCCATAATAAGCAATATGCGCCCGCGTATGTCCGGGTATGGCGAGCACGCGCAAGCGTAATTCCAGTTCCGGCACCCGCACCTGGTCGCCTTCTCCGACCGGATGGGTGAGCGTGGGAATGGGCTCGCCGCGCGGACCGTACACCGGCACGGCGCGGTGCGCGAGCAGATCGGCGACGCCGCCGACGTGGTCGGCGTGGTGGTGGGTGGCGAGCACGGCGCACAGTTCCAGCCGCTCCCGCTGCAGGTAGTGGAGCACCGGTCGCGCGTCGCCCGGATCGACGACTGCGGCGTAACGGTCGTTCCGAAGCGTCCAGATGTAATTGTCCTTGAACGCGCGCAGAGGAACGACTTCGAAATCACTGGTATCGGACATAAGCCTAGTTTTCGTGGAAGCACAGGAAAAGTCAAATCTGGATGAATGGTTCGCCACGCCCAAGGGCGAATACGTGCTGCGCTGGGAGCGGGCCCAGTTCGACAACGCGGTGGAGGACGTGTTCGGCTTCAACGCGGTCCAGGTGGGGCTGCCCAAGATCGATTTGCTGCGCCAGAACCGCATTCCGCTGCACACTCGCGTCGGCGCAGATTCGGCGAGCGACCTCATTGCCGACAGCGGCGCCTTGCCGCTCGCCACCGGCAGCATCGACCTCGTCGCCCTGCCGCACGTGCTCGAGTTCAGTCCCCATCCGCACCGGATCCTGCGCGAAGCTGCGCGCGTGCTGATGCCAGAAGGTCAGATCGTGATTTCCGGTTTCAATCCGCTGAGCCTGTGGGGCCTTAAACGCAGCCTGGGGTTCTGCCGGCATGAGACTCCCTGGTGCGGCCGCTTCATCGGCCTGTTGCGTCTGAAAGACTGGCTGCAGCTCCTGGGTTTCGAGTTGAACGGCGGTCGCTTCGGCTGCTACGCGCCGCCGTTTTCGCAAACAAAATGGCTCGAGCGTTTCGCCTCCATGGAAAAGGCGGGCGACCGCTGGTGGCCGATAGCCGGCGGAGTCTACGTCGTGCGCGCGGTCAAACGCACGATTGGCATGCGCCTGGTAATGCCTAGTTGGCGCAGCCAGGCTGCGCCGGCGAAAGCCTTGTCGCCGGTAACTCAGCACAATCATCACAGAACCGGGACCGAAGCTTGAGCGCTTCGGCCGGCGCGGCGCGGGTGCGCATCTACACCGACGGCGCCTGCAAGGGCAATCCCGGCCCGGGCGGCTGGGGCGCGCTGTTGCAGCTCGATGGCCGCGAGAAGGAGCTTTGCGGCGGCGAGCCCGGCACCACTAACAATCGTATGGAACTCACCGCCGTGATTCGCGCGCTGGAGGCGCTGAAGCAGCCCTGTCAAATCGATGTTTACACCGACTCGCAGTACGTGCAGAAGGGGATCAGCGAGTGGATCGCATCCTGGAAACGGCGCGGCTGGAAGACTGCCGGCAAGAAACCGGTCAAGAATGTCGATCTATGGCTGGAGCTGGACCGGCTCGTCGCCGGCCACGGTATCCGCTGGCACTGGGTGAGAGGGCATGCCGGGCACCCGGAGAACGAGCGCGCCGACCAGTTGGCCAATAAAGGCATTGAGTTCCTGAGTCGGGGCCGTTGACGGAAGCCCGGCGAAACGCACGCCCCGGTTTGCGCACTGTCGCGATTGGTTATAATCCCGCGCCTTACACCACATCATATCTTCCACCGGAATCCCCGCCGATGCAGACGCAAGCGATCGCTTTCACCCAAATTTCTTCCGGCCTTCTGGCTGCAAACCGTCCTTATCGTTTAGCCTTGTCCTGCGTGTCGTTCGCCATCCTGATCTCAGGCTGCGGCCAGGGTCGAACGGATGCCGCCGTGGCGCCGAATCCGACCGCGGCCGCGCTGTCGGCGGCGGTGCTGCAAGTAGCGCCGCAGCGCGTGCCGATCGCGCTCGAGGCCGTCGGCCAGATCGAGGGCTCGAAGGAGGTCGAAGTCAGGGCGCGTGTTTCGGGCATATTGCTCAAGTGCCTGTACAACGAAGGCGACCTGGTGCGCGCCGGCGCGCCCATGTTCAAGATCGATCCGGCTCCGTTCGAGATCGCGCTGGCACAGGCGAAGGCGCAGTTGGCGCAGGAGCAGGCCCGGAACGAGCAGTCCCGGCGCGAAGCGACGCGATTGAAGCAACTGGCGGCGGAAAAAGCGATCAGCCAGAGGGAATTTGACGACGCGAGCTCGAACTTGAAGCTCTCGGATGCGATGCTGCAGTCGGCCGAGGCAAAGGTGAGAGAGGCGGAACTGAACCTGTCCTATACCGGCGTCGCTGCGCCCGTCTCCGGCATCAGCGGGCGCGCTGTCCGCTCCGACGGCAGCCTGATCACGGCGGGCGCCGACAGCCTGCTTACGACCATCAGCCAGGTGGATCCGATCTGGGTCCGCTTCAGCCTTTCCGAATCCGACCTGGCCAAGCTGCCGCAACGGCGGCTGCTCCGCGGCGCGCAGGTGGAGGTCAGCCTCATCCTGGCGGACGGCACGCGCTATCCGGGCAAGGGGCGGCTCAACTTCGCCGCGACCCAGATCGATACCCGGCTCGGCACGCAGCAGTTGCGCGCCGAGTTCGGCAACGCCAAAGGGCAGTTGCTGCCCGGGCAGTTTGTGCGTGCGCAATTGGTCGCCGGGCAGCGCGAAAATGTGTTCCTCGTACCCCAGACCGCGGTCATGGCGGCGGAGGCGGGCTACATGCTGTTCGTCATGGACAAGGAGGGCAAGGCCGCGCTGCGGCCGGTGCAACTGGGCGACTGGATCGGCTCGGACTGGATGGTGCTCGGCGGCCTGGCGGCCGGCGATCGCGTCATCGTCGACAACCTGCTCAAGTTGCGCCCGGGTGTTCCGGTGAGCCCGTTGGCGCCCGGCCGGGGCAAGGCAGCCGAATCCGGCACGGCTCCGGCCAGGTAGGGGCCGAAGTTCATGCTGTCGCATTTTTTCATTCGCCGGCCGATCTTCGCCGGAGTCATCGCGATCATTATCGCGATCGCCGGATTGATGGCATCGCAGGTGTTGCCGGTGGCGCAGTATCCGGAAATCGCCCCGCCCACGGTCGTCATCACGGCCGCCTATCCGGGCGCGAGCGCGGAGACGCTGGCGAAGACGGTGGCGGCGCCGATCGAGGAGCAGCTTTCCGGCGTCGAGAACATGATCTATTTCGACTCGACCGCGTCGTCGAACGGAACGCTCAACATTACCGCCACGTTCGAGGTCGGCACCGACGTCAACAACGCCACCATCCAGGTCAACAATCGTGTCGAGATCGCCCTGCCGCGGCTGCCGGAGGACGTGCGCCGGGCCGGTGTAGTGGTGCAAAAGCGCACCCGCGATATTCTGATGATCATTGCGACGAGTTCCGACGACGCGCGTTACGACACGCTCTTTCTGAGCAATTTTCTCACCGTCAACGTGCTCGACATGCTCAAGCGCGTGCCGGGGGTGGCGGACGCCTCGATCTTCGGCGCGCGCGACTACTCGATGCGCGTGTGGCTACGGCCGGATCGCATGGCGCAGATGGGCGTCACCACCACCGACGTCGCCAACGCCATCCGCGCGCAGAACAATCAGTACGCCGCGGGCAAGATCGGCCAGGATCCGGCGACGGAAGGCCAGCCCCTGGTCTACACGGTCACGGCCCGCGGCCGGTTAGTGGATCCTGGGGAATTCGGCAACATCATCCTGCGCGCGAGCGGGCCCGGTGGCGTATTGCGAGTAAGGGACGTGGCCCGCCTCGAACTCGGCGCCCAGGTCTACGACCAGTTCGCGACTGTAGACGGCAAGCCGAGCATTGGAATCGGGATCTACCTGCAGTCGGGCGCGAATGCGCTCAAGGTGGCCGGGAGGGTGCGCGAGACCATGGCCGAGCTCGCGAAAACGTTTCCACCCGGGGTCAGCTATCTGATTCCGTACGATACGACGCGCGTGGTCGACGCGTCGATCACGGAGGTCATCCATACGCTGTACGCGGCGGCATCGCTGGTGCTGCTCGTCGTGTTCGTGTTCCTGCAGAGCTGGCGCGCCGCGCTGATCCCGTTCATCGCGGTGCCGGTATCTCTGATCGGCGCGTTCGCCGGCCTGTTCGTGTTCGGCTTTTCCATCAACACGCTGACTCTGTTCGCGATCGTGCTCGCCACCGGCATTGTGGTGGACGACGCCATCGTGGTGCTGGAGAACGTCGAGCGCCTGATGGCCGAGCGCGGCCTGTCACCGCGCCAGGCGGCGTTCGAGTCGATGACCGAAGTGACCACGGCGATCATCGCCATCGAGCTGGTGTTGCTCGCGGTATTCGTGCCGGTGGCCTTTCTCGGCGGGCTCGCCGGCCAGTTGTACAAGCAGTTTGCCGTCACCGTCGCCACCGCCGTGATCATATCCGGCCTTATCGCGCTGACGCTGACCCCGGCTTTGTGCGCCATTCTGCTCAAGCCCAGCCACGAGGAACCGCGGCTGTTCCGTCCGTTCAACGCCGCGTTTGCCTGGGTCACGGCCGTGTACGTCTGGGGCGTGCGCCTGGCGATTGCCCATGTCCGGCTTTCCTTGATCGCTTTCGCGCTGGTGATCGCGGCGTCCGCCGGACTGCTAAGGGTAATCCCAGGTAGCCTGGTGCCCTTAGAAGATGCGGGTTACGTCTATGGCGCGATCGTGCTGCCTGACGGTGCTTCGCTCGGACGCACCGGCGCGGTGGGCGCTTCGGTGCAGCAGACCCTGGCGCAACACCCGGCCGTCGATCACGTCTTTGTCGTGAACGGTTTCGACCTGATAAGCCGTGCCAACAGGACCAATGCCGCACTCATGTTCATCACGCTCAAGCCCTGGGACGATCGCCCGGAGTCCGCCGGAGATGTCGTCAAGTACCTGTCGATGAAGGGGGCGGCGTACCGCGAAGGCCTGGTGCTTGCCTTCAACCCGCCGCCGATCCGTGGCCTCGGCAACCTGGGTGGATTCGAGGCGTACATCCAGAATCGCGCGGACGGAGATCCCAAGAAGCTCGAGACTGTGGTACAGCAGTTTGTCGGCGAACTGCGCAAGCGCCCGGAACTGGCGGGTATCAACACTCCCTACCGCGCGGGCGTGCCGCAGTTGTTCGTGGAAGTCGATCGCGAGAGGGCGCTCGCGCTCGGGGTTCCGGTGAGCGATGTGTTCGATGCATTGCAGAGCACCATGGGAGCGCTGTACGTCAACGATTTCAACAAGTTCGGCCGCACCTACCGGGTGCAGATCCAGGCCGACGCGGCTTACCGCTCGCGGCCAGAAGACCTCGGCAGCGTCTACGTGCGCTCGGTCGCAGGCGACATGGTGCCGGTAAAGGCGCTCATCCGCACTCAGGGCGTCGTCGGTCCCGACCTGCTGGATCGTTTCAATGGCTTCGTCGCCGCGAAGTTTGTGGGCGGTTCCGCGGCGGGGGTGAGTTCCGGCCAGGCTATCGGCGCGGTGGAGGAGGTCGCGGCCAAAGTGCTGCCGCAGGGCTATTACCTCGCCTGGACCGGCCAGGCCTTCCAGGAAAAGCGCGCCGGCCAGGCGTCGACGATCGCGTTCATCTTTGCGCTGGTCATGGTGTTCCTCATTCTTTCGGCGCAATACGAGCGCTGGTCGCTGCCGGTCGCGGTGCTGCTGGCGGTGCCGTTCGCGGTGCTCGGCGCGCTGCTCGCGGTGCTCGCTCTCGGCCTGAGCAATGACGTCTATTTCCAGATCGGCCTGGTGACGCTGATCGGTCTGGCGGCGAAGAACGCCATCCTCATCGTGGAGTTCGCCACCCAGAACATGGATGCGGGAATGGATGTGGCCGGCGCCGCCATAGCGGCGGCGCGCCAGCGCTTCCGCCCGATCGTGATGACTTCGCTCGCCTTCATGTCCGGGGTCCTGCCGCTTGTGCTCGCTACCGGCGCCGGCGCAGCGGCGCGCCGTTCGATGGGCACCGGCGTGTTCGGCGGCATGCTGATCGCAACCTTCGTCGCCACCCTGTTCATCCCGCTGTTCTTCACGCTGCTCGGCCGGCGCAAGGCGAAGCGTGACGAGGCGACCGTAGCGGTGCGGGAGGGGGCGGCATGAGCCAATCTATCCTCTCCGCGCTCTGCGCCGCGCTGCTGCTCGGCGCCTGCGCCGCCGTCGGTCCCGACTATGAGCGTCCCGCAACCGGCCTGCCGGGCGCCTATCCGGACGCGCCGGCCGACCTCGCGGCAACCGCGGCGATTCAGACTGAATGGTGGAAGCTGTATGCCGATCCCAGGCTCGACGAGCTGGTCGCCAATTCGCTTGAGCGCAACGCCGACGTGCGACTCGCGGTCGCGCGCATAGAGGAGGCGGACGCGACCCTGCGCGAAGCAGGCGCGGCCTTCCTGCCCGAGATCGATCTGGGCGGGACGCCGCAACGCCAGCGACTCAGTGCCCTCACCGCCACACCCGTTCCGGCCAGCATTCCTCTGGTCAGGAACGACATTCGCCTTACCGTGGGGACATCCTTCGAAATCGATTTCTGGGGCAAGCTGCGCCGCGCGCTTGAGGCCACCCGCGCGCTCGCGCTCGGCTCGCGCTACGCCAAGGAGGTGGTGACGCTTTCCCTTGCAGGATTGACGACCCAGGCGTATTTCTCGCTGCGTTCGCTCGACGCGCAGATTGCGGTCACGCGCACGACCCTCGACAGCCGCGAGGAGGCGCTGACCTTTGTGCGCAACCGCGCACGTGGCGGCATTGCTTCGGATCTGGAGGTGAACCAGGCCGAGCTTGCGCGCGCCGACGCCTCCATCCAACTGAAGGATCTGCTGCGCCAGAGGTCGCTTATCGAGCATCAACTGGGCTCGCTGACCGGCCGGCTCGACCTGGCACTCCCGACCGGCGACTTGCTGACCTTGCCCATGCCGCCGCTGCCGCCGTTCGGGCTGCCTTCCACGCTGCTGGAACGCCGGCCCGACGTCCTGCAGGCGGAGCAGCAGTTGATTGCCGCGAACGCCCAGATCGGCATCGCCAAGGCGGCGATGTTTCCGACGGTCTCCCTGACCTCCTACTACGGCGGCCAGAGCAGCGCACTGTCGACCTTGCTTTCCACCGGTTCGCGCATCTGGTCGCTTGGCTTCGGCATGGCCCTGCCGATATTCGATGGGGGGCGCTATGCTGCCCGCACGCAGGCTGCGGAAGCCAGACAACGCCAGTCCGTCGCGAATTATCAGAAGGCGGTCGAAACCGCTTTTCGCGAGGTTGCCGATGCGCTCACCACGCTGCAACAGACAGAAGCGTCGGAGCAAGACCTAGAGCCGCGCACGAAGGCGGCGCGCAACGCGCTGCGCCTGGCCAAGCTGCGTTACGAGGCGGGCTATTCCGCTTATCTCGAAGTGCTGGATGCGCAACGCACGGCCAACGACGCCGAACTGACTTTCGTGCGCAACCGCCGGTCGCGCCTGGCCGCGAGCGTGGACCTGATGAAGGCACTGGGCGGTGGCTGGTCCAGGGATCAACCGCCGGTTTCGAACGCGGCGCTGCGGGACGCCGGCGGCAAATGACGCGCAAGATCGTCCTCGATACGGAGACCACCGGCCTGAACGCCAAGCTGGGCGACCGCGTGATCGAGATCGGCTGCATCGAGCTGCGCAATCGCCGTTCCACCGGCAATCACTTCCATCACTATCTCAATCCCGAGCGCGCGAGCGAAGAGGGGGCGGTGAAGGTGCACGGCATCAGCGACGAGTTCCTGCTCGATAAGCCCAGGTTCCGCGAGATTGCGTCCGAATTCATCGAGTATATACGCGGCGCCGAACTGATCATCCACAACGCGCCGTTCGACGTAGAATTCCTCGAGCAGGAATTGGCCCTGGCCAAACTGCCGCCGCTGGCACAGCACTGCGCCGGCGTCAAGGACACGCTCAAGCTGGCGAAGGAACTGCATCCGGGCAAGAAAAACTCTCTCGATGCCTTGTGCGAACGCTATGGCGTGGACAACACGCACCGCACCCTGCACGGCGCGCTGCTCGACGCCGAACTGCTGGCCGAGGTCTACCTCGCCATGACCCGCGGCCAGGAAAGTCTGGTGATGGAACTAGAGCAAGCGCCGGCGGCCGCGGTATTAATTGGGGGCGTCCCAGTCGAGCGTGTGAGGCTGCCGGTGCTTGCTGCCACCGAAGAAGAAACCGCCGAGCACGCCAAGGTGCTGCAGGACATCCAGACCGAGAGCAAAGGCAAGTGCGTTTGGCTCAAGCTCGACGGGACTTCTTGACCGCGCTTGCCTTGAAAAACGTGTAGCAGAAGACGCCGTCGGCTTCCGCGGTCCGGTACAAATCGGCTATGGCCTGGTCGAAGTCGGCTGCGGTCATGATCCCCGCTTCAAGCGAGGGCTTCCGGATACCCTCGATCATTGCGGTAAAAGTCTTCCTGGTGAATCCTTCGACCAGATCAGGTTTGCTGGAGTCGGCGTAGACCATTCGGGGAGAGACATGAATCCCGCCGAAACCGGCTTCCCTCAGCAAGGGGTAAAGCGTCCTTCCCATCAACGCGTTTCCCCCGGCTCTTGCTTGCAATTCCACCAGGCAACGAACAGCCCTGCGCGCATAATCGCTGTCCGGATGGAAGTAGGCGGAGCCATGATCGCCTTCAATCACCGTGATCGTTCCTCCCGGCTTCAAAACGTGTTTCAGTGCTCTCAGCGCCTCCTCGGGCTGGGCCAGATGTTCAAGGACGAAGCACAGGAAGACATGATCGAACGACTCAGGCGGAAACGGCAAGTCGAAGATGTCAGCCTGCCGCAGCGTCACATTATCGATGCCCGCCGCCTGAACCGCCTTTCCGGCATCGATGACCGATGCTTCGGACACATCGATGGACGTAATCAGCGCCTTCGGACTATTGATTGCCAGAGTGACTGTTTGCGCGCCGACCCCGCACCCGGCCTCCAAAACGCTGCTTCCTTCCGGGTAGGCCGTATCCGAATGCAATAGCTCCACGAGCGTGGATGCCTGATCTTGCAGCCGCAGATTTTCCCTCGGATCGTAACCATGTACGTAAACGTAAGCGTCGCTCATTGAGTCACTGCAGCGGATGCAGAACGTGGCGCTCGCCAGCCTCGAGCGTTAGATCGAGGTGTCCACATTTGCGTAGCCGTGGACCGGGATATTGCGGAATGCGATGACGCGAGGAAGCTCTGGAATCGCGGCGGCTGTGTTGGGATCGATGCGCCGCAACTGGTTCATCGCCTCGCCGATGATCTCGAACTGGCGTTCGACCGCGGACTGCAGTGCGTTCTTCCCGCTTATCCACCAAATGGTCTGTCCTCAACGCAGAAGGATATCATGTGCGCTTCCAATCCCGATGCGGCGGTCCTGAACTATGGCCAAGGTATTTCCCGACGGCTGGCGCGAACTCACCGCCACAGGCGCGGCCGAGCGCGAGCTGCAGACGCTCGCCCAGCTCGCTCTACAAGCCAACTCGGCCCCGCCGTTGGCGCCTCGTATAGCCCTCTAAGGGAGCCCACTTCTTGTCGGGCAGCTTCGAGGTGCGAGGAGTAAACTACGCTGAATGAAGGTCCGCGAACTTATCTCCCTGATCGAAGCCGACGGGTGGTTTCAGATTCGAATGAAAGGCAGTCATCGGCAGTTTCACCACCCGGCAAAGACAGGGACCGTCACGATATCGGGGAAACCAAGCGTGGACATACCGCCTGGTACGCTGAATAGCGCACTAAAGCAGGCCGGTCTTAAGAAACAGGAGTGATACCTATGCGATACCTCGTAGTTGTTGAAAAAGGCTCTTCCTCCTACGGAGCTCACGTTCCGGATCTTCCTGGTTGCATCGCGGCCGGCGAAACGAAGGAAGAGGTTCTTTCGCTTATTCGGGAGGCCATTGAGTTCCATATCGAAGGCCTCAAGCAGGAGGGTCAGCCCATTCCTGGTCCTGCCTCGATGAGCGAACTGGTGGAAGTGGAAGCCGCATAGCTTGCTGCTACACTCGACTCGCGCCGCGGCGCACCGATGCACGTGGTATGGGGTATTCCGAAAGAGGCATCATCCCCCGCGGTGTTGATCACAGCGTACAGGCCGGATCCAGACCGATGGCAAGCTCTCTAGCAACCCAATGGACTCCCGCCCCTCTTCTTCCCATAGCAACTGACCTCCCAGCCCGGCTCATCCAGCCTGCCACTCGGCTATCATGCCCGCATCCTAACCCGATGCAACGGGGCCTACCGATGGCCAAAGTATTCCCCGACGGCTGGCGCGAACTCAGCGCCAAAGGCGCGGCCGAGCGCGGCAGCTACGCGATCTTCGGCGAGATCGACCACGCCATTGTCGGGCCGACGGGCAGGATCCTGCTGATCGAGCAGAAAGCGGGCCTCCTCTCCGAGACGCCCGGCGGCCTCGCCAAGAAATACGCGGGAAAGGA
>JAZDIA010000069.1:0-34422 GCA_043805375.1 Pseudomonadota bacterium
TTGGGCTGGAAGCGAGAGGCGCGCGACGCCCTGGGCATCAAACAGGTCAACACGGTCGTAGGCGTAACTCTGGTGCAGATCCCGCAACCAGCCGTGAACGCGCTCTTGCGCCTGCCGGTCCTGCGGATTGGCAAAGGCGTGCCGCACCAGCTCGGCGAAAGCGGCGCTGCGGGAAAGAAAGATCGCGTTCGCGAGCCGCTCGGCCCTCCATTGCGCCAACTGGGCCACTTTGAGATCGGTAACCGCGGACAACTGGCGCCCGATGACTTCCCGTTGCAGTTTCTCGTGGTGCAGGGAATACACGAAGCCGGCGCCGACCAGGCCTGCGGCAACCAGCGCGAACACGAACACGAGATTACGCGAGGCGCGCCGGCTCGCCACGTCCTCTCGGCCCGCGCTCACCCCGGTCCGGCGTGCGGCAAGAGCCAACAGACCCACGCCGAGCGCCGCGAAAGTGAGGCTGCTCGTCAGGGCAGGCGGAATGAATGTCCCCCCATAGAACAGCGACGCCCTGAAGAAATGGCCGAGGAGGAGTACGACAGCGGTGCAGACGAGAAGACCGGAGAAGAAAAAGCCGGCCGCCGTGCGCCACGGCGGATCGGGCGCTGCCCCAAGCGAGGCGAGGAACGACAGGCCGGCAAGCACGAAGCCCAGCGCGCTCAACTGTGACATGTGCCCGATCGAGGCACCTCTTATCGACTCCACCATGGCCACGCCGAAATGTTCGGCATCCGGCTGAATTCCCTGCCAGGATAGGAAGAACAGCAGCAGGGCGACGAGCGTTACGGCTGTGCCGATGACCGTGACCGCGCGCTGCACGGGGCGGTTGATGGGCGCACGTGCGCTGGCGAAGAGGGCGGCGCCGAATAGCAGGAACAGCAGCGCGCTGCTCGGCGCCATCGGGGTCCAGCGGAGTTCCAGGACGGTCAGGAGGGGAAGTTCCAGAACCCATCCGAGCAGAACCAGGAAACCGAAAGCGGCCGCAAGCGCACCGCCTGCCTGGGCGAGAACGTTCGGAATGCGATTTTGTTCGTGCATGTCAGGATCCGTGCCGGTCATCATCCCCCGCGTCGGGAGACCGTTTCACCTGCGGCAGCTTGCCCATGCGTTGCGCGACTTTGCGCAGCTCGTTGAGCAGGGTGCCGGGGCAGGTTCAATATACGCGCGCAGCTTGTCATAACGCGTGACCCGGCGGAATTCCTCGAGCTGCTCTTCGCATGTGACAAGCACAAAGGTTCCAGCGCACGGTGTCTTCCATTTGAACTCCTAAGCGGATAGGCGTTTATCCACATAGTAGCCTATGCTGGCCGAGGAAGGGGCAGACGGGGCAAGCCCGCTCGTCATTGGGGAGAAGACCGGAATTCGTGACCACGAGGCACGAAACAGCCTGAGCCCCGACTCTGGTTTGGAACCTGCCGGGGCGGATCTTCACGCGCCGGGGCGACGAGTCGATTCTCGACACTAGACCAGCGTTCGCAGCAGCCGCACGGCGGGCGCGACGCGTACGCCATCGGGCGTCTGATGGTCCTTGGTGCCGGTTGCCGAAATCTGCCAGGCTTCGGCCTCGGGAAAGCGCGCCTTCAGGTAACGCAGGCTGGGGTCCACCTCGGCATCGCCCCACTTGCATTCGACCAGCAGACGCGGACGCCGGCCCTCGACGAGGACGAAGTCCACCTCGCGGCCCTCGATATCGCGAAAGTAACGCAGCTCGAGATCGCGCCCCTGCGTGTCCTGCTCGAAATGCACCCACTTGAGCAGGTGACAGGCAACCAGGTTTTCGAAGCGTGCGGCATCGCCCGGCACTACGGTCCAGTCCATGTGATAGTGCTTCTGCGATTTCTTGACCGCCCGGATCAGGGGTGCGCCGAACGGCGCCAGCCGGAACAGCGCGAACAGCCGCTCGAGCGCGCCGATCCAGTTTTCCACCGTCTTGTGGCTCACCTGCAGGTCCTCCCTCAAGGCGTTCACCGAGAGCGGCGATCCGACCAGTTCCGGCAGGCGCAGCATCAGCAGCTCCAGGTGCCCGAGATCCTGGATGCCTTCCAGCGCAACGATCTCCTCGCGCACGAGCAGCGAGCGGTACTCGCGCGACCAGCGCCGCGCCTGCGTCTCGCTGCCGCCGAGAAAGGGTTCCGGAAAGCCGCCCAGGCGCAGCAAATCGAGCAGTTGCGCCGGGCGCGACATGCCGAGTTCCGCCGCCGAGAACGGGTGCAGCCGCAGCAGGTGATAGCGTCCCTGCAGCGAATCGCCGCCGAAGCGGTACAAGTCAAGCCGCCCGCTGCCGGTCACCAGAATCCGCTGGCCGCGCGGCCGGCCGTCGTAGAGCCCCTTCAGGTAGTTGCGCCAGCGCCGGTACTTGTGGATTTCGTCGAAGATCCAGAGGGCGCCCGGCGGCAGCTCGCCCCGCAGGATGCGGTCGCGGTGCGGCGCGATGTCCCAGTTGAGATAGGCGGCGCGCGCGCGCGGCAGGCCGAGCGCCAGCGTAGTCTTGCCGACCTGGCGCGGGCCGGCGACGAACACCATCTTGCGCGCGAGGTCGCGGCGCAAGGCGGCGCCGAGGTAACGCGGGCGGCGTGATCCGGGCATGCCGAAATCCTACCCGAATTTTCGCCTACAGTCAAAATTACAGGTGTGTGATTTTGCCCGCTGGGGAAAACGCGCAGCCTGAGACATAAGTTACCCTGTTATTCCGGCCCCGTAATTCTCCACACCTGCGGCTGCGCCGGCCAGGTGCCGCGCTCGATCATGCGCGCGCCCTCGAACACCAGATAGCTCTCGCGCCCGTAGTGCGGCAGCGGCGTCGTCAGCGCCGCCAGCGACTGCGCGTCGCGCGCCGAAACCAGCACGAGCATGCGCCCGTCGCCGGCCCGTGCCGTCCACACCTGCGCGCTGCCGCGCGTGGCGGCAAGCTTGGCCGGCCGCGCTGCCATGCTTTCGCGCGCCAGCCAGGCATCGATGTCGGCGTGCAGCCCGGCGACGAGCAGCGTGCGAATATTGGGAAAATTGGGGTCAGAGTAACTTTTTTCCGCCGGGGCGGATGGGGTCAGCGAAAAGCTACCCTGACCCCAATTTTCAAGCAGCCGGGCGGCGAGCCCGCGCGCCGCCGCCTGCACCGCGGCGTCCGCAGTCGGCGCAATGAGCTGCGGCTGTTGCGCGAGCATTGCGTCGCGCAGGATCGGCGGCGCTTCGGCCGCGGCCAGCCTGCGCAACAGGCGCAACTCCGGATCCAGTGCGACATCCAGCGGTTCGGCCGGCAGCTCGAGCACCGCCGTGCCGCGTTCGCGCGAGAGTTCGACGCGCCGGGTGACTTCGCCGCGGGCGGTGCGCACGGCAAGAGGCACGGACAGCGCGTACGCGGGCGCTCCTTGTGCCAGTGTCACGCTTAAGCGCCAGCCGCCGGCGACAGGCCTGGCCTCGGCATCGGCGATGCGCAGGTTCGGCGCCCCGGTGCGTTCCAGCCATTGCTCGAAGAAAGCAGCGAGGTTCTTGCCCGACGCCTGCTCGAACGCGCCGCGCAGGTCGTCCCAGGAGGCGATGCGAAAGCGGTTTGCGCTCCAGAACCCGCGCACGCCCCGCTCGAATGCGGCCTCCCCGACAGCATCGCGCAGCATGAAGAACAGCATCGCCGACTTGTTGTAGCCGACGATCTGCGACGCGCCGTGGGTGCGCGAAGTGAAGCGAACGAGAGGCGCGTCAGCGCCCGGCGGCAGCGCCGCGAAGTCGCGCAGCCAGGCGAGGCGCATGGCGCGCGCGGCCTCCGCACTCTCGCGCTCGCGGTAGGCGTAATCGGCCATGAAATTGGTGAGGCCCTCGGACCAGTTGCCGCGCGCGTAGTCGGGGTAGACGCCGTTGCCCCACCAGTTATGCAGCACCTCATGCCCGAGCGAAGTCGCGCGGATGAAAGGCAGGCGCAGGACGTCGATGCCCAGATAGGTAAGGGTGGGCATGCCGAAGCCGGTGGGGGTAGGGCTGGACACCACGCTGAATTCGGAGAACGGATAGGTTCCGATCCGGCGTTCGTACAGGTCGAGATAGCCGGCGATCGAATCGAGATAGCCGGACGCGAGCGCCGCGATCTCGGCATGAAAATAGGTGCGCAGCCGCACTTCGCTCCCGGCCGCGGTGCGAACGTTCCGCTCCTCGATGCGGTACGGTCCGGCCATGAGCGCGATGCCTTCGGCGGGCCGGCGGAACTCGAAGCGCGCGCGATAGCGACCACCCGCCTGACTTTCCTCCACCGGGCTTTCCGCCAGCAGCCGCCCAGGGACGAGTCCGCGTTGTTTCGCCGGCAGATCGAGCTCGAGCTCGTAGCTCTCGAGCGAATCGTCCAGCATCGGATACCAGCCCGATCCGGAGGGCAGGAAGGTGCCCTCCTTGGCGCTCACGGGCAGGTCATAGGCCAGGGTTTGACGGTGATCCAGGCTTTGATCTAGTGCGGCGAGTTCGCCGCTCCAGCCGAGGTCGATGCGGCGCGCGGCGGGCAGCGCAATGCGCTGAAATCCTCCGGCGGCGGCGGTTGCCGCCCGGCCCGGGACCCCGATGCGTTGCCCGTCGACGACCAGCGAATCGACGCGGAAGCGCGCCGACAATACCAGGGTTGCCGCGCGCGGGGCATCGAAGCGAATGCTGTCGCGGCCTTCGAGCCGATGCGTTTCGGGCTCGATCCGCACCCGGATATGGTGCGCGGCGGGCGTGGCGGCCATCGCCGTCGGCGCTAAGCATAGCGCGCAAATCAGGGCGGCAAGCCGCGCGGCCGGCCGGGTCATTTTGTCGCGGGAAATTTTGCCGTCAGTTCGATCGGCTGGCCCTTGCGCTTTGCCTTGAGCGGAAGCCAGGTGCCCGGCGCCACGCGGACGACGATGGCCTTGAGTTCCCCCGTCGTTTTGACCGCCTTGCCCGCCGCTTCGGTGAGCACGTCTTCGGCCTGCAGCCCGGTCGCCTCGGCAATGCCGCCCGGGGTCAGGGCAAGCACGCGGATGCCATCGGCGATTGCTTCAATCTGTATGCCCAGCAGCGGCGGCGCCGGCGCGGCTGGCGCGAGCTGCGCGTCGGGCAGGGCGAAGACGGCGGTCGCCAGGCCCGCGGAAAAATCGCTGCAGTCGGCGCCCGCATCCCAGGGCAGGAGCGAGACAATGCGTTTGACGCCCAGGCTCTCGAGCTGGTGCGGCACGCCGTCGCCATGCGCAATGTGCTTGCTGCCCATTACACCGACGATGAGCGCGTCCGGGTTGCGCGCGGCGGCCTCTGCGAGCGCCTGCGCCATCGCGCGGTCCCAGACGAGCTGGGCTTCGACGAAGCGGCGGAATTCCGGGTCGCTGCGCGCCGCGGCGGATGCCTTCCTCTCCGGGTGCTGCGCGTAGGCGTCGAACAGGCGCGCCAGATAAGCTTCGCTTGCCGCCGCGGGGTCGGAAACGCCTTCGCGCTTTTCCGGCGGCAGCGCCGCGAGGCCTTTCGCGCCGACCGCGCGCACGAAATCGCGCTCGACATTGAGCGCCACCATCGGAATGCGATTCAGGCGCGCAAAATGAAACAGCGGCAGATAGAAAGCGGCATCGTATCCCCACACCTGCGACCAGTCGGACGCCTTGAGAAACTCTTCCTCACTCAAGCTCCCCGCGACCCAGCGCTCGAGCGCAGCCTGTACCCGGCGCGGAAACATCTCGAAGCCGAGCACGAGTTTCGGTTGCAGGGCTGCGAGCGCAGCCACGGTGTGCAGCTCCCAGCGATGGTGATCGGCGTTTTCGTGAGCTTCGCCGAGCAGCGCCACCTGCGCCTTTGCGGCGCGCGCGAGGATTTCCGGCGCCGCGATGCGCCCGCTGCCCGGCAGGGTCCACTCGCCCACGGGGGCACAGACCTCGTGCGCGCGCGCGGGCAGCGCGGCGAGGATCGCCGCAGCGGCGAAACCGATTGCGCGCATGCCGATGCGCGCGGCGGTTGGAGTGAAAGCGAACATGAGGGAATTGTACCGGACTTCACTCGTGCCGCGAGGAAGGCTTCGGCGATCCGCGCGGACGGTTTTTCGTCCGCGCAACAACGCAACTCCGCAGCGGCGGGGGGCGCGATTGCAGGTTGCGCCGGAATTGCGGTACCAAAGCGCGCGCGCCGGCGGTATCATGCTGCGCGAGCATGAACGACGAACCCCTACGCATCGACAAATGGCTGTGGGCGGCGCGGTTCTTCAAGACCCGCAGCCTGGCGGTCAAGGCCGTGGACGGCGGCAGGGTGCGCTTGAACGGCGAGGGCGCAAAACCCGCGCGCGCACTCAAAGTCGGGGACGAACTCGCGATTCGCGTGGGTGAGCTGGAGTGGGTGGTCGAGGTCAAGGCGCTCTCGAGGCAGCGCGGCCCCGCGGCGCAGGCGGCGCTGCTCTACGCCGAACGCGCGGACAGCCGTGCCCGCCGCGAGGCCGCGCTGCGCCGCGCCCAGCCGCATCCGGCAGCGGACGTGAAGGGGCGGCCGACGAAGAAGGACCGCAGGCTGATCCACCGCTTGACCGGGAGTTGAAGTCAGTGCGGCGCGGGGTCCGCTTTCCGCTGGAATCGCGCCTCTTTCGCACCCCACCCAGGAATCGGAAGCGCCTTGATCGTCACCTCCGGCATCACCATCCAGTTCGGCGCCAAGCCCCTGTTCGAGAACATCTCGGTCAAGTTCGGCGAGGGCAACCGCTACGGCCTCATCGGCGCCAACGGCTGCGGCAAATCCACGTTCATGAAAATTCTCGGCGGCGACCTCGAATCGAGCGCGGGCAGCGTCGCGGTCGACCGCGACGAGCGCGTGGGCAAGCTGCGCCAGGACCAGTTCGCCTACGAAGATGAGCGCGTGCTCGACGTGGTGCTGATGGGGCACGAAGAAATGTGGCAGGCGATGATGGATCGCGACGCGATTTACGCCAATCCGGACGCAAGCGAGGAGGACTACATGCATGCGGCCAATCTGGAGGCGAGGTACGCCGAATTCGGCGGCTACACCGCCGAGGCGCGCGCGGGCGAGCTGCTGCACGGCGTGGGCATCCCGATCGAGCAGCACAACGGCCCGATGAGCGCGATTGCGCCGGGCTGGAAGCTGCGCGTGCTGCTGGCGCAGGTGCTGTTCGCGGATCCGGACATCATGCTGCTGGACGAACCGACCAACAACCTGGACATCAACTCGATCCGCTGGCTCGAGGGCGTGCTGAACGCGCGCGCTTGCACCATGATCATCATTTCGCATGACCGGCATTTCCTCAACAGCGTGTGCACCCACATGGCCGACATGGACTACGGCGCGCTGCGCGTCTATCCGGGCAACTACGACGACTACATGCTCGCCTCGACCCTGGTGCGCGAACAACTGCTCGCGGCTAACACCAAGGCGAAGGAGAAAGTGGCCGAGCTGCAGGAATTCGTGCGCCGCTTCTCGGCCAACAAATCCAAGGCGCGCCAGGCGACTTCGCGCGCGCGCCAGATCGAGAAAATCAAGCTCGAGGACGTCAAGCCCTCGAGCCGCCAGTATCCCTACATCCGCTTCGAGGTCGACGAACGCGAGAAACTGCACCGCCTCGCGGTGGAAGTGAAGCGCCTGTCCAAGAGCTACGACAGACCCCTGATCAAGGGGCTGGATCTCGCCATCGAAGCGGGGGAGAAGGTCGCCATCATCGGTCCCAACGGCATCGGCAAGACCACGCTGTTGCGCTGCCTGTGGGGCGAAAGGCAGGGCGGTTTGAAACCGGACTACGGCACGGTGAAGTGGGCGGAAAAAGCGCGCCCGGGGTATTGCGCCCAGGACCATGCCGCCGAATTCACCGGGGACAGGACGCTCACCGACTGGATCGGGCAGTGGCGGCTCGAGGGCGACGACGACCAGAAGGTTCGCGCCACCCTGGGGCGGCTGCTGTTCTCGGGCGACGACGGGAAAAAATCAGTCAGGGTGATCTCGGGCGGCGAGGGCCAGCGCATGGCGTTCGGCAAGCTGATCCTGCAAAAACCCAACGTCCTGCTGATGGACGAGCCGACCAACCACCTCGACATGGAATCGATCGAATCGCTGAACGGCGCGCTCGACCGCTACAAGGGGACGCTAATTTTCGTCTCCCACGACCGCGAGTTCGTGTCTTCGATCGCCACGCGCATCATCGAGATGAAGCCGGGCGAAGGCAAGAAAATTGGCGCTACGATTATAGATTTCCGCGGCAGTTACGACGATTACCTGCAGCAGCAGGGACTGGCCTGAGCTGACGGAAAGCTATTTCTTTTTCGGCTTCCTGCCGTTCTGGCGAATCCAGGCGGCGAAGTCCGGTTCGCTCAACTCTCCGGCTGCGACGGCCAGCATCGCCTTGGTCGCTTCGATCTGGCCGGCGCAAAGCCGGTAGCCGTTCAGCGCGAGAAACAGGCCGACTGCCAGAAATGCGGCCCGCTTGTTGCCGTCGACGAAGGGATGGTTTTTCGCCAGACCGACGCCATAGGCCGTAGCCAGCGACGCGATGTCGGGGTTCTCGTACGCCGCAAGATTTTCCGGCCGCGCCAGCGCCGATACGAACAGGCCGTCGTCGCGCATCCCGGCGGCGCCGCCATGCTCGGCCAGACTTTCGTCGTGCAGCAGCACCAGCGCGGTCTTATCGACCCAGCGCCATTTGCGGCTCATTTCGCAAGTGCGCGCAGGGTGTCGCGATACTCGTGCATGATCTCGCGCCCGAGCTTGAGTTGTTCCTCGATTGCGGGGTCATAGGGCGTGAGCTTGAAGCCTCCCGGCATTTCGGTGAGGAAAACGGTATCCCCCTTGTCGATCTTCAGTTGCGCCAGCGCTTCCTTCGGCAGCACGACGCCCACGGAATTGCCGATCTGGGTCAGTTTGAGGGTGAACATGGTCCGCTCCGGGGTTATTACAGACGTAATAATACAAGCGAAACAGGATATTCGCAAGGCCTCGCAGTGTCGCCTCGCAGTGTCGCTGCCCCGCAGTGTCGCAATGCGGCAACAATTGCAAGAATCCATGATCCGCCGCAAAACCACGAAAAGCGGCGATTTGCCCGCAGCGCGGGGAAAAATGCTCGGCCGGCTAGACGCGCAATCGGCAAGGACATCGCTTCTGCGTGGATCGAGTGTACGCTGGCGCACAGACCTGCTGTCCACCAAAGGCTATACTGAAATCTTAATTGCCAAACGATCCATGCATTCTTGACCTGGAGGTACAGCATGAAACCCATTACCCTGAAGATGAAATGTGCGTTGGCGCTTGTTATCGGTGGAATCCTGGCGGCGGGTCCGGTGATGGCCGACAAGCCCTCGGGGGCTGGTGCCGGCAAGGGCGGCAAGAACGAGCGCATGGACCGGCGCGACGAGCAACAAGGCGAGCGGCGCAATGACGGCGAGAAATCGCGGCGCGACAAGGACGGTGCTTCCGCCGAAAAACGCAGCCATTTCGAGGACCAGCACCGCGTGTTTGTGCGTGAATACTACGCCGAGCAATTCCGCGGCGGCCGCTGCCCGCCGGGCTTGGCGAAAAAGCACAACGGCTGCATGCCCCCGGGTCAGGCGAAGGAATGGCAGCTCGGGCGGCCGTTGCCGCGCGAAGTGATCTATTACGCAGTGCCGCAGCCGTTGGTGGTGCAGATCGGCCTGCCGCCGTCCGGCTACCGCTACGTGCGCGTGGCGAGCGACATTCTGATGATTGCGATCGGTACCGGAATGGTCGTCGACGCTATCCAGGATCTGGGCCGGTAGCAGGAAGAGTTGTTCCAGCGCGACAGAGCTTGCGCCGTCGGTGAGGCGTGCTTCGATCAGGCTAATAGTGGAAACGGCACTGCGCGATTTGTAACACGTCGGACGCGATTCGGTAGACCAGGCGATGCTCGCGCGTAATCCGTCGAGACCAAAAACCTCTCAAATTGCGCTTCAACGGCTCAGGTTTTCCCAGTCCGGTAAACCGACGGCGTTGAATATCGTCAATCAAGGTATTGATCTTGTCGCGCACGCGAGTATCGGTACGCGACCAATAGAGATAGTCCTGCC
This sequence comes from Pseudomonadota bacterium, assembly GCA_043805375.1. Lineage (GTDB taxonomy): Bacteria > Pseudomonadota > Gammaproteobacteria > Burkholderiales > SG8-39 > 2-12-FULL-64-23. The sequence continues at coordinate 9,987 of JAZDIA010000069.1, forward strand.
AGGCATCCGGCGCCCAAACCACTCTCACCGGATCAGCTTGTGCGCCCGGCCGTGACCAGCCTTTAGATCACGCACCGCCGCGGTGAGCCGCGTAGCGTTCTTGGGACTGGACAGCAGATAGTCGGTCTCCACATAGCTATTAAAATCGTCAAGCGAGATCAGCACCGCCGGCTTCCCGCGCTGACGAGTGATAATCACCGGACGATGGTCGTCGTTCACCTTGTCCATGGTCTCGGCCAGTTTGGCGCGCACAGCGGTATAAGAAATCACATCCATGGTTCATCTGTACAGATTAAGGTACAAGTGAAATACTAGCACAAACTGCCCGATGCGACAGTCGCTCGCGCGATTGAACGAATTGCGGCAGGGCTGCGAGCTTACCAACCGCATCAACGCGCGGCCGTGCCGCGTCGTGCGGCGCGCATTGCGGCGATCTCGTCGGCTACTTCCTCCGGCGACATCGCGGCCGGTTCATCAACTGCGGCCATGCGATCCATCGCCGCAAATAGCTCATCGGCGCGCTGCGTCTTGAGTTGCTCGCGCAACCACTTCTCCAGCGCCACCTGCGACAACAGCCCGGCGCGTTGAGCTTCCTGCGCCAGTTGATCCGGCAACGTGATCTGTACGGTGGTCATGATGGCTCCTGATATCTGGCGCCGGAGACTAGGCGCCTAAAGAGGATTATAGAAGCACTCGACTTGGGAAGCCGTTCAAGCGGCTTGGCGGCGTTGCGCTCTTGCATGGCGGGCAATGGTCGCGCGCGCTTCATTCATCACTTGCTGGTGCGGCACGGTGCCGGAGCGGGCGATTTCCGTCTCGGCCATGCGCGCTGCCTGCACATCGTCTTCGCATTGCTCGAATCCGTCCCTTAGCACGAATCGCAGCATGGATTGAGGCGTGCGCCCGGCTTCGCTGGCAAGCTTTACCAGGCGGCGTTGCCGCGCCTGAATGAGAGCTGGTTGTTGCATGCGCTGCGCTCCTCTTGAAAGGTGGTGGCAAAATTGTAGCATCCTGGGGTGCCGACTGGATTCTGGGCATTACTCACCAAAGGTCATGCGGGCCAGCTCTTCCTTGAGACGTTCGTGCTCTTTCGCATCGCTGGACCGAGCCAGGCGGTCAGCCAGCTCGAAGAAGCGTTTCCTTTCCTGCTGCCGGGCTTCGATACCGGACTCGATGAGATCGACAATGACGCGGTTGGCGCTCGTGTTGCCGGTCTTCGCCAGGGATTTCACTTGGCGGGCGACGCGCGCGGGGAGGCTTACGCTCTGACGGACCAGCTTTTCGGCGATCGACATGGGGTCAGAATACACCAGCTTGCACCAGAATGCAGCAGAAACGAATACCGATCGGTGCGGGTCATCAGGTAGGCCGATGCTGCGGTGGGGCAGGAATGCCCGGCGGGCCGGGCTTGTCAAACCGCGGTTCATGATGTAAGCTAGTATCTGATTACTTACTATCGATCAAGCCCGAGGATCAGATGGCTGTGAAGAAAACCGCCCGTACCGCGCCGCGCCAGCGCCTGATGACCGACGAGCGGCAGCGGGAAATCGTCGCCGCCGTGCTCGCGCTTGCGCGCGAGCGCGGTCCCGACGCGATCACGACCCAGGCGATTGCCGACCGCATCGGCGTCACGCAGGGCGCGATCTTCCGCCACTTCGCCGATAAGGAGGCGATCTGGCTCGCGGTGTTCTCGTGGGTGCGTGCGTCGCTGGGCGCGGTATTCGCCGCGGCGGTGGCAAAGTCGGATACGCCGCTGGCAAAAATTGAACAGGCATTTTTCGCGCACGTGGCCTTCATTGCCGCGAACCCGGGCGTTCCCCGAGTCATGTTCCACGAACTGCAGTATCCGGGGGATTCGCCGGCGCGTGTCGAGGTGCGCACGATGATTACCGAGTATCGCAAGGGGCTCGCGCTGTTGTTCAAACAGGCGAGTGCGGCGGGCGAGCTTCCCGCGGATCTCGACATGACGCTCGCGCCGGTGCTGTTCATTGGCGCGGTGCAAAGCCTCGTCATCCAGGCGGCCCTGGGCGGCGACGAGGCTGGAATGGTGAAGCGCGCGCGGCGGCTGTTCCCGCTGCTCCTTGACGGTTATCGCGGGCGGAGGAAAGCATGAACCTGCGCTTGGGCGGCAAGGCGGCGTTGGCTGCTGCCGGTATTGGCGGCGCGCTATTGCTCGGCTGGTTGGGCACGAGTCAGGGACCGTTGGCGCCGACCAAGGTCACCCTGGCCAAGGCGGAACAGGGGCCGCTGGTCGCGAGCACGTTCGGCATCGGCACCGTCGAGGCGCGCCGCAGCTATGCGATCGGCCCCACGCTCGCGAGTCGGGTCGCGCGCGTGCTGGTGAACCAGGCGCCGATCATTCTCGCCGACGAGCCGACAGCGCCGCTGGACAGCGAGCGCGCGTTGACCGTGATTCGCATCCTGAACGAGATGGCGCAGCGGTTCGGGACAGCGATCATCGTCGTCACGCACGACGAGAAGATCATTCCGACGTTCCGGCGGATCTACCATATCCGCGACGGCCGCACCTACGAGGAAGCCGGCGCGGCAAGCGCTCGACACCGGGATCGTGAATTGCGCGCCGATCTGGGCGCAACAGGCTGAGGGCGTTGTGAGCACCCATCGGCATTAGGATCGTAGTGACCATTTAAAGGAGAACAGTATGAATATGCAAAACCTGTTGAAATCGCGCGCAGCGATGGTGTTTGTTGCGGGCATCCTGTATCTGACCTGGAAATCATTGGCTCAGTATTTCGGGCTGAACGACTCTGCCGGCGGCCTCGTTGCGGACGCCATCGGGGTGGGGAATGGCGGGCTGGCGCTGGTCTGGGCGCTGGGGCATTGCGACGGGCTGGACGGACCCGTGGTGACGCTGGCGCGAAAGGCACTCGACACCGGCAACGTCAAACTGGTCCTGCCCTGGGTGCGGGCCGAGGACGAAGGCGAGATTCAGAAAGCATTCGATCAAGCAAGGTCGGTGCGCAGACTCGGAGGCGAGGCGCGCGAACTTGCCGATACGCATTTCTTCGAAACACTGGTGCGCATACATCGCGCCGGAGAAGGCGCGCCATTTGTCGGCTTGCAGCCAGCCGGTCGCGATCTAGGCCTGGCGATTCCGGCTGCCGACAAGGCGCTCGAGAGCGGCTCGATCGAACAGCTGGAACAATTGCTCACCGATGCGATACGCAAGAGCGTGCACAAGCATTTTGACGCCGCTTCGGGTCGTCGGAAATTCGATCCCGACGATGTCAAGGCGGGGCGTGCCTACGTCGAGGCCTATGTGCCCTATGTCCACCATGTGGAGCGACTATGGCAGACCGCGCAGGGCGCGGCAGATGAACATCATCATCAGCACTCCGGCCACGGGCATTAGCCGGCGCGCGGGTATGCCGGGACCTGAGCGAGCGCGAAGCGGCGCCTACACCCATTTGTTTCTCGCCATCGACGCGATGAATCAGGCGAGAGCCAAATTCGGCGTGTGAGACGATGCGATGACCGAACGCGTGACGGCATGGCAATGCATAGGCTGCGGGCGGATCGAGGGCGCGAAGTAGCAGCCTCCCTGACAGCGAGCAGAAAAAAAGCCCGGCGTCTTGTGAACGCCGGGCTCTCGGGGATGGCGCCGGGTAGGCGCCCAATCTCAAGTGTCAGGCGGCGGCGAGCAGTTCGCGCAGCACGTAGGCCATGATGCCGCCGTGGCGGTAGTAGTGGACCTCGATGCCGGTGTCGATGCGGAGCAGCACTTTCACTTCGCGGCGGCTGCCGTCCTTGCCCTTGATCACCAGGGTCACATCCTGCTGCGGCTCGATCGCGCCGTCGATGCCGAGGATGTCGAATTCCTCGTCGCCTTTGATGCCGAGCGTGGCGACGCTGTCCGCGCCCTTGAACTGGCACGGCAGCACGCCCATGCCGACTAGGTTGGAACGGTGGATGCGCTCGAAGCTCTTGGCGATCACCGCTTTCACGCCCAGGAGCTGCGTGCCCTTGGCCGCCCAGTCGCGGCTCGAGCCGGTGCCGTATTCCTCGCCGCCGAACACCACCGTGGGCGTGCCCTGCGCGATGTATTTCATTGCCGCGTCATAGATCGGCAACTGCTCGCCCGAGGGCTGCAGCACGGCAAGCCCGCCCTCGGTGCGGCCGCCGTCGGCCTTGAGTGGCAGCATCAGGTTGTTGATGCGCACGTTGGCGAAGGTGCCGCGCATCATCACTTCGTGGTTGCCGCGGCGCGCGCCGTAGCTGTTGAATTCCACCACCGGCACGTCGTGCGCGAGCAGGTACACGCCCGCGGGCGAGCTCGGCTCGATCGAACCGGCCGGACTGATGTGGTCGGTGGTGACCGAGTCGCCGAAGATGCCCAGCGCGCGGGCGCCGCTGATGTTGCCGGTCTTGCCCGGCTGCATGCTGAAGCCTTCGAAGAAAGGGGGCTCGGCGATATAAGTCGACTTGGGCCAGTCGTACACCTGGCCCGAGGCCGAGGTGATGCCTTGCCACAGCGGGTTGTCCCTGCCCGGATTGGCGTACAGGCGCCGGAAGGTCTTCGGATTCGTCGCGTATTTCATGCACGCGTTGACCTCGTCGTTTGTCGGCCAGACATCGCCGAGCCACACGTCCTTGCCGTCGCGGCCCTTGCCCAGCGGCTCGGTCATCAGGTCGCGCAGCATGGTGCCGGCAATCGCATAGGCCACGACCAGCGGCGGCGAGGCGAGGAAGTTGGCGCGCAGGTTGGGATGGATGCGCGCCTCGAAATTGCGGTTGCCCGAGAGCACCGCCGCGCACACCAGGTCGTTCTGCACGACCGCCTCTTCGATCGGCTCGGCCAGCGGTCCGGCGTTGCCGATGCAGGTGGTGCAGCCATAGCCGGCGAGAAAGAAACCGAGTTTCTCCAGGTAGGGCAGCAGTCCGGCCTGGGTGAGATATTCGGTCACCACGCGCGATCCGGGCGCGAGCGAGGTCTTGATGTGCGGCTTGACCGTGAGACCGCGTTCGACCGCCTTTTTCGCGAGCAGGCCGGCGGCGAGCAGCACGCTCGGATTGGAGGTGTTGGTGCAGGAGGTGATGGCGGCGATGAGCACGTCGCCCGAGCCGACTTCGACGCCGCTGCGGGCCTTGAAGCGTTTGCCCAGGTCTTGGGGCTTCTTGGCGAATCCGTTTTCGGCCACGGACTGGACGTAGAGTTCGGCAAATTTCGACTTCACCTTGCCGATTTCGATGCGATCCTGCGGGCGCTTGGGGCCGGCGAGCGAGGGCGTCACGCTGGCGAGGTCGAGTTCCAGTTCCTGGCTGTAGTCGATGGCGCCTTTTTTCGGAATGCCGTACAGGCCCTGCGCCTTGAAGTAGGACTTGAACGCGTCGATTTCCCCGGCGCTGCGGCCGCTGCCTTCGAAATAGGCGATGGTCGCGTCGTCGACCGGGAAAAAACCCATGGTGGCGCCGTACTCGGGCGCCATGTTGGCGAGGGTCGCGCGATCGGGCACGGCCAGATGCGCCACGCCGTCGCCGAAGAATTCGACGAACTTGCCCACCACCCTGGCTTTCCTGAGCATCTCGGTGACGGTGAGCACCAGGTCGGTGGCGGTGACGCCGCCGCGCAGTTTTCCCTTCAATTGCACGCCGACCACGTCCGGCGTGAGGAAGTACACCGGCTGGCCGAGCATGCCGGCCTCGGCTTCGATCCCGCCCACGCCCCAGCCGACTACGCCGATGCCGTTGATCATGGTGCTGTGGCTGTCGGTGCCGACCAGGGTGTCGGGATAGTACACGCCGTCCTTCGCGTGCACGCCGCGTGCCAGGTACTCGAGATTGACCTGGTGCACGATGCCGACGCCGGGGGGCACCACCTTGAACGTGTCAAACGCCTGCATCCCCCATTTCATGAACTGGTAACGCTCCCGGTTGCGCTGGAACTCGATCTTCATGTTCAGGTCGAGCGCATTTTTGCTGCCGTAGTGGTCGATCTGCAGCGAATGGTCGACCACCAGGTCCACCGGCACCAGCGGCTCGACCCGCTTCGGATTCTTGCCCATCTTGTGCGCGACGCTGCGCATCGCCGCAAGGTCGGCGAGCAAGGGCACGCCGGTGAAATCCTGCAGCACGATGCGCGAGAGCACGAACGGGATCTCGTTGGTGCGCGCGGCATTGGGTTCCCAGCCGGCGAGCTGGCGCAAGTGCGTTTCGGTGACTTTCTTGCCGTCGCAATTCCGGAGCACCGATTCGAGCACGATGCGGATCGAGACCGGCAGGCGCGAGATCCTGCCGATGCCGGCCTTTTCGAGGGCGGGCAGGGAATAGAATTTGCCGCTCTTGCCTGAGGCGAGTTTGAATTGTTGCAGGGTGTTGTGCAGGTTGTGTGGCATTACTTTCTCCAAAAAACCAATTATTCGTGGCGACTTAAAACGCGCCTGCGGTTGCTGCAGAGTTGCGATTCTTTGCGCGGACGAGAAGCCGTCCGCGCGGATCGTCGATTGCGCGCGGATGAAAAGCACATCCATGCGCAATCGCCGATCTTGTATAAAAGCCACCCCAAACCGCCTTTGCTTTTATCCAAAACCGTGTTTTAGTTCCGGCATAACGCGCTTCGCGCATTAGCCTCCACTGAAACTTCGTTTTCTGTGCGGATGCGCTTTTCATCCGCGCGGAAAACACGGTTGGCGCGCGCAGCGCGCAAGGTTTGCTCGTTGACGACATCCGGATGCATTCTGGCAGCTCGAACTGCGGCGGCCCGTCTTGCGCGGACGGCAATCCGTCCGCGCGGATCGTCGATTGCGTGCGGATGAAAAGCACATCCGCACGCAATCGGCGATCTTGTATGAAACCCCACGTTGCAAATCAAATTACGAACATATCCACGAACTCGTTGACCGGCGTCGTTTCCAGTTTTTTCCGATCCTGGCACAGCGCCAGGATCGCATTGCGCTGCTTTTCCGGAAAGCGGCGCGCCAGGTTGGTCTTGAATTTTTCCAGCAGCAGCGGAATGCCCTCCTTGCGCCGGCGGCGATGCCCGATCGGGTATTCTACGACGACTTCTCCGGCTTTTTTGCCGTCCTTGAACTCGACCGTAATCGCGTTGGCGATCGAGCGTTTGTCCGGATCGTGGTAATCGCGGCTGAAACCCTTGTCTTCGACGCACGCCATCTTCTCGCGCAGCGCGTCGATGCGCGGGTCGGCGGCAACCGCATCCTCGTAGTCGCCAGCGGTCAGCCTGCCGTAGATCAGCGGCACCGCAACCATGTACTGGATGCAGTGGTCGCGGTCGGCGGGGTTAGTGAGAGGCCCTTTCTTGTCGATGATGCGGATCGCCGATTGATGCGTGCGGATGGTGATTTTCTTGATCTCGTCCAGGCGGTCTTTCACCTGCGGATGCAGCACCATCGCGCACTCGGCCGCCGTCTGCGCATGGAACTCGGCCGGGAAGGCGATCTTGAACAACACGTGTTCCATGACGTAGGAGCCGTAGGGGCGCTGGAACTTGAATTCCTTGCCGCCGAACGAAACGTCGTAAAAACCCCAGGTCGGCGCGGACAGGACCGAGGGGTAGCCCATCTCGCCCTTGGCCGCCATCAGCGCGAGCCGGACGCCGCGGCTGGTGGCATCGCCCGCGGCCCACGACTTGCGCGAACCGGTATTGGGGGAGTGGCGGTAGGTGCGCAGCGACTGGCCGTCGACCCAGGCGAGCGACAGCGCGTTGATGATTCCCTCGCGCGTTAGGCCGAGCATATTGGCGACTACCGCGGTGGTAGCCACCTTGACCAGGAGCACGTGATCCAGGCCGACGCGGTTGAAGCTGTTCTCGAGCGCGATCACGCCCTGGATTTCGTGTGCCTTGATCATGCCGCTGAGCACGTCGCGCATCGGGAGCGGCGGTTTTCCGGCAGCGACGGCGTTGCGCGACAGCCAGTCGGCGCTGGCGAGGATGCCGCCGAGGTTGTCGGAAGGATGACCCCATTCGGCCGCAAGCCAGGTGTCGTTGAAGTCCAGCCAGCGGATCATGGCGCCGATGTTGAACGCAGCCTGTACCGGGTCGAGCTGGAATTGGGTGCCGGGCACCTTGGCGCCGTTGGGCACGACGGTGCCTGGAACGATGGGGCCCATGAGCTTGGTGCAGGCCGGGTATTCGAGCGCTTCCAGGCCGCAGCCGAGGGTGTCCATCAGACACAGCCTCGCGGTGTCGTAGGCTTCGGCGCTCTTGATCCTGAAGCCGGAGGCGTAAGCGGCGATGTCCACCAGGACCTGGTCCGGTTTCGGGCGCGCGTTGGAGATGTGAGACGACACGTTGTTCCTTTGGGAGCTGAAAATTTGGTATGTCGCTTGAATTATACGCGGCGACTTAAATCGCGCCTCTGTCGCTGCCGCGCTGCGACGTTGCGCGGACGAAAAACCGTCCGCGCGGATCGTCGATTGCGCGCGGATGAAAAGCACATCCGCGCGCAATCGGCGATCTTGTTTAAAACCCTCACGTCCTGTTTGGTGTTAACGATAACCGTGTTTTTTGCACGGATGTGCTTTTCATCCGTGCAAAAAACACGGTTGGCGCGCGCAGCGCGCAGGTTTTTTTGGAAAACCTGCACGGACGAAAAATCCGTCCGTGCAGATCGTCACTTGCGTTTCTCGATAGGCACGAACTTCAGATCTTCCGGCCCGGTGTAGTTGGCGGTGGGGCGGATGATCTTGCCGTCGATGCGCTGCTCGATGATATGCGCGGCCCAGCCGCTGGTGCGCGAAATCACGAACAGCGGCGTGAACATGGAGGTCGGCACGCCCATCATGTGGTAGCTCACCGCGGAGAACCAGTCGAGGTTCGGGAACATTTTCTTCTCGCGCCACATCACGCTTTCCAGCCGCTCGGCGATGTCGAACATTTTCATGTCGCCGCGCGCCTTTGACAGTTTCCTTGCGAGTTCCTTGATCACCTGGTTGCGCGGGTCGCCGAAGGTGTAGACCGGATGGCCGAAGCCGATGACCAGTTCCTTGTTGGCCACGCGCCCGAGGATGTCTTTTTCGGCGGCGTCGGCGCTGTCGTAGCGCTTTTGCACTTCGAATGCGACTTCGTTGGCGCCGCCGTGCTTGGACCCGCGCAGCGCGCCGATGCCGCAGCAGATGGCGCTGTACATGTCGGAGCCGGTGCTGGCGACGACGCGGCAAGCGAAGGTGGAGGCGTTGAACTCGTGCTCGGCGTAGAGGATGAGCGACGTATGCATCGCCTTGATCCACTGGTCCGAGGGCTCCTTGCCGTGCAGCAGGTGCAGGAAATGCCCGCCGATGGAGTCGTCGTCGGTTTCGACTTCGATGCGCCGTCCGTTGCGGCTGTAGTGGTACCAGTAGAGCAGCATCGAGCCGAGCGAGGCCATCAACTGGTCGGCGATGTCGCGCGCGCCCGGATGGTTATGGTCGTCTTTTTCCGGAAGCACGCAGCCCAGCACCGACACGCCGGTGCGCATCACGTCCATCGGATGGGCCGAGGCCGGGACCCATTCGAGCGCCGCCTTGACGTTGGCAGGCAGGCCGCGCAGGGCATTGAGCTTGAGCTTGTAGCCGTCCAGTTCGGCGCGGTTGGGCAGCTTGCCGTGCACCAGCAGATAGGCAATCTCTTCGAATTCGCACGCATCGGCAACGTCGAGGATGTCGTAGCCGCGATAGTGCAGGTCGTTGCCGGAGCGCCCGACCGTGCACAGCGCAGTGTTGCCCGCGGCCACGCCGGAGAGCGCGACCGATTTCTTCGCCTTTGGCGCGGTCGGGGTCGCATCTGCCATTTTGCCTTCGTTCACGATTTTTCCTTTGCGAACAGTCGATCCAGCTTGGTTTCGTACGCGTGATAGTCGAGATAGTCGTATAGCTCGTTGCGGGTCTGCATGCCGTCGAGTACGTTTTTCTGGGTGCCGTCGCGGCGCACCGCGCGGTACACGTTGAGCGCCGCCTGGTTCATCGCGCGGAAAGCCGTCAGCGGATAGAGCACGATGGCGACGTCGGCCGAGCGCAGTTCGTCGACGTTCCACATGGGCGTGGCCCCGAATTCGGTGATATTGGCGAGTATCGGCACGTTCACCGCGGCGGCGAATTTGCGGTACATCGCGAGCTCGGTCACGGCCTCGGGGAAGATCGCGTCGGCGCCGGCCTCGACGCAGGCCACGGCGCGCTCGATGGCGCGGTCCAGGCCCTCGACGGCAAGAGCATCGGTGCGTGCCATGATGAAAAAATCCGGATCGGTCCTGGCGTCCACCGCGGCCTTGATGCGGTCGGCCATCTCCTGCCCGGACACCAGCTCCTTGCCCGGCCTGTGACCGCAGCGCTTGGCGCCGACCTGATCCTCCATGTGCATCGCGCCGGCGCCGAATTTGATCAGCGATCGCACCGTGCGCGCCACGTTGAAGGCGCTGGCGCCGAAACCGGTATCCACGTCGACCAGCAGCGGCAGCGAGCAGACGTCGGTGATGCGGCGCACGTCGGTGAGCACGTCCTCGAGATTGCTGATGCCAAGGTCGGGGAGACCGAGCGAACCCGCCGCCACGCCGCCACCGGAGAGGTAGATCGCCTTGTATCCGGTGCGTTCGGCCAGCCGCGCGTGGTAGGCGTTGATGGCGCCAATCACCTGCAGCGGTTGTTCCTGTTTCATTGCGGCGCGGAACCTCGCGCCGGCTGAGATCTGCTGTGCCATATCGACCTTTCAAAGAAACGCTGGCGAAAGAGCTTACGTTTGTTGCGCATCGAACACTTTAATGCAGGTCAAAAGTTTGCGCCTTATCCCGCGTTGTCGTTGTCGCCCGCGCGACAGAGTGCCGCGGTCGGCCTGGGCGCCGTCCTCGCAGTCGCAGGTGAGATCGAAAACGGGGCCGATGCTATCCTGCAGTTCGAGCGCCCTGAGCATCCGCTTTTTGCTGCCGGCGGCGGCGATGCGAAATAGAGTGCTGTAACCGATCTCGCGCGATGCCCCGCTGCTATGCGTCGAGCGGGTCGCCTACAGCTACGGCGACAAGCCGGTGGAATTCCGCCGCGGGTTTTATCGAACCGACAGGCATTATTACAGGAACGAACTCGGCTAAGGCGGGACCGGCGCGCGCGAAGACGCCTTAAATCCGGCCGCAGGCGATGCAAATAACCGCTGGCCTTGATTCAAATCAATATTGCCGCCCGATCTTTGGGGAAAATCGGAAACGGCCGAGGTGGGGGAGGTTACGCAATTGGGCGCGGAAGAACTGAACCGCTTGCGCTGGCAATGCCGTCGCGGATTGCTTGAACTGGACTTGGTGCTGGAGCGATTTCTCGAGCGCTACCGCGACCGGTTGCAGGGCGAGTGCCTGACCTCGTTCAAGACCCTATTGGAATATGCCGACAACGACTTGTGGGACCTGATCCACGCGCGCGCCGAGTGCCGCGATGCGCGGCTCGCCGAGGTGCTGGGATGGATGCGTAACCGCTGAGGCGCTGCCAATTCCGGTCGTTCAACGAAGGCAGAGGAGATGATGATGGAGCCTAAAAGTAAAGCCACGCTCACTTACGGCGAAGGTAAGTCGATCGAGTTCCCCGTGTTTGGCGGCAGCGTCGGCCCCGATGTCATCGATGTCCGCACGCTCTACGACAAGACCGACATGTTCATCTATGACCCGGGATTCCTGTCGACCGCGAGCTGCAGCTCGAAAATCACCTACATCGACGGCGATAAGGGCGTGCTTCTGTATCGCGGCTACCCGATCGAGCAGTTGGCGCAGCACAGTGATTTCATCGAGGTTTGCTACCTGCTGCTGAATGGCGAGCTGCCGAACAGGCAGCAGAAGCACGAATTCAACGGCACCGTCAACAAACACACCATGCTGCACGAGCAGCTGGCGCGCTTTTTCAGCGGTTTTCGCCGCGACTCGCACCCAATGGCGGTGATGCTGGGCGTGGTCGGCGCGCTTTCGGCCTTCTACCACGACTCGATCGATATCATCAATCCGCAACACCGCGAGATCTCGGCCTTCCGCCTGATCGCCAAGATGCCGGCCATTGTGGCCATGGCCTACAAGTATTCCGTTGGCCAGCCGTTCATGTACCCGCGCAACGATCTGTCTTACGCGGCCAATTTCATGCGCATGATGTTCGGCGTCCCGTCCGAGGACTACAAGACCAACGAGGTGCTGGTGCGCGCGCTGGACCGCATTTTCATCCTGCACGCCGATCACGAGCAGAATGCCTCGACTTCGACGGTGCGCCTGGCTGGTTCTTCCGGCGCCAATCCTTTCGCCTGCATCGCCGCCGGCATCGCCTGCCTGTGGGGGCCGGCGCACGGTGGCGCCAATGAAGCCTGTCTCAGCATGCTGGAGCGAATCGGCGACGTGTCGCGCGTGCCCGAGTTCATCAACAAGGCCAAGGACAAGAATAGCGGCGTCAAGCTGATGGGTTTCGGCCACCGCGTGTACAAGAATTACGATCCGCGCGCCAAGCTGATGCGCGAAACCTGCCACGAGGTGCTGAGCGAGCTCGGCCTGCACGACGATCGCCTGTTCAAGCTGGCGATGGCGCTGGAGAAAATCGCGCTGGAGGATGATTATTTCGTGCGGCGCAAGCTGTATCCGAACGTCGACTTTTATTCCGGCATCGTGCAGCGCGCGCTGGGTATTCCGACGTCGATGTTTACCTGCGTCTTTGCGCTGGCGCGCACCGTAGGCTGGATCGCGCAGTGGAACGAGATGATCAGCGATCCCGAGTACAAGATCGGCCGCCCGCGCCAGCTCTACAACGGCCCCACTCTGCGCGAGGTCAAGCCCATCGACGAACGCTGAGAAGACTGACAAGATACAACTGTACCGCGAAGGGTACGGAGGAAGCGCCAGGGAAACTTGACGCTGCTTCGTGGCCTTCGTGTATGGACGCGCAGTTCGACGCCGCCAGCCTATACTTAGGCGAGGAGCACATGACCTTGCGCGGGATATGGGTTCCGGGAGCGATCTGATCTGTTCGCTTCCGGTCAGTCCGGTTCAAGGGATTGGTCGAATTCGATCGGAAAGGCGCATCAGCATGGACAAGTTCAAGGCATTCCGCATCGACGAAGTGGACAAGAAAATCGTCGCCGCATTCGTCGACATGTCGCCGGATGATCTCGATCCAGGCGAAGTAGTGATACGCGTTGCCTATTCGGGCGTTAACTACAAGGACGCGCTTGCCGCCACCGGCACCGGCAAGATCATCCGCCGCTTCCCCTGCGTCGGCGGCATCGATCTTTCAGGTACGGTGGTCGAGTCCGGCGACGCGCGTTTCGACAAAGGCGATGCGGTGATCGCCACCAGCTACGACATCGGCGTGGCACACCATGGCGGTTATGCGCAATATGCGCGCGTGCCGGCCGACTGGGTGGTGCCCATGCCCCGCGGCCTGAACCTGTTCGAAGCCATGGCTTTGGGCACCGCGGGCTATACCGCCGCTCTCGCGGTGGTGCGCATGGAATTGAACGGCCTTGCGCCGGCCAACGGACCGGTGATTATCTCCGGCGCCAGCGGCGGCGTCGGCTCGATCGCAGTGGATATCCTCGCCGGCCTTGGCTATCACGTGGTCGCGTTGACCGGCAAGGAAAGCGAAAGCGATTATCTGAAGAGCCTGGGCGCGAAGGAAGTGAAGCTGCGCCAAAGCCTGGATCTGGCCAAGATCCGGCCGCTGGACAAGGTGCTGTGGGCGGGCGCCGTGGACAATCTGGGAGGCGATGTCCTTGCCTGGATGGCGAGCACCATGCAGCAGGGCGGCACCATCGCCAGCATCGGCCTTGCAGCGAGCACCACGCTCAACACCACCGTGCTGCCTTTCATCCTCCGCGGTGCGTGCCTGCTCGGCATCGATTCGGGCTACACGCCGATGCCCTTGCGGCGCGAGGTGTGGCAGCGCCTGGCCACGGACATGAAGCCCAGGCACCTCGCGCGCATGACGCGCACCATCGCCTTCGAGCAGCTGCCCGCGGTGTTCGACGATTTCATCAAGGGCAAGGCCAAGGGGCGCATCGTGGTGGATCTGGCGGCGTGATTCAAGTTGAACAGGCGCCGGTAAGCCCGGAGTAAGCTGGCCGTAGCACGGCTTTCTTGCAGCCGGGCGCGATCCCGGCGACCTCACGACTATCGAGGATCCGAGCGCGCTGCAGCAGGTACGCGATGCAATTGCGGCTAAAGCGTGAAGCGTGAGGACCTGGCACTTGTACTTGCATCGGCCCCTGACTGCGAGCATGCTACACGTTGCTGAAATTTTATTACCAACGAGCATAGAAGCCGATGAAAACCAAACCCTGCCTGACCCTGGACGACTGCAAGCAAATGATCGCGGCCTGCGAGGCCGAGGCGCGCCGCAACAAATGGGAGGTGGTCATCGCCGTACTCGATGACGGCGGCCACCTGCTGATGCTGGAGCGAATGGATGGGGCCACGCCGGCCAATGCCGAGATCGCGGTGCAGAAAGGCCGCAGCGCTGCCGTTTCGCGCCGTTCGACCAAGATGTGGGAAGACCGCATCAAGGACGGACGCCTGTCGATGCTGAAAATGCCCTTGTTGCCGGTACAGGGCGGAATCCCGGTCATGTACCAGGGCGAATGCGTCGGCGGCATCGGCGTCTCCGGGGTGCAGTCGCACGAGGACGAGCAGATTGCCCAAGCGGGCGCGAACGCGCTCGCTTAAACCGGTTGATTCCCCCTGATCGGGCTGTTGCAGCGCGTTGCCGAAGCAAGAGTCGAGGTCGATGGGGCGAGCGTCGGCACGATCGGCCCGGGCCTGATGGTGCTTCTTTGCGCCGAGCGCGGCGACGGCCAAGCGGAAGCCGATCGCCTGCTCGATCGCGTGCTCGGATACCGGGTGTTTGCCGACGCCGCGGGTAAAATGAATCTGAGCCTGCGCGACGTGCACGGCGGCCTCCTGCTGGTACCGCAATTTACGCTTGCTGCAGACACGCAGAAAGGCATGCGCCCCAGTTTCACGCCGGCTGCGCCGCCGCAGGAAGGCGAGCGCCTGTTCGATTACTTCGTAGCCAAGGCGCGGGCCTCATATCCAGCGGTCGAAATCGGGCGTTTCGGCGCGCACATGCAGGTGAGTCTCACCAACGACGGGCCGGTGACCATCTGGCTCAGGGTCGAGCCGGCGTAGGGTGCGCAGACGCAGCGCTCGCTCGCGCATTTCCGCTAGCGCACGCCGCGCGAGCCGGTTCTGGGCCAGGTCACGGCGGAGCAGTTCGACGCCTGGGTGCGGCCGGAGGCGATGACGGGGAAAGAATAGGGCGGCGACTTGCTACAATGCCGGTCTATGATTCATACGCCCCCAGGCAGCAAGCCGGAACCCGGCCCCGAATATCTGCAGAGCACGCGTTTTCTGGATGCGGACAGCGACACCGTGCGCCGTTTCGCGCAGCAGGAGGCGGGGGCCGAAACGAATGACGTAGGGCGAGCGGTCAAGCTGTTCTACGCCGTGCGCGACGGCATCCGCTACGATCCGTTCACCATCAGTCTCGAGCCTGAGATCTACGTCGCCAGCAACGTGCTGGCGGCGAAGTCGGCCTATTGCATCCCCAAGTCGATCCTGCTTGCCGCGGCGGCGCGCGCCCTGGGTATTGCCTGCGCCATCGGCCTCTCCGACGTGGTCAATCACCTGACCACGGAAAAACTCAAGGCGCGTATGGGCGGCAAGACCTATTTCATGCACCACAGCTATGCGGTGATGTACCTCGAGGACCAGTGGGTGAAGGCGGCGCCGGCGTTCAATATCGAGCTGTGCACCCGCTTCGGCGTGTTGCCGACCGAGTTCGACGGCCGTTCGGACGCAATTTTTCAGCCCTACGACGCGCACCGGCGCCGCCACATGGAGTATGTCAAGGACCACGGCATCTGGTCCGATTTTCCGTTCGACAAGGTGGTTGCGGACTTCCGCGCCTTCTACCCGGCAATCGGCTGCGGCACTGACGATCCGGGCGAGAAATTCGAGGATGGCGCGCGGCTCGGCTGAGAACCGCGTTTGATTCCGTCCGCCTTGTCGCATGACGCGGTGCGTGTATCAGTCGCTCCTCGCGTCCGAGCAGAAGCAGATCGCCTATCGGGCTAGAAATGAGAGCGCTATTCTTCTTCGCGGGCCGCGTTGTGCTGCGACATGAGCACCTGCTGCATCTGTCCCGGCACCTGGGCGTAGTGGCTGAACTCGAGTGAATACGAACCCTGCCCGCCGGTGAGCGAGCGCAGCCGGTTCTGGAAGTCGGTCAGTTCCGCCAGCGGCACCTGGCCCGTGGTGCTGATGGCGTCGGCGGAGAGCTGCTGCGTCCCGGTGATCTGGCCGCGTTTGGAAGCGATCTCTGCGGTCATGTCGCCGACATAGGCTTCCGGCGCCTCGATGTCGATGTTGACAATGGGCTCGAGCATGATCGGCCCTGCCTTGGAGAATGCGTCGATCACCGCCTTGCGGCCGGCGGAGACGAAAGCGATCTCCTTGGAGTCAACCGCATGGCTCTTGCCGTCATACACGATCACGCGCAAGTCCTCGACCGGATAGCCCGCAATTACGCCCGCGTCGAGCGCCATGCGCACGCCTTTTTCCACCGCCGGGATGAACACGGTCGGTATCACACCGCCTTTTACCTGATCGACGAATTCGTAGCCCGCGCCGCGCGGCAGCGGCTCGATTCGCAGAAACACCTCGCCGAACTGGCCGGCGCCGCCGGTCTGCTTCTTGTGGCGGCAGTGTCCCTCCGCCTTGCGGCTGATGGTTTCGCGGTAAGGAATACGCGGAGGCCGGGTTTCCAGCTCCAGCTTGTACTGCTGGGTCAGCTTCTCCAGTTTGGTCCTCAGGTGCAGATCGCCGAGCGCGCGGATCACGGTCTCATTGGTGCCGGGATGGCGCTCCATGCGAAAGCACGGATCCTCCAGCTCCAGTTTATGCAGGACTTCGAACAGCCTCTGCTCGTCGCCTTTTTTCTTCGTCTCCACCGCGAGTCCGTGCATGGGCGCGGGAAATTCGAGCGGGCGCAGGTGGATGTGATCCTCGTCGTGGGAGTCGTGGAGCACGGCATCGAACTCGATCTCGTCCACCTTCGCGACCGCACCGATGTCGCCCGGCACCAGGGCGTCGGTTTCGACGTATTCCTTTCCTTGCAGCAGGTACAGATGCGCGACCTTGAACGGGCGATTGCCGTCGCCGACAAACAGCTGCGCATCGCGCTTCACCGTTCCCTGGTGCACGCGGAATACGCCGAGCTTGCCGACATAGGGATCCATGATGACCTTGAACACGTGAGCGAGCACGTGTTTGGCCGGATCGGGCTCGGCGTGGAATTCCAACGCGGCCGCGCCTTCGCCCTTGAGAAAGGGCGGCGGGTTGCCCTCGGTCGGGTTGGGTGCGAGCCCGGTGAAGATGTCGAGCAGCTCGGTCACGCCCGTCCCGTTCCTGGCCGAAACGAAGCACACCGGTATCAGGTGCCGTTCGCGCAAGGCTTTCACGAACGGGGCGTGCAGTTGTTCGGCGCTGATCTCTCCCTGTTCCAGATAGAGCGCCATCAGCGCCTCGTCGACCTCCACCACCTGGTCGACGAGCGCCGCATGCGCGGCCTTGACCGAGGAGAAATCGGACTCGCCGTCGGGGTTGAAGAAGCAATCGACGATGTCCTTGCCCGCATGCGCGGGCAGATTGATCGGCAGGCATTCCTTGCCGAAGGTACCCTGGATATCGGCGAGCAGCGCGGGCAAATCGACATTTTCGGCGTCGATCTTGTTGACCACGATCATGCAGCAGAGCTCGCGCGCTTGCGCCCACTTCATCATGCGCCGGGTGGCGAGCTCGATGCCGGTCTGGGCGTTGATGACGATGACCGCGGTCTCCACCGCGGCGAGCGCGCCTATCGCTTGGCCGGTGAAATCCGGATAGCCGGGCGTGTCGATCAGGTGTATGCGGGTATCACGCCAGGCAAAATTGACCAGCGCGGCGTTGAGCGAGTGGCCGTAGGATTTTTCCAGGGGATCGTAGTCGCAGACGGTATTGCCGCGCTCCACGCTGCCGGGTGATTTGATTGCGCCGGCGCGCGCGAGCAGCGCCTCGGCCAGAGTGGTCTTGCCGGCCGCGCCATGGCCTACAAAGGCGACGGTACGGATGGCTTCGGTGGTGTAGTTCGGCATGGCTCTCCTCTTCCTGGCGGCGACGGCAACGGTTCAAGTGTCTCATTCTAGCATCGCCGGACGGCGGCTGCGGCCGGCAGGTTCAGCGTTTGCGTTGGTGTACCAAGCCTTCGGGCGCGCGTTCCAGATGGCCGATATCGCCCCAACTCTGCAGTTGCCACGCGCCCAGCCGGTGGCGGAAACGATTGACGCCGGCGTTGGGCAAAGGAAAGTCGCGCGGCGCCTGCAAAGGCATCGCTTTGGCATGGCGGTAGAGCATCGCGAGCACGCCGCCGTGAGTGACCGTCGCCAGCGTCAGGCCGGCATGGCGAAGCGCAAGCTCGGTGAAGCAGGCAACGCTGCGCTCGAACAACTGACGCGCGCTTTCCCCCTGCGGAATGACGTAATCCGGGTCGTAGGAGCGGAAGCGGGCGTATTCGTCCGGGTAGCGCGTTTGCACTTCGGCCGGGGTCAGGCCCTCGAAAATTCCCAAACGCCGTTCGCGCAGGCGCGGCTCGACCACGATCTCGCGGCCGATGTGCTGGGCGATGGCGCTCGCGGTCTGAAGCGCCCGGCCGAGATCGCTTGAGAACAACAGATCGATAGGCTCTCGGGCAAGGCGCTCGCCCAGGGCTTCGGTCTGCGCCAGGCCGGCCTCGTTCAACGCGCTGTTCAGATGCCCCTGGAAGCGGCCTTGGCCATTCCATTCGGTTTCACCATGGCGAATGGCGAGCAGATACGTGTCCATTGTTTGCTGCATGAGCGTTCAATGCCTTGACGAGCCGAGCGCGTCCGCCGTGGTGATGTTGACGCCGTGATCGAAGGCGATGCGCGCAGCGATGTGGTTGCCGCCGAGGACCGTGGCGATGACGAGTAGTATCGCGATGCCGAGCCAGCGCGGAATGGCTTCGCCCTGCAACGCTATTTGACCCTTAAGCCGGATGAGCCCGACGCAAACCGGTTGGCTCGTTTTGGGAAATTCCATCTCGCGAATTTGTGCAGTGGCGCTAGCGCCACCGCACAAATTCGCGAGACGTATACAACCCCAAATTCTTCGCCAACGCTGTCAACACTTGACTCATAACCAAGCAAAGAAGAGACGAGCATCGTCACGCGACCGTCACCGGAATCTTGAATTCCATGATTCTCTTTTCCCACTCCGCCGGCCCGGTGTTGTGGACCGACGCGCCGCTCGAGTCCACGGCCACGGTGA
The DNA here is from genome assembly GCA_043805375.1 of Pseudomonadota bacterium. Lineage (GTDB taxonomy): Bacteria > Pseudomonadota > Gammaproteobacteria > Burkholderiales > SG8-39 > 2-12-FULL-64-23. The sequence goes on from JAZDIA010000069.1 coordinate 29,267, forward strand.
CAGGCATGTCCTTCACTTCGAACTCGTAAATCGCTTCCATGCCGAGGTCGCCGAACGCGAGCACGCGCGACTTCTTGATCGCCTTGGCCACGAGGTAGGCGGCGCCGCCCACGGCCATGAGGTAAGCGGCCTTGTGTTTCCTGATCGCCTCGATGGCCACAGGGCCGCGCTCCGACTTGCCGATCATGCCGATGAGGCCCGTCTGCGCCAGCATCATCTCGGTGTATTTGTCCATGCGCGTGGCGGTGGTGGGACCGGCCGGGCCGACCACTTCGCCCTTCACCGGATCGACCGGGCCGACGTAGTAGATCACGCGGTTGGTGAAATCCACCGGCAGCTTCTCGCCCTTCGCGAGCATCTCCTGGATGCGCTGGTGCGCGGCGTCGCGGCCGGTGAGCATCCTGCCCGAGAGCAGCAGGATGTCGCCCTGCTTCCAGCTTGCGATTTCGGCCGGAGTGAGCGTATCGAGGTTGACGCGCTTCGCCCCCGCGGCCGGGGCCCAGGTGACTTTTGGCCAGTCCTCGAGCGAGGGCGGATCGAGAGAGACTGCGCCGGAACCGTCGAGCACGAAGTGCGCGTGGCGCGTGGCGGCGCAGTTGGGGATCATCGCGATCGGCTTGTTGGCGGCGTGGGTCGGGTAGTCCCTGATCTTGACGTCGAGCACGGTGGAGAGGCCGCCCAGGCCCTGCGCGCCGATGCCAAGGGCATTGATCCTGGAATAAAGCTCGATGCGCAGTTCCTCGATCTTGGATTTCGGGCCGCGCGCAAGCAGCTCGTGCATGTCCAAGGGTTCCATCAACACTTCCTTCGCCATCATCATCGCCTTCTCTGCGGTGCCGCCGACTCCGATGCCGAGCAGTCCCGGCGGGCACCAGCCGGCGCCCATGGTGGGCACGGTCTTCAGCACCCAGTCCACCACCGAAGCGGAAGGATTGAGCATCGCGAACTTCGATTTCGCCTCCGAGCCGCCGCCTTTGGCCGCGACCGTGACCACGAGCGTGTTGCCCGGGACCACTTCCATGTGCACCACCGCCGGAGTGTTGTCCTTGGTGTTCTTGCGCGTGAACAGCGGATCGGCCAGCACCGAGCTGCGCAGGGGGTTATCCGGGTTGGTATAGGCGCGGCGCACGCCCTCATTCACCGCGTCGGCGATCGAGCCCTTGAAGCCGTCCCAGCGCACGTCCATGCCGATCTTTAGGTACACGTTGACGATGCCGGTGTCCTGGCAGATCGGGCGATGGCCTTCGGCGCACATGCGCGAGTTGGTGAGGATCTGCGCGATCGCGTCCTTGGCCGCGGGCGCCTGCTCGCGTTCGTAGGCGCGTCCCAGGTGGGCGATGTAGTCTTTCGGGTGGTAGTAGCTGATGAACTGCAGCGCGTCGGCAATGCTTTGGATCAGGTCTTCCTGCTTGATGGAGGTCATATTGGTCCCATTGGATTGGAGTGGCGATGCGTGCCGGGGGTGCCGGTATTGGCGCCTTCGCCAACCAGGCCGAGGATCGCGCGGCTGCAGATCGCGCGATCTGCAGCCGGCAAATGTTACCACCTTTGGCGCGCGGGAAATCGCGGGCGCGGCCGACGTTTGCGTTAGATCAAACTGTCGGCTTCTCCGCGAAGAGCCTGCAGGAACGGATCGTCGACGCGGGCGCCACCGAGGTCATCACCGCCGACGGCCAGTTCCGCGGCGGCAAGGAGATTGCGCTCAAGCCGGCGGTGGACGAGGCGATCGCGATGGGCGGCTGCGAGAAGGTGAGAAACGTCATCGTCTACAAGCGCAGCGGCACCGCCGTCGACATGCAGGCGCCGCGCGACAAGTGGTGGCACGACGTCATCCAGGGTCAGTCCGAGGAGTGCGAGCCGACCTAGGTCAACGCCGAGCATCCGCTGTTCATCCTCTACACCTCGGGCTCGACCGGCAAGCCCAAGGGCGTGCAACACTCCACCGGCGGCTACTTGCTGCAGGCGATCCTCACCATGAAATGGGTGTTCGACTACAAGCCGAGCGACGTGTTCTGGTGCACCGCCGACGTGGGTTGGGTCACGGGCCATACCTACATCACCTACGGGCCGCTCGCGGTGGGCGCCACCGAGGTCATGTACGAGGGCATCCCGACCTATCCCGACGCCGGGCGCTTCCGGAAAATCATCCAGGACCAACCACAAGGTGAACGTGTTCTATACCGCGCCGACCGCGATCTGCTCGCTGATCAAGGCCGGCGGCGAACTGGATGGTTATTTCCGCATCATGGGCCGCACCGACGATGTGCTGAATGTGTCCGGCCATCCTGGAACAACTCAAACAGCCGGTCGCGTAGCCATACGCCGGCGCGGCGCCCGCTCGTGGCGCATAGCCGGAAAGAAGACGGGAGTGCGAACTCTCGCCTTCTTTCTTTAGCTCAAAAAAAGACAGCGCGCCGAGCGCGAAACAGGAGATGCGCCGGAATCCAGGAAGGTGTTTTTCCATTGCATTACAGGGGGCTCCGGCGTAAGCTGGGCACCTTCCAAAGAGCCCGGATCTGACAAGAACACTGCGGGCTCGGCAATCAGCAGGAGAGGTGGCCGAGCGGTTGAAGGCGCACGCCTGGAAAGCGTGTGTACGTGTTAAAGCGTATCGCGGGTTCGAATCCCGCTCTCTCCGCCAATGACTCGTTTTGGGTAGTCCAAAGAAGTCCAAATAATAGACGTAACTAGATGTATTTTAGTAAAGTTATATCCAAAGGTATCCAAAGCAGTTTTCGTGTTGCCTCATCCAAAAATGTAAGTGAAACGGGTCTGTTGCCATCGGTTCATCGATGGGTTACTCTGCCGCCTCGTGCAATAAAAATGTCTGACATAAATGGCAGCGTGTTCGTTGTGCTGCGCTGAGCGGGTCAGGGGAGAATCGTTTGCTGCGCTGGTTGAGAAACCGCTTGCATGCAGAGCCGCTCGATGTTCGGGTAGGCGGCGGCGTGTCTGGCGAGGGCAAGGCGCACGCGCATGGGAAGTTCCGACTGGAGCCGCTGGAGCCGCGCGTTCTTCTGTCCGGCGACACCCCCCTCGTTTCTGAAGTCTATCGATCGCTCCTCGAGGACGAAGCAAACGGCGTCAGCGCCGCGGGTAACGTCAACGTCGAGCAGATCGACGCCGCTACGAGCGCTCAAATTACGGCAGCCGGCGGGGGGGATTGTTGCGGCGCACAAGCCGAAACCATCCCCAGCGTGGCTTGGCCGGAAAGCTGGCAGCCAACGGCCGCAGGCGAATCTGCATCAAGCGCCGATCCGGCCGCCATCGACGACCTCCGCGCCGGTCTTCCGGCGCCCGAAATAGCGGACGAGCAGAGCTCTGCGATAGCCCTGTTTGACCGGGCCACCGCGACGTCCGGGGCCCCCGAAGATCCCGACGCCGACGATTCGTTGCTCGGCGCGTCATCCGATCAGGATTTTTTTGCAAGCACCATTCCGGTTTCTGAGTTGCCCCGGGGACCCCCGGGTGACGACCAGACTTCTTCCGCGCTGATTGCGACGGAATCCATAACTATCGACGAGCTGAGCCTTTCCGATTCGCCCGAGGGGGACGAAAGGGGGCTTTTTGGCGTTCAACAACTGCTGGTTTCCGATTCTTTTGACGATGGTTTGCCGCGCGGTCCCCCCGCTGCCGACCCGCTGACCGACCAAGCGCTCGCCCCAATTCTTGAACAAGCTCTTCGGCTCTGGACCGCCTCCGGACTCGCCGGAGATATCACCGGCCGCCTCGCCAATCTCAAGGTTCGCATCGCCGACCTCCCCGGCGGCGAACTGGGCGAGGCCGACGCAAACTTCATCTCCCTGGATGCCACCGCCGCCGGCCGCGGCTGGTTCGTCGACTCAACGCCAGATGAGTCCTCTGAGTTCTCCGTAACCCTCCCCGATTCCCGCAGCGCAGCAAACGCCGAGAGCCCCGCCTTCGGGCGCATCGACCTGCTGACCGTTCTGCTTCACGAAACTGGCCATGTCCTCGGGTTCGGACACGACTCCGGGCTGGCGGTGATGGCCGAGAACCTCAATCACAGCCAGCGGGCCTTGCTTGGCGGCAGCACTGTTAGTTCGGTCACCACGATGGGCGAAGTGGTTGCCGACGCGTCGACGGTGCCACCGACCCTGGATCTTTCCGACGCGGCCAACAACGCGGCGACGATCACCATTCAGGTGAACACCGACGGCACCTTAGACATCGTCGGCACGATGACCAGCGACGATGGCACCAGCGTCGGTGGCATCACGAACATCATCGGCAACTCCGCTGCTGCGATCACGCTGGTGAGCCCGAAGCTCGACAATATCTGGAAGCTGACCGGCATCAACGCGGGCACCCTGAAAGCTGGTGGCCTTAGCACCATCAGCTTTACCGATATCCAAAACCTGACCGGCAGCAGCACCGCAAGCAACGACAAGGACACCTTCGTCTTTTCCGGCGGTGCGGTCACCGGCAGCATCGCCGACGGCACTGGCACTCTCGATATTCAGCTGTTGGACTTTTTCTATCTCAGCGGCGATTTCAATTTTACGACGGAGCACGGCAACCTTGTCCTGAATAACGGCACGTGGTTCAACGGCGTCGACTACCAGCTCCTCTGCGGCACGGGGGTCAGTGCGTTCGTCGGGAACGGTCCCGACACTGACCCGGCGGCCTTCGGCCTTTCGCTGGCTGGCATCGACTTCAGCTTGCTGCTGTTCACCGACACATCCAACGATATCAGCTACACGGCATTGAAGACCTCCTGCGGCACGGCGAGCTTTACTGGACTTTCGGATCTGGTGCTGGAGGCTTGGGCTTTCAACGTTGAACTGAACCAGACAAGCGATGGGGCGAACTCGGATCGCGTGCTGGATTTCCGTAATGGGCCGAGCGACGCCGTGGATGGTATTCCTGTCACGCCGGTGGGCTTGCCAGTCAAGCCAACCATCGACTTCGAGGGGGAGAACGGGAGCCTGCTGGGCGTTACTGGGAATGCGGTGGTTGATGCATTCGGCTCTGTCGTGGCCAAGGGCGACTTCACGATCGCGCTGGGGCAGGTGAGCGGGAACGACGTGGGCACGGCGCCGGTCGTGAGCTTCACCGATGCGGATGCGGTGTCGCTGACGCTGAGTGGGATTACGGTATTTGCGGGCGTGGGCGGCAGCCTGGATAACAACAGCACG
>JAZDIA010000070.1:0-7850 GCA_043805375.1 Pseudomonadota bacterium
GCCGATCATGCCGTACAGGTTGCCGCGCCGCGAGCTCTCCGGATGGGAGAGGCCGCCGAGGCTGAGGATGAAAAGTATCGTCGCTCCGATATAGGAGACAGTTGCCAGAGTTGATGACATGGATCGTCTCCCTTATTTGCGGAACATTTCCAGCATGCGCTGGGTCACGGCAAAACCGCCGAACATGTTGATCGCGGTGAGGGCAATGCCCAGCACCGCCAGCCCGAGGATCCATTCTTCCGGCCGGTCACCGCCTCCCGCCCCGGCCAACAAGGGCGGCGCCACCTGCACCAGCCCCCCGATGGCGATGATGCTGCTGATCGCATTGGTGACGCTCATCAGCGGCGTGTGCAGGGCGGGCGTGACGTTCCACACCACCATGTAGCCCACGAAGCAGGCCAGCACGAAGACGGTGAAGTGCGCGAGGAATGCAGCAGGGGCATTGGCGCCGATGAACCAGAACGCGAGCGCCGCCACGCCGAACGTGACCGCCGTGCTGGTGCCCGAGGCCGGCGCGCCGGCGCCGTGGCCGTGACCCTTCTTGGCGGCGGCTACAGGGGCTGCCGGCTTGGCTGCCGCCGGCGGTGCCGCGAAAAGCTTGGGCGCCGGTGGCGGCCAGGTGATGTTGCCCTCCTTCACTACCGTGGTGCCGCGCAGCACCTCGTCTTCCATATTGACGTTGATGACCCCATCCTTGGTCTTGCACAGCTCCTCGGAGAGGCGGAACAGATTGGTCGCATACAGCGTGCTCGATTGCTTCGACAGGCGGCTGGGCAAATCGCTGTAGCCGATGATGGTAACGCCGTTCTGGACGGTCACTTGGTGCGGCACGGTCAGTTCGCAGTTGCCGCCCTGCTCCGCCGCCATGTCGACAATGACGCTGCCCGGTTTCATCGACTGCACCATTTCGGCGCTGATCAGCTTCGGCGCCGGCTTGCCCGGAATGAGCGCGGTGGTGATGATGATGTCCACTTCCTTCGCCTGCTTGGCAAACACCGCGGCCTGGGCTTTCAGGAACCCTTCGCTCATTACCTTGGCATAACCGCCGACGCCGGCACCTTCTTCCTCATAGTCCACGGTAACGAACTCGCCGCCCATGGATTTGACCTGATCGCCTACTTCGGGGCGCGTGTCATTGGCGCGCACGATGGCCCCCAGACCCGAGGCCGTGCCGATGGCGGCCAGACCCGCAACCCCCGCGCCAATCACGAAAACCTTGGCCGGCGGCACTTTGCCGGCGGCAGTAATCTGGCCGGTGAAGAAACGGCCGAAGTGATGCGCCGCTTCGATGACGGCGCGGTAGCCGGCAATGTTGGCCATCGAGGAAAGCGCGTCCAGCTTCTGGGCGCGCGAAATGCGCGGCACGCTGTCCATCGCCAGCACCGTGGCCTTCTTCGCCGCGAGTTGTTGCAGCAGGTCGGGATTCTGCGCAGGCCAGATGAAGCTCACCAGCGTGCCGCCTTCGCGCATCAGGCCGACTTCTTCGGTCGACGGTCCGCGCACCTTGAACACGATGTCGGACGCAGCCCACAGCTTGGCCGCCCCTTCGACGATCTCGGCGCCGGCGGCGCGGTACACCTCGTCGCTGAAATTCGCAGCATCCCCGGCGCCGGATTGCACCGCAACCTTGAAACCGAGCTTGATGAGTTTTTCAACGACTTCGGGCACGGTGGCAACGCGTTTTTCGCCGGCCGCCGTCTCTTTTGGTACGCCAATGACCTGAGGCATGAATTCCCCCTTGTTTTGTTACCGGATGTCGACAATCGCCGGTACCAAGGCTTGTACAATACCGGCGCAGCCTGGACGAGAGTCAAAATTCGCGTACTTTACTTACACCAACCAATTCGGGTTTGATGTACATCAAACTCAGGTCAGGCGGCGCTCTCCTTTTTCGGGCTCCTGGACAGACTCCAAATGCACGCTTTCCACTGGTTCCTCACGTCCCAGGAACTGCAGCGCGGCGAGCCGAGCATACAGACCCTTCTCGCGCACCAGTTCCTCGTGCGTGCCGGTGGCGATGATGCGTCCCTCGTCCATTACCACGATGCGATCGGCGTTCTGCACCGTCGCCAGGCGATGCGCGACGATGAGCGTGGTGCGGTTCTGCATCAGGCGCGCCAGCGCCATCTGCACGTAATGTTCGCTCGCCGCGTCGAGCGAGCTGGTCGCCTCGTCGAGCAGCAGCACCGCGCGATCCGCGAGGAGAGCGCGCGCGATCGACAGCCGCTGGCGCTGGCCGCCCGAGAGCCGCACGCCGCGCTCGCCGAGGAAGGTGTCCATTGTCTCGGGCAGGCGCTCGATGAACTCGCTCGCGTACGCCGCGGCGCAAGCCGCCCCGACTTCGGCGTCGCTCGCATCGGGCCGGCCATAGCGCACGTTCTCGCGCACCGAGGCGGCGAAAATCACCGGATCCTGCGGCACCAGCGCGATGCGCGCGCGCAGCGCGCGCGGATCGGCATGCCGCAGTTCCACGCCGTCGAGACTGATCGATCCGGCATCGGCGTCGTAATAGCGCAGGAGCAGTTGCAGCACCGTCGACTTGCCCGCGCCGGAGGGGCCAACCAAAGCGAGCGTTTCGCCCGGCTTCACCTCGAGCGAAAAGTCAGCGAGCGCCAGAGCATCCGGGCGCGAAGGGTAGTGAAAGCTGACGTTTTCAAACCGCACTTGCCCGCGCGCCGGGTCCGGCAGCGGCTGCGGCTTCGCCGGCGCGCGGATCTGCGGCTCGGTGGCGAGCAGTTCCATCAGGCGCTCGGTGGCGCCGGCGGCGCGCTGCAAATCGCCGATCACTTCGGACACCGCGCCGAAGGCGCCGGCAACCAGCACCGCGTAGAACACGAAAGCCGACAGCTCGCCTGCGCTGATGCGTGCGGCAAGCACGTCGTGCCCTCCGATCCAGAGAATGACGCCCACCGCGCCGAAAGCGAGCAGCATCACCAGGGCGATCAGCAGCGCGCGCTGGCGGATGCGCTCGACCGCCGTGGCAAATGCCTGTTCGACGCGCTCGCCGAAGCGCGCGCGGTCCTCGTTTTCGTGGCCGTAGGACTGCACCGTGCGGATCTCGTGCAGCGCCTCGTCGACGTAGGCGCTGACGTCGGCCACGCGCGCCTGGCTCGCGCGCGAGAGCTTGCGCACGCGCCTGCCGTAGAGCAGGATCGGCGCGATCACCAGCGGCACGCCCAGCACCACCAGCGCGGTCAGCCTGGGGCTGGTGACGATCAGCATCACCAGGCTGCCGAACATGATCAGGGTATTGCGCAGCGCGAACGAAGCGCTGGAACCGATCACCACTTCGAGGAGCGAGGTGTCGTTGGTAAGGCGCGAGATCACTTCGCCCGTGCGCGTCACCTCGAAAAAGCCCGGCGACAGATCGAGCAGACGGCCGAACACCGCGCGGCGGATGTCGGCCGAGACGCGCTCTCCGATCCAGGAGACGAAATAAAAGCGTGTATAGGTTGCGATCGCCATGACCACGATCACCGCGAGCAGCGCAACCAGCGCCGAGTCGAGCAGCGCCGCTTCGCCGATCGCGAACCCGCCATCGATGACCCGCCGCAGGCCCTGGCCCAGCACCAACACGCAGCCGGCGGCCACCACCAGCGCCACCAGGGCAATCGCAATTTGCCGGCGGTACGGAGCGAGAAAACCCAGAATGCGCGCGAGCTGGCGGATGTCCCGGTTAGCCGGCCTTTCGGGGATACTGTCTCTCAATCTCGCCACTGTCGTCCTTATTGATCCGTTTCCGTCGCGGCGTACACTCTAGCGCATTGCGGGTGTGCGGGGTAAGGGCAACCCTCCGTCAAAGCACGGGCTTGTTTGGAGGGGATCTCAGATTCAATAGACATTCCGCTAAAGTATGATTATCATACACGCATGGCAAAGGCAGATCCAAATACCTTCCTTCCACGGGCGGCGGCCGCGGTCATCGAGCGCGCCTTGCGTGTCTCGCCGGTGGTCGTGGTGCTCGGTGCGCGCCAGACCGGCAAGACGACGCTGGTGCGCGCCATGCCCGAGCTCGCCCGGCGCCCTTATCTGACGCTAGACGATTTCGATTTGCGCGCGCAGGCGCAGGCCGAACCGGAGGCGCTGATCGAGCGTGCGCCGGCGCTGGTTCTTGACGAAGTGCAGCGCGCCGGCGATCTGCTGCTCGCTGTCAAGCGCGCGGTCGATCGCCATCGTCCGCGCAAGCCCGGACGTTTCGTGCTCACCGGTTCAGCCAATTTGCTGATGATGGAGCGCGTGAGCGAAACACTTGCCGGACGCGCGGTCTATGTAACGCTGTGGCCGCTCTCGCGCCGCGAGCGCCACGGCCTGGGCCGTGCGGGCGCCTGGGGCGAACTTCTGGCCGTACCTTTTCCAAAGTGGCGCGAGGTCCTCGCCGAGTGCGCAGGACCGCGCGAGGACTGGCGCGCCGCGGTCGGCACCGGCAGTTTTCCGGTTCCGGCGCACGAACTTGCCGACGCGGACGCGCGCGCGCTGTGGTATTCCGGCTACGTGCAGACCTACCTTGAGCGCGACCTGCAGGTATTGCGCGCGGTGGAAAACCTTCCCGACTTCCGGCGGCTGATGCGCGCCGCCTGCCTGCGCATCGGCAATCTGCTCAATCAAACCGAACTTGGCCGAGACACCGGGATCTCGCAGCCGCAGATTCACCGCTTCATGAACCTTCTGGATGTGAGCTTCCAGGCGATCCGGTTGCCCGCGTATTCGGTCAATCGCACACGGCGCCTGATCAAGGCGCCCAAACTCTACTGGGGCGACGCCGCCCTCGCGCTGCACCTTGCCGGTGAAACCGAGCCGCGCGGCGCCCACCTCGAAAACCTGGTGCTCAGCGATCTGCTCGCCTGGCGCGATCTGCAGGTGAAGCGTCCCGAAATCCTCTATTGGCGCACCGCCACCGGGCTAGAAGTCGATTTCGTGATCGAGACGGGGAAGCGTCTGCTGCCGCTGGAGGTGAAAGCCGCGACTCGCGTCCAACCGGCCGATGCGAAAGGGCTGGAAGCCTTCCTCGATGAGTATGATGATTTAGCCGACGGCGCACTGCTGCTCTACGGCGGTGATGAGGCGTTCCCGCTCACGCGGCGGGTGCTCGCGGTGCCGTGGTGACAGGTGTGCTGAGGGTGCGGCATCGAGTTGGCGCACGTTGCGGCGAGGCAGTCACGGTGCGCGCCGATTCACCACCTCACGAGCGCACAAACGCGAGCAAAGGCGCGTAGTCGCGCGCATCGGCTGCGCGCAGCGCGTCGAGATACGCCTGTCTCGTGTCGCCTTCGGTAACCAGGTTTTTTCCCGCGCCCCAGCTAAAACGCTCGGCTCCCTCGCGTACCAAGAGCAGGTCGGTCATGGTGCGCGACAAGCGGCCGTTACCATTGGCGAAAGGATGAATCGACACCAGCCGATGGCTGAACCGTGCCCCGATTTCATCCAGGGGATAGCTTTTCTGATCGAGTTGCGCTCCCACGTCCTGGAATAAATCGAGCAGCGCGGGCTGGATGCGTGCAGGATCGATCCCGATGTTTTTCTCGGTGCCGCGGAACGTTCCTGCCCAGCGCCAGGTGTCGCCGAACATGCGCTTATGCAGGCGGCGCACGAACTTGATGCTAAGCAGGTTCCTTTGCTTACGCGAAAACGCCCAGCGCTCGCCTTCCACGATGTTGACCAGTTCCCACTCGTTGAGCTGCCCATGCGTGGTGATGTGCGACGGAATCAGCCCGGCCGCCTCGTCTGGATCGAGCGGGGTCGCGCCGGGCGGATAGTCGAGACTTATCGCCATAGCTTGCGCGGACTGCCGCGTAGCAGCGAATCGACAAGGAGCTTGCGCTGTCGCTTGCTCTCGCGCGCGGACACGCCTTGGGCCTCGATCTTCATCGAATGCTCGGTGGACTTCAGCAGCGCATCCGCAAGCGCCTGCGCCTGGCGCGCACGCACGTCGTCGAGCGAACCCTTCTCGGGTACGAGCGCATAGACCAGACGGCAGTCCATCGCCTTCGCGAGCCGGTCCAGACTATCGAGCGTGATGCGCCGGTTCGCCTCCGCGCGTTCTAGATCTTGCAGCGACTGGCGCGTAATGCCGAGCTTGGCGGCAAGCTGCGCCTGCGTCATTCCCAACGCTTCACGGATGGCGCGCACCCAGCCACCTCCCGGCGGTGACGAGCGGGAAGAGGCAAACTCGCCCAGGGCGTCCGCCAACTGCAGACGTTGAAGCATGGCTGATTTTTCAGTCATATAGGCTCTTTTGTGACAGGTTATAACCGGCATATGTTAGCACAATAGCAGGTTAAAACCAGCATATTTTAGTAATATAGCAGGATATAGCCTGCTCTTTTTGCCACGGCGCCGCCTTCGGGTATTGGCAGCCCATACCCATGAATACAGGCGGAATTACCCGAAGATCAAGGAAAGACGGGCTTCTCCAAGGGGGTGCCCCCACTGCCGGCCGGCGCGGCGTACGGCCCTGGCGCGTCACGCAGGTGAGCATTGCGCTCTTCCCGTCCTTTCCCCTCCACCGGCGCCATCTGATCCTCGCCCCACACGCGGGCGAGCGTGGCCTGGATTTTCTTCTCGAAGCGGGTGATCAATTCGCGGTTGGCACCGACCAGCGCTTGCTCGGCTTCGATCTCGGCGACGATGGCTTGCTGCGTGGCGAGGGGTGGGAGGGGGATTTTTGCCTCATTCAGACTCCGAATCGGAAGCTGGGGCTGTGCGGCACCTGAAACGATCGCTTCTCTCTGTGCTCGGAAGTTTTCCGACTGAAAGAAATGAAAGAGGTAGCTGCTTGAGAGCTTGGCCGCATCCGGTCGAAAAATGAGCATACCGGAGTTGATGCGAATGTGGTCGAACTCGACTGACGGGTCATAGAGAGCGGTGTTGCCGATGGTCCCTCGTGTTGTCAGCAATACGTCGCCACGCTCAAGTTTGCCTTTCCGTAAGGCGTTGTCTTTCGCCGCACTGATAAACTCCAATTCGTCAAACTTGAATCCGTCTGAACGAACGTTCTTCGTGTTAAGGAAGAGACAATGGCCTGATGGGGAAAAATCTTCTTTGCTGGGGTAGTTTGTTCCGCGGTCACCATCAATGATCTGAAAAGGCGCGTCTTCAAAAGTGGGAATCGGCCAGTCGGGGTGGATGGGGATGTGGGGGCGGTAGTGGTCGAGGACGGCGCGGGCGCCGTTGATGACTTTCTGGTAGCCCTCGATCTCCGCCACGATCTCCTTCTGCACCTCCAGCGGCGGCAGGGGAATGTGGATCGCGCCAATCTCAGTCAGCCTTAAGGACGGATACTCGAAGGCGTCGCCGAGGCGTTCGCTGTGGTCGTAGCTGAACTCGTCAATGATCTTGAGGAAGGCCTTGAGCGTCTCGGGGTCGCGGTAAGGCAAGTAGGCGTTCTTGAAGATGTCGCGGAAGAGCGCGGGGATGCCGGGGTTCTCCGGCATTTTTGAGATGCCTTCGCCGTAGAGGCCGAGCATCTCGTGGCCGCCGAGCGATGGCGCCATGAGCTTGGCCCAGCCGTAGCGGGCGTAGTCCCCGGTGAAGAACTTCCGCTTGCCGCCGAGTTCCTCGGACTCCGCGTCCATGTCGTCCATGAACTTGTAGATCAGCGCGATGGTGATCTGCTCGACCTGGGACTTCGGGTCAGGAACTTTGCCGACGAGGATGTCGCGGGCGGTGTCGATGCGGCGTTTGGTATCGGTGTCGAGCACTGGGTCTCCTTCAGGCGGCGAACTGGTTCAAGGAGACGTAGTCCTTGACGTATTCAGGGACGAGCACGCGGTACTTCCCCGGCACGGCCCGGAAGTCACGGGTGGAAAACACGGGATTGGTCGCCAAGTCGGTGAACTGCTTGCTCTCGATGA
>JAZDIA010000071.1:0-5379 GCA_043805375.1 Pseudomonadota bacterium
TCTCGCGAATTTGCGCAGTTGCGCGAGCGCAACTGCGCAAATTCGCGAGACGTATACGAACCCGAGAGAATCGGTATTCTCCGCCTATCATGCCAGCCCTTGATTCTCAAGTGACCAAACCCCCGAACTCAATGCAGCCCACCCTGTCGTTCGAACAGGCGCCGCCGATATCGGTGCCTTACCGCTTCTTTCTCACGGCGCCGCTGTTTGGCGCCGTCGCCGGATTGGTCCTGGCCGGGCTCGGGCCCGCGGCGCTCGCATCGCGCTGGTCGCCCGGCGCGCTGGCGATGACCCATCTGATCGTGGTCGATTTCATGTTGCAGGTGATGTGCGGTGCGCTGCTGCAATTCGTGGCCGTGGTGGCCGGCGCCAACATCTGGCGGCCGCGCCTGGTCGCGGCGGTGGTGCACCCGCTGATCGCTGCGGGCGCGGTGTTCCTGGCAACGGCTTTCTTGCTGCACCTGCCATTGCTGTTCCTGCTCGCCGCGCTGGCATTTGCGACAGCCCTGGGCCTGTTCCTGACGGTCATGGCGATTGCGTTGTTGCGCACGCCCGCGGTCGGCATGAGCATCCATGTGCTGCGCCTCGCCGTGCTCGGGCTTTTGGTGACGGTGGTGCTCGGCGCGACCCTGGCGGTCACGCTGGGCCTGCCGGAGAGCCTGCAGCCGGAGTGGCCGCGGATTGCGCTGATCAATGTCCATCTCGCCTGGGGGCTGGGCGGCTGGGCCTTGATGCTGGTGATCGGTGTCTCGTACCTGGTGGTGCCGATGTTTCAGCTCACGCCGGCCTATCCGATCTGGCTCACGCGCCTGTTGCCCGCCGGCTTGCTCCTCGCGCTCGGCCTGTGGTCGCTGCAACTCCGCGCCGAAGTGGGCGAAGTGCAGACATGGCAGTCCGGCGTGGCGCTGGCGGGTATGCTGCTGGCAGGACTCTATGCCGCCGCCACGCTCTGGCTGCAGTCGCGCCGGCGGCGGCGCCAGACCGATGTCACTTTCATCTTCTGGCGCGGAGCCATGCTGTCGCTCGTGGCCTTGGTCGCGTCCTGGCTCGCGTTCGAGGCACTGCCGCAGCTCGGCGGCCACCCGCGCGCGCCGCTGTGGCTGGGCGTCCTCGCCTTGCCCGGAGTGTTCCTCTCGGTGATCATCGGCATGCTCTACAAGATCATGCCTTTCCTCAACTGGCTGCACCTGCAACGGCAGGGTGGGACTGCGATGCCGCCGCCAAACATGAAACAGATGATTCCTGAAAGCTCGATGCGCGGTCAACTGTGGCTGCATTTCACGGCCCTGGCACTGCTGCTCGCCGCAGTGCTATGGCCCGTGCTGGCGTTGCCGGCCGGACTCGCGTTCACTGCCTCCTGCCTCTGGCTGGAATGGAACCTGGTCGGCGCCGCGCGGCTGTATGCGCGTTTCAGGGACCGGATCCGCGCGGCCGCCGCCGGCCGCGCGCTCTAATCTGGTCACTCCTAGAAAACGATCACCTGCCTTATCGCCTCGCCATTCGCCAGGCGGTCGAAGCCAAGATTGATCTCATCGAGCTTGATTCGATGCGTCACCAGGCGGTCTACGGGCAGTCGCCCTGCGCGGTAAAGCGCGATGTAGTGCGGGATATCTCGGGCCGGCACGGCAGAGCCGAGAAAGCTGCCTTTCAGCGTGCGTTCCTCGACCACCAGATTCACCGCCGGCACATTGAAGGTAGCGTACGGCGGCGGCAGGCTGACGGTGACCGTGGTGCCGCCGCGGCGGGTGATTTCGTAAGCCGTGGCGAGCGCGGCCACGGCGCTGGCTGCCTCGATCGCCACTTCGACGCCGCCATTGGTTGCCGCCTTGACGCGCGCGACCAGGTCCGGATCATCGGCGCGAAACGTGTGCGTGGCTCCGAGTGTATGCGCCAATTCCAGTTTCGAATCGAGCTTGTCGATGGCGACCACCTGTCGCGCGCCCGCCGCCAAGGCGCCGAGCAGGGCCGACAGGCCGACCCCGCCCACGCCCACCACTGCTGCCGAGCCGCCCAGCCTGAGTTGCGCACAATTGATTGCCGCGCCGACGCCGGTGAGCACGGCGCAGCCGAACAGCGCCGCGATATCGAGCGGCAGTTCCTGGTCGATTTTCACCAGCGTGCCGCGCGCCACCACGGCATATTCGGCAAAGCAGGAAACGCCGACCTGATGGTTGATCGGACTCTTGTCCGCGCGATGCAGACGGCGATGGCCACTGATCAGCGTGCCGGCGACCGCGGCCGCAAAACCCGGCTCGCACAGCGCCGGCCTGCCTTCCATGCAGGGCAGGCAGTGGCCGCAACTGGGCACGAAGACCAGCGCCACGTGGTCGCCTCGCTGCAAATCGACGATGCCGGGCCCGATCTCCTCGACGATGCCGGCGGCCTCGTGGCCCAATGCGATCGGCATCACCCGCGGCCGTTCGCCATTGATGATCGAGAGATCGGAATGGCATAAGCCCGCTGCGCCTATTTTCACCAACACCTCGCCCGGGCCGGGCGAGTCGAGATCCACCGTCTCGACGCTGATCGGCCGGGTTTTCGCGTAAGGTTGCGGTTGTTGCATCTGATCGAGCACGGCGGCGCGGATTTTCATGCGTAATTTTCCCGATGGATAAGTAATTACGTTGACGCCCAAACATAGCACAGGTGCTGCCGATCCGGGTCCGCCTTTGCCGCGCTGCCGACACGCAGGGCAAGAAGAGTTGATGCTTCAACCCTAAAAGGCTATCATTTCGCTACCGTTTGTATAGTTGCGAGGATGCCATGCCAGGTCTGTTGATTAAAGATTTCCCACCGGAATTGCACCGCAGGCTTAAACAAGAAGCCGCACGCTACCATCGCTCCATGACGCGGCAAGCCTTGGCGTTGCTGGAACAGGCATTGGCCGCTCCCGCAAGAGATGCCGCCGACCTGCTGCCCGATCCGCTCAAACCGCTAAAACCGGTCACACCCGGCGATGTTGTCGCCGTCATCCGCAACAGCCGTGATTCGAACCGCCTATCGAGATGATAGTCGTTGACGCCAATATCCTGATCTACTCTTTGATCAAATGCGACCAATCGCCGCTCGTCCAGAAGCTGCGCGGGAAAGATGCCGATTGGCGCACCACGGCGCTGTGCCTGCATGAAACACTGAACGTGCTGGCAACCTATCAGCGGCGCGAAGTGCTGACGCTCGAGCAGTGCCGGGCCTTGCTGGACCATGCCGAGCGCTTCATCAAAGTTGCGCAATGCGGAGTGGCGATGGATATGGCGCTTGCCGTGGCGGCGGAATACGCCATTACCGGCTACGATGCGCAATACGTTGCGCTGGCGCAAAGCCTGAATGCCCCGTTGATTACGGAAGACCGCAAGCTTCGAAAAGCAATACCCGGAACCGCATTTTCCATGCAGGAATTTCTCGCCCGGTAATATCTGTATTGAAACATAGCGGCATGCTGCGGACGCAGGAGGAAAGCACATGAATCAGCAGGACATCCGCAGCGCCGCCGCCATCCTGTGGCAACACTGGCAGCAATCGACGCGCTTCGATGACCTGCCGGCGCATTGCCGGCCGCTCGGTCGTGCCGAGGGCTATGCAATCCAGGCCGAGCTGGCACAATTGTCCGGCCAGAACATCGTCGGCTGGAAGATCGCCGCCACCAGCACGGCCGGGCAGCAACACATCCGTGTGGATGGGCCGCTCGCCGGCTGTCTGCTCTCTGCGCGAGCACTCGAAGGCGGTGCGCGCATATCCCTGGCTGGGAATCATATGAAAGTCGCGGAAGCGGAATTCGCCTTCCGCATGGGCACGCACTTGCCCAAACGCGCTGCAGCCTACAGTGTCTCGGAGGTACTCGCTGCCGTCGCCTCGCTGCATCCCGCCATCGAAGTGCCCGACTCGCGCTATGAGGACTTTACCCGCGTCGGCGCAGCGCAATTGATCGCGGACGTCGCCTGCGCCTGCTGGTTCGTGCTGGGTCCGGCGACGCGTGCCGACTGGCGCGTCGTTGATCTGGCGCAGCACAACGTCACAGCCTATCGCAACGGCGCGCTCGCCAGCCAGGGCTCTGGCGCCAATGTGCTGGGCGACCCCCGCCGCGCGCTCGCCTGGATCGCCAATGAATTGAGCAATTACGGCGACGGATTGCGCGCCGGCGACGTGGTGATCACGGGCACTTGCCTGACACCCGTGCCAGTCTCCACGGGGGATAGCGTCAAAGCCGACTTCGGCGAGTTCGGTGTGCTTGAAGTGGGGTTTGGCTGATCGGTCAGAAATCCGGAACGTCGCGCGCCTATTGGTTCTCCGGGCTGTTTGTGTCCCTGGCAATTCAACCCTTCACGCATGCCTTCGGCCGCAGCAAGGCGCCGCGGCGAGCGGTGAATATCAAGCGCGCCGTCCCGCGCCATCAATCGCCTTCTTGTCAGTTTTGAAACTTATTTCGCCGTTTGGCGCTGCCCCGCCTGGTACCGTATACATAACAGTTTAACTTTGCGGGCGTCGCCGCAGCACCGGGGCTTCTCCGCTGCCGCGGCCGTCGCTCCGGAAGGAAGCTCCCTCCAATAGATTGCAGCGGCAAGCTCACGGTGTATTCTGGATCCCGGTTCGACTTTCGCCAGCAGCGGCCGCGGTAGCCCAATGCCTTCTCGTAGCCCTGCGCGGCCTCGATGAAATGATCGAGTTCCGCCTGCATGCGCGCGTCCGACCGCTGCAACAGCGTATAGAATTAACTCCGTCGCAGACTCTCCGTCTTGCGCTTGACGCCAGAGTAACGCTGCCCGACCATAGCTGCAGGGAGTAAGGGCCGCGCGTCGCTTGCCGCCCGCAAGAAAACCATTAATGCAACTGACCGACTACCACGCCAAGTACTTTGCCTACGAGCTGACCAAGCGTTGCTCTTCGGACAGCGTGGAGAAGCTCGCGTCGAGGCGGGCATTTTTTGCACGCGGCGTGGGGAGGCGGGCTGGGGCGGCGAACAACCCGGAAGCCTGGTGGCGTCGCTGGCTTCAGAGTACACTTCCGAGTTATGGACATCCTCGACCTGCTGAAACGCCCCGAAGGCAAAACGCTTGAGTTCAAGCGCGATCTTTCCTCTCCGGACGGGGTGCTGCGGGGCATCGTAGCCTTTGCCAATACGGCGGGGGGCACACTGCTGATCGGCGTGGAAGACGCGACGCGGCACGTCCGCGGCGTGCAAAACCCGTTGGACGTGGAAGAACGCCTGGCCAGCGTGATCAGCGACGGCATTCTCCCGCGCCTGATTCCGGAACTGGAAATCCTCCCTTGGCGGCGCACCCACGTCCTGGCCGTGCAGGTATACCCAAGCCCCGGCCGCCCCCACTATCTCAAGAGCGCAGGGCCCGATAGCGGCGTTTACGTGCGGGTCGGCTCCACCAATCG
>JAZDIA010000072.1:0-11653 GCA_043805375.1 Pseudomonadota bacterium
CGCATCCGCTCGGAAACACGGTTATTGATAAAAGCAACAACAGCTTGGGTTTGCTTTTATGCGAGATCGTCGATTGCGTGCGGATGCGCTTTTAATCCGCGCGCAATCGACGATCCGCGCGGCCGGGCCGCCGGCCGCGCAAGTCTAATCACCGCAGCTCGACATGCCCCCTTGCCGTCGATGCTGTGGTCAACTGCCGCGTATCTTGTTCAGTGTCGCGCTGGTCGAGTGCGGGAACAGGAACGGGATCGAATGCACCGCCCCCCCCCAGGCGATGACTTCCTGTGCGCCGACGATGGCCTCGGGCTTCCAGTCGCCGCCTTTCACCAGCACGTCGGGCCGGCAGGAGAGGATCAGCGCGAGCGGCGTGTCTTCATCGAACCAGGTGACCAGGTCCACCGACCGCAACGCGGCAAGCACCGCCATGCGGTCCTCCAGCCGGTTGATCGGCCGGTCCTCGCCCTTGCCCAGGCGCCTGGCCGAAGAATCGCTGTTGGCGGCGACCGCGAGGCTCGCGCCCAGGGCGCGCGCCTGCGCAAGGTAGGAGACGTGGCCGCGATGCAGGATATCGAACACGCCGTTGGTGAATACCAACGGGCGGGCCAGGGCTGCGACCCTGGCGGCAAGCTGCGCCGGTTCGCACAGCTTCGTCTCGAATTCAGGTCTGCTATGCATGCAGGCGCGGCGCGCGCGGGAACGGGTGAAGAGTGACTTGCGACGACTACGACGATCCCCAGCCAGCCATCACTTTGCCGGCGGCTCGATGTACTCGAACACGCGCACCACTTTCTGCACGCCGCCGGTGGTGCGCGTGATTTCCACGGCCGCCTCGGCTTCCTTGCGTGTGACCAGTCCCAGCAGGTAAACCACGCTGCCTTCGGTCACCACCTTGACTTGGTTGGCCGAGAAATTGCCGCGGTTGTCGACGAAGCGCGCTTTGACCTTGGAAGTGATGTAGCTGTCGTTGCCGCGGGCGCTGTACGAGCTTACGCCGGCAACTTGAATTTCGTTGACCACCCCGCGCACATTGGGGATTTCGCGCACGATTTTTTCTATATCCGCCTTGGCGGCGGCGTCGGGCGCTTCGCCGGTGATCAGCACATTGCGGTTGAAGCTGGCGACGTTGATGTGCACCTTGTCGCCAAAGCGGTCGTTAATGCGGCTTTCGCCGCGCACGTCGATTTCCTTGTCCTCGGTCTGGGCGCCGACCGAGCGCCGGTCGTTCAGAACGAGCGCCGTGGCGCCGGCGCCGCCGGCTACCAGCGGAAAGCATCCTTGCAATTGTGGCGCGAGCCCCAGCAAAGCGATGAGCGCCAGGGCGCGAAACGGCGGAAAGGTCTTGTTCAAAGCAATCATGATTCAGCTCCCAGTAATAACGTGTCGATGCCGTCGCACAGGCAGTGCAGCGTGAGCAGATGCACCTCCTGGATGCGCGAAGTCCTGTCCGAGGGCACGCAGATATGCACATCTTCCTTGGCCAGCAGGTCGCCGATCTTGCCGCCGCTTTTGCCGGTCAGCGCCACCACCTGCATGTCGCGCTCGTGCGCGGCGTGAATCGCGGCGATGACGTTTTTCGAATGGCCGCTGGTGGAGATCGCCAGCAGCACGTCGCTCGCCTGCCCCAGCGCCTGCACCTGCCGCGCGAACACCTGTTCGTAATCGTAGTCGTTGGCAATCGCGGTCAGGACCGAGGTGTCGGTGGTAAGGGCGATCGCCGCCAGACCCGGACGCTCGCGCTCGAAGCGCCCGAGCAGTTCGGCGGCGAAGTGCTGCGAGTCGGCGGCCGAGCCGCCGTTGCCGCAGGCCAGGATCTTGCCGTTGGCGATGAGGCATTTCACCATCAACTCGGTGGCCTGCGCGATCGGCGCGGCCAGGATCTCAGCCGACTTGTTCTTGGTTTGAGCGCTGTCGGCAAAATGCCGGCTGACCTGCGCAACAAGATCCATCTACGCTCCGCCCAATGCAAAAAAGCCATTCTACCTCAGCGAGGGCATCAACATCCGTCGATATCGGATTACACGGTCCTGATCGAGACAAGTCGGAAGCGAACAGCCAGTCTCGTTTTGGGAACTTCCATCTCCCGAATTTGTGCTTTGCGCTAGCGCAAAGCACAAATTCGGGAGACGTATACAAACCCAAGAAGAATCGACATTTTTCGCCAATAATGTCAACTTTGGATTCGTAAGCGACTAATACCGTTACTCGACATACACCTCGAACTCGATGCGCTTGCGCGGATTGCGGTGCGGCTGCAAGCGGCTCACGCGGGCGTCCAGCCTCTCGCCGCGGTCCATGGCCCAGGCGAGCGCGGCGTTCTGTGCGCGCGGCACATAGCCGAGCTTGTGGCCGCGCCAGCTCACGCTGACAGCCCTGCCGTCGTGGACGTTGTCCGGTTCGCGTACGAGCTCCAGCGCGTCGCCGATGCGCATGCCCTGCCATACCTCGGGCGCCTGGTGGTAATTGAAGCCGGCAAGCGGCGAACTTTGCACCAGCAGGCGCACCTGCTGCGCCGCCGTGGGTCCGGGCAGGACGCACAGGCCGGCGACAAGCGCGGCACCAAGCAACGCAGAAGGCAAGCCGCATCTATTCACCAAATGCATCTTTGATCCATTCAATACGTTCCGGCGCCAGCGCATCGAGCAATACGACATCGAATCGGCACGGCCGCTCCGGCCTGCCTGAGAGGTAATGACGCGCGGCCCTGAGGATGCGTTGACGCTTGGCGGCGGTAATGCTGGCTGCTGCTCCGCCGAAATCGGAACTGCGCCGCAGCCGCACCTCGGCGAACACCAGGGTTGGGCCATCGGCGAGGATCAGATCGATCTCGCCCAGGCGGCAGTCGTAGTTGCGCTCAAGCAACCGCAAGCCGCGCGCCTGCAGGTAGTCTGCTGCCAGCGCCTCGGCGAGCTTGCCGCTTGCGTTCGCCCGGCGCGTCATGGTCTGGCGTCACGCCGGCGCCGGGCCCGAATGCCGCCTGCTTGCGCTCGCCTTTCTACCGCGCTTGCTTCATTGCCGGCCGCAACGCACAATCTCATGCCATGGAAAGCGAGCACAAAACGCGCGGTACGCGGTCGAAACGCCAGGACCATGGGGAAAAGACCTCGGAGGGTGCGGGGAAATTATATGTCGTCGCCACGCCGATTGGAAATCTGGGCGACATCAGCGCGCGCGCTCTGGCGCTGCTGGCGCAGGCCGATCTGGTGGCCGCGGAGGACACGCGCACCACGCAACACCTGCTCGCGCACCACGGCATAGTCGCCAAGCTCATCGCTTTGCACGAGCACAATGAAAGGGAGCGCGCAGCCGATCTCGTCGCCCGGATACAGGCGGGCAAGACGATCGCCCTGGTGAGCGATGCCGGCACGCCCGGGATCTCCGATCCGGGGGGCGCTGCTGGTGGCAAGGGCAAGGCAGGCAGGTATTACGATCTGCCCGATACCCGGCGCCAACGCGGCAATTGCCGCGCTGTCGGTGGCCGGTATCGCAGCGCCGCATTTCATGTTCTACGGTTTTTTGCCGGTCAAGACCGCCGCGCGGCGGGCGGCGCTCGAAGCGCTGCGCGAGCTTCCCTATGCCCTGGTGTTCTACGAGGCGCCGCACCGCGTGACCGCGTGCGTCGCCGACCTCGCGGCAACGCTAGGCGCGGAACGCGAGATTGTGATCGCGCGCGAGCTGACCAAGCTGTTCGAGGCTATCCACCGCTGTCCTCTGGATGCGGCGGGAGCCTGGCTCGCGGCCGACCCCAACCGGCAGCGCGGAGAGTTCGTGTTGATCGTCACTGGCGCGCCGGAGAAAAAGCAGGAAGGCCTGCCGGCCGAGGCGGAACGCGTGCTGCGCCTGCTGCTGGCGGAGCTGCCGCTCAGGCAGTCGGCCGCGCTTGCCGCCGCGATCACTGGAGCGCGCAAGAACGAGCTGTATGAACGGGCGCTCGCCTGGCGCGACGCCGCAGCGGAAAAGTAGCGTTTCGTTTGTTGCTATACGGAGCGACTTAAATCGCGCTCTCCGTTGTGGCAGAGTTGCGATGTTGCGCGGACAAGAAGCCGTCCGCGCGCAATCGGCGATCTTGTATAACCCCCCCGCGCTGCGTTTGGTGTTAACCATAACCGCGTTTTCTGTGCGGATGCGCTTTTCATCCGCGCAGAAAACGCGGTTGGCGCGCGCAGCGCGCAAGTCGGCTGGTGGGCTGTCAACGTAAGTCGCCTAATATGCTCGATGTCCGGGCCAGTGGCTCGCGGCGCGTATAATTGCGCCTGCCATGGATATCCTCACTCTCACCCGCCCCGACGACTGGCACCTGCATTTGCGCGACGGCGCCGCGCTCACCGCGGTGCTGCCGCAAAGCGCCAGACAGTTCGCGCGCGCCATCGTCATGCCCAACCTGCGGCCGCCGGTGACCACGGTAGCGCTGGCCAGGGCCTACCGCGAGCGCATTCTGGCCGCGCTGCCCGCAAGTTCGCGCTTCGAGCCGCTGATGACGCTGTATCTCACCGACAACACCACGCCGGAGGAGATCGCGCTGGCGAAGACGAGCGGCGTGGTGCATGCGATGAAATATTACCCGGTTGGGGCCACCACCAATTCCGATTCCGGCGTGACGCGCCCGGAGCACTGCTTTCCGGTGTTGGAGGCGATGGAAAGACTGGACCTGCCGTTGCTGCTGCACGGCGAAGTCACCGACCCGGAAGTGGACGTGTTCGACCGGGAACAGGTGTTCATCGACACGCTGCTGCCGCAGATCACGCGGCGTTTTGCCGGATTGCGCCTGGTGCTGGAACACATCACCACGCGCGAGGCGGTCGAATACGTGGCCGGCTCGCCGGCGAACATCGCCGCCAGCGTCACGGCGCATCACCTGCTCATGAACCGCAACGCCATGTTCCAAGGCGGCATCCGGGCGCATCACTACTGCCTGCCGCCGCTCAAGCGCGAAACGCACCGCCAGGCGCTGGTGCAGGCGGCGACCGGCGGCAGCCCCAAGTTCTTCCTCGGCACCGACAGCGCGCCGCACGAGCGCCGCAACAAGGAGGCGGCGTGCGGGCATGCTGGCATCTACACCGCGCACGCGGCGATCGAGCTTTACGCCGAGGCTTTCGAGGCGGCGGGCGCGCTGGACAAACTCGAGGCTTTCGCCAGCTTCCACGGCGCGGATTTCTACCGCCTGCCGCGCAATGTTGAAAAAATCATCCTGCGGCGCGAGAGCTGGCAGGTGCAATCCTCGATTGCCCTGGGCGACGACGAACTGGTGCCGTTGCGCGCCGGCGAGCATCTCGCCTGGCGCCTGCAATAGCCGGGTCTGTCGCCGTGGCCACCGCTGCTTCCCCTGCCTGGAACCGCTGGGATCTCCTCGCTTCGCCGGCCTTCGTCACGCTGGCGCCGCTGATCGAGCAGTTGCGGGATGACCACTTCCCGACGCTCGCCCAACTGAACCGGATGGGCGACGAGCGCGAGGTGCTCAGCGGCGGCGGCGTGCCGGTGGAGTTCGTGCCGCAGGAGGCGAAGATCGACGAGCCCTACGAAACCCGGGTCTATGTCCGCGGCAAGGTGCTGACCCGCAGCCGCAACTGGCGTGACCTGTTCAATGCGCTGGTGTGGATCACCTTTCCCAGGAGCAAAGCGGCGATCAACCGCCGCCACTACCGGGAGATGCTCGCGCGCCAGGGGGAGGGTTTGCGCGGCACGCCCCGCGCCAAGGGTGGATCGCTGGGCGCGCCGCACGATGTGCTTACCCTGTTCGACGAAAGCGGCGTGATCGTCGCGAGCAGCGAACCCGAGCTCGGCGCGCTGTTGCGCGATTTCAAGTGGAAGGAGCTGTTCTGGCAGCGCCGGAGCGACGTCATCGAGTCGATGCGCTTCTACGTGTTCGGGCATTCGATCTACGAGAAAGCCTTGCAGCCCTACAAGGGCATCACTGCCAAGACCGTGATCTTTGATCTGCCGCCGCGCGAGCTGGAACGGCCCCTGCCGCAGCAAATCGCCACGCTGGATGCGCGACTGGCAAAATATTTCGGCGACCCGAAGGCGCTCAGCGCGACCGAGACCTTGGCGCCGCTGCCGGTGCTGGGCATTCCCGGCTGGACTGCGGACAACGAGGACGAGCGCTATTACGACGATAACCGGTACTTCCGACCCGGGCGCACGCAAGCCGAGGAGGAGCCCGACGTCCGAGCGCGTAGGGGCGAGACCGAAGCCCCGCGGCGCAAAAGCCGCAAGAAGTAGCCCGAGGTCCGCCCCGCGGCGCCGGCTGCGGGGAATCGACACGACCGCGCGGCGCTCAGGTGCTAAAATCCAAACGTGAAGCCGGCCAGACGGTCGCTGCGTGCCTTATGGGTACGGAGAGGAAAGTCCGGGCTCCATAGAGCAGGGTGACGGCTAACGGCCGTACGTACTAGTTGAAGGCTTGCCTTCGGCGAAGACGAGGAACAGGGCCACAGAGACGAGTCGCTGCAGAGGATCGCGGCGGGTGAAACGCGGTAACCTCCACCCGGAGCAACACCAAATAGGCGGATGCCGCACGCGCATGCTTGGCGTGCGATGAGCGGCTCGCTCAAGTCCGCGGGTAGGTGGCTGGAGCGCCGGGGCAACCCGGCGCCTAGAGGAATGACCGTCATAGGGAGCAATCCCCGTAACAGAACCCGGCTTACCGGCCGGCTTCACTTTCTCGGCATCTGGCGATCTGGTACGGCCTGTAGACCGATTAGTTGCCCGCGTCGACCGGCTCGCGTACCGCGTCGATCTCGGCCAGCACCTGCGCCGGCAGAAGATCGTTCATGCACTTGAAATGCCCCAGCGGGCATTGGCGCGCAAAGCAGGGGCTGCACTCGATGTCGATCTTTACGATGCGCGCCAATCCAGGTTGCGACGACAGCGACAGCGGCGGGGTGTGCGCGGGACTGGAAGATCCGTACAGTGCGATGAGCGGCTTGCCCAGCGCGGCGGCGACGTGCATCAGTCCGGAGTCGTTGCTCACCATCAGTTTGGCGCAGGCGATGAGGTCAATGGCGGCGGCGAGGTCGGTCTTGCCGCACAGGTTAGCGCACACGTCGCCCGACTGCGCGCGGATTTCCTCGCCCAGCTCCGCGTCCTTGCCCGAACCGATCAGCCAGACGGCGTAGTTGCGTTTGGCTAGTTCGCGCGCGAGCACGGCGAAATACTGCGCCGGCCAGCGCTTGGCCGGGCCGTACTCCGCCCCGGGGCAGAACACGGCGATCGGGCGCAAGCTGTCGAGGTCGAGTCGCGCGGTGGTGCGCGCCGCGTTGACGGGATCGACCTCCAGCCGCACCGAGGGCAGCGGACGCTGCAATTCCGCGCCCGGTTTTTCCGCGAGCTGGGCGTAGCGCTCGGCCATCAATGGCAGCCTGGCCTGGTCGAGCTTGTGTACCAGGTTCAGCAGGCCATAGCGCGACTCGCCGACGTAGCCCGCGCGCAGCGGAATGTCGGCGAAAAAGGGTATCAGCGCCGACTTGAAGCTGTTGGGTAGGACGATGGCTTGGTCGTATTTTCTCTGCGCCAGTTCGCGACCGAGCTTCCAGCGCGCCCGCAGCTTCAGCTCGCGGTGCGCGAACGGTGACGGGATGACTTCGCTTATTTCCGGCATGCGCTGAAGCAGCGGGCCGCACCAGGGCGGCGCCAGCGCATCTATGCTTACGCGGCCGAGCCTGTCATGCAGGCGCCGCAGCAAGGGCTGGGCCAAAAGCGTGTCGCCGATCCAGGACGGGGCGACGATGAGGAGGCGGACCATAGAGACTAGAAACCAGGGAACCGCCGGGGCTTGCTAGTCTCTGGTTTCTAGAAACTAATGTCCGCTTTTTGGCGCGGCGCCCTTGTACACGTAGTGCGTGCCGCAGTAAGGGCAGAGCGACTCGCCCGACTTTGCCACGTCGAGGAACACGCGCGGATGCATGTTCCATACCGGGGTCGAGGGTGTGGGACAGTGCAGCGGCAGGTCCTGCTCCGTGACTTCCACGGTGCGTTGCTGTGCAGTGGCGGACATTAGCGTTTCCCCTTTTGTGCGGGCTTGGTCGCGACAGGTTTGGCCTTGCCTGCGGCGGTTTTGGACTTGGCTGCTTTAGGTTTGCCGGCGGCCGTCTTGACCGACTTGGGCTTGTCCGCGGCCGCGATTGACTTGCCTGCGGCAACGGGCGCAAGCCAGTCGCTGTGACGCTTGTCCCGGCCGTTGACCACTTCGAAGAATGCTTTTTGCAGCTTGCGCGTGACCGGGCCGCATCGGCCGGCGCCGATCTTGCGGCCATCGACTTCGCGTATCGGCGTCACTTCGGCGGCGGTGCCGGTGAAGAAGGCCTCGTCGGCGATGTACAGGTCGTCGCGGGTGATGCGCCGCGGCGTGATCGTATAGCCCAGCCCGGCGGCGAGCGCGATCACGCTGTCGCGCGTAATGCCCATCAGCGCCGAGGTCAGCTCCGGCTCGTAGATGCAGCCGTTCTTTACCAGGAACAGGTTCTCGCCCGCGCCTTCGGCGACGAAGCCGTCGACGTCGAGCAGCAGACCCTCGTCGTAGCCGTGGTCTAGCGCCTCCTGGCTCGCCAGGATGGAGTTGGCGTAGGTGCCCGAATACTTGGCGCGGCACATCGACACGTTCACGTGGTGGCGCGCGAACGACGAGGTCTTGACGCGGATGCCTTTGGCTAGCGCCTCGGGTCCGAGATAGGCGCCCCAGGGCCAGGCGGCGATGGCCACGTGCACGCTTGCCCCTTTGGGGGAAACGCCCATTTTCTCCGAGCCGTAGAAGGCGATCGGTCTCAGGTAGCATTCTGCGAGCTTGTTCGCGCGCACCACTTCCTTGTGCGCTTCGATGAGTGTCCCCTTGCTGTAGGGAATCTTCATCATGTAGATGTGCGCCGAGTTGTACAGGCGATCGATATGCTCCTTTAGGCGGAACACGGCGGTGCCGTCCACGGTGTTGTAGGCGCGTATGCCCTCGAATACCGCCAGCCCATAGTGCAGCGAGTGGGTGAGCACATGGGTAGTCGCCGAGCGCCAGGGCACCAGCTTGCCGTCGTACCAGATGTATCCGTCGCGGTCGGACATCGACATTGTTGCCGGCTCCCTCAAAGGAAGGCAGAAAATGCTATTTTAGCGGAAAGCGGCTGGCTTGAGCAGCGCATCACAACGGAGAGCGGAACGAGGTGTTCGCGAAATGCCCGAAATGCAACTTTGAGCGCAAGACCGGCGAGGTCGAGGCGCCTGAACGCTGCCCAGCGTGCGGGCTGATTTTCGCCAAGTACCTGCAGGCGCCGCAGGGCAGAGCTGTGCGCCCGCCCGTTTTTCACCCTGTGATTGAGCCCGGGTCGGGCGCCGAACCAGCGGCAACTCGCCCCGCACTGCTCGCCTGGGTGCTGTATGTACCGGCGCGCGTGGATCGCATCGGTGTCTACGGCCGCTCGTCCTGATGGCCTCGTTCATGTTCGGCTTCGGCGGCAGCCGGCGCGACAACTTCGCCGCCTCGTTTCCCTCATGCCGAACTTTAAGCATATAAGGCTTGGCCAGCGCAGCGCGGACTTTTTCGACGATGATGCCGGCTTGTGTGGCGGACTCCGATTTATCCGCATCCAGCTCACTGATCATCACCACAAACTCGTCGCCGGCGCTTGATATGCCTGGCCCGGGGCGGGCTATAATGGTGCCATAGCCACCCCGCGCGCGCAGGATCCAACCGGAGGAACTTAAGACATGCTAGAGCGCAAGCTTGACCCGCGCCTGCCCCTGTTGCAGCAAGCCAATCTCAAGGACAAGGTGGTGCTGGTGCGTCTGGACCACAACGTGGTCAAGAAGGGCAAGATAAGAGACCCCTACCGCATCGACCGCACCATCGGAACCCTGTTCTACATCGTGGTCCAGGGCGGCCGGCCCATACTCATGACCCATGTGGGCCGCCCCTACGACAAGAAAGCCGGCACCATCACCGTGGACGAGGGCAGCAGCGTGCAGCCCATCGTGGACTACCTCAGGTCCAAGCTGCACTGCGACTTCCTGGTACCCAGTTTCCCCGTGGCCGGCGGCAAGGGCATCCAGGCCATCGACACCAGCATCAACCTGGCCATCAAGCAGCTCAAGAAGGGCGAGGTGGCCGGCATATACCTGCCCAACACCCGCTGGTTCGCCGGCGAGGAGCAAAAAGGCGACATCCGCCAGGCCTTCGCCCTGCAACTGGCCGGGCTGGCCGACATCTACGTCAACGACGCCTTCGGCTCCTGGCAGCCCCACGCCTCCACCTTCGACGTCACCCGGCACCTGCCCTCCTACGCCGGCTTTTTGATGCAGGACGAGATCGGCAACCTGGATCAGGTGCTCAAACCGGCGCGCCCCTTCGTGGCCGTGGTGGCCGGCTCCAAGTACGACACCAAGATCGGCCCCTTGAGCGCCATCTACGGCCAGGTGGACCACCTGGTCCTGGGCGGGGTGATCTACAACACCTACCTCTGCGCCAAGTACGGGGTCAAAATCGCCGGCGTGGGGGACGAGGACATCGCCTCCGCCCGCAACCTGGTGCAGCTGGACAAAGAGGCGCGCAAGGTGCTGGAGCTGCCGCTGTTGGTGGAGAGCCAGTTGCTGGGGCGCCAGGAGGGCAAGTACCGCACGGTTGGTGTGGCCGACCTCAAGCCCGGCCAGGTGATGGGCTACGTGCTTGACATCGACCCCAAGAGCTTTGACGACCCCCGGGTGAAGGAGGTGTTCGGCCAGGCCAAGACCATCTTCGTCAACGCGGTGATGGGCTTCACGCCCCACTTCACCGACGGCAGCAAGGCCCTGGACACGACCATAGACCAGAACCGCCAGGCGACCAAGCTCTACGGCGGCGGCGACACCTTGCAGGAATTCAAGGACCTGCTGCCCGGCCTCTACCTGTCGGTGCTGGACGACGCCGACTACTATTTCTTTACCGGCGGCGGCACGGTGCTCACGGCCATCGAGCAGGGCACGGCCTACCGCCTGGGCCCGGTCAAGGCCCTGATGGACAACGCCCAGCGCTTCAAGACCCTTGCCTGAGCCGGCGGGGGGTTATGGCCGGTATTGCAACGGTATTCTTAGCGGCTACCATGCAGCAATTTTGTAGCTAACCGCCGCCGGTTTTACTACGATGATTTTGGTCGGTCAGGCAGATGTACCCGATTAGGCTGCAGTAAGCCTGACCCTTCTGACATTGGCTAGATTTACGTACTGTTTCGCCTGCCAAAGATCATGGTTATATTGCATTGCCAACCAACTCTCAGGAGAACGGCCAAGAGCCTTGGAAAGGCGCAATGCCATTTCAGGGCTGATGCTGCTCGTCCCCGTGAGAACTCGATTCAGGGTAGACGCAGCAACTCCGAGCTTGGCGGCCAACTCGCGCCCGCTGAGACTGTTCGGTTCCAAATAAACCTCGGTAATGAATTCACCGGGATGAGGCGGATTGTGCATAGTCATTAGTGGTAGTCCTCATATTGAACAACAAAGGCATGGCCGTCTTTGAACTCAAACGTTAAGCGCCAGTTCCCATTTACCCACACCGACCAACGGCGGGGCTCAAGCCCCTTAAGAGGGTGGAGGCGAAACCCTGCAATGTCCATATCCTCAATCGACTGAGCCGTATCCAAAGCCGCCAAAAGCATGCGAAGTCGCTTGGCATGGTGGGTTTGGATTCCCGCCGCGCTTCCCG
>JAZDIA010000073.1:0-3083 GCA_043805375.1 Pseudomonadota bacterium
CGCCAATGCCGCCTCCATTGTGAACGCCATTATCAACATAGCGCACGGCCTGCGCTTCATCAGCATCGCCGACGGTGTCGAGCACAACTATCAGGCGCAATTCCTGCGCCGCGCTGGATGCGACCAAGCGCAGGGATTACTATTCGCGCCGGCGCTTGAACCCGGCGCGCGGGAGGGCTGGCTGCGGCCGGCGGAAGCTTGATCAAACCTCGGCAAGGAAGCAGTGTGCCGCGCTCTTGAAATTCTTCCTGGGGAACCTATTTACTGGAAGAAGTGTCGAATGTCCGCTGCGCAGGGGCGCGGGCGACTTAACGCGACGACATTCATTCTTTAACGCGAGGAAATTCATTCTATGAAGCGAGTTTTTCTGTTTCTGGCGACCAATCTGGCGGTAGTGCTGGTCCTTTCGGTGATCCTGAGCGTTTTCGGGCTCGACCGCTTCCTGACGGCGAACGGAATCGACTACCAGGCCCTGCTGTGGTTTTCTCTGGTGGTGGGCTTCACCGGTTCGATATTCTCGCTTCTTATCTCCAAGCCGATGGCCAAGTGGTCCACCGGCGCGCAGGTCATCGACGGCTCCGAGGGCTCCACCGAGTACTGGCTGGTGCAGACCGTGCACCGGCTTGCCGAGCGCGCCGGCATCGGCCATCCCGAAGTGGCGATCTACGAAGGCGAGCCGAACGCCTTTGCCACCGGCGCGTTCCGCAACGATGCGCTGGTCGCGGTCTCGAGTGGCTTGCTGCAAGGCATGAATCGCGAGGAGGCGGAAGCGGTGCTGGGGCACGAAATCGCTCACGTCGCCAACGGCGACATGGTGACCCTCACGCTCATTCAGGGCGTGGTGAACACATTCGTCGTGTTCCTCGCCCGCGTGGTGGGTTTTTTCGTCGACAAGGCCCTGTTCAAGACCGAGCGCGGCGTCGGTCCCGGCTTCTACATCACCGTGATCGTGTGCCAGATTCTGTTTTCCGTTCTCGCTTCGATCATCGTGGCGTGGTTCTCTCGCCGGCGCGAATTCCGCGCCGACTCGGGATCGGCAAGGCTGCTCGGCTCGCCGCAGCCCATGATGCATGCGCTCGCGCGCCTGGGCAGCATGCAGGCAGGCGAACTGCCGCAGTCGATGGCGGCAAGCGGCATCAACAGCCACGCGGGGTTCATGGCGCTGTTTTCCTCGCACCCGCCGATCGCGGAGCGAATCGCCGCCCTGCAGGGGCGCGCATAGAACGGCCTTCACGCCGACGCGGGCCGGAGCAAGCCCGCAACGCAGGCGGCGCTTGCGCAGAAGCCCTTGGGCGCGCACATTCGCTCCTGCGCACAGGCGCGCTGCGGAATAAAGCCGGTCGTTGCGAACCATGCTCCAGGGTGTGGCGCGCCGCCTAACTGCTAATGGAACCTTCCTCGGCCAAGGGTGTCTCTCAATAGCACAGCCTCTCCCGTCAGGATCTGACGCTCCTTGGACACTCTGACCCACGCCCTTTCCGGTGCGCTGTTTGCGCGTGCGACCGCCGCATGCGACACGGAGCCTGGGGCCATCCCCTGCTGGCAGCGCATCGCCGTGGGTGCTGCAGCGGCGGCGTTTCCCGACGTCGATTTTGTCGCGAGTTTCGTCTCACCCCTTTTCTGGATTTTGCATCACAGAGGGGTGACGCACTCCATTGTGCTGCTTCCGGCATGGGCTCTGCTGCTCGCCTGGCTTGCGGCTCTTGTGCTTCGACATCCGCGCGGCTGGCGCGCGTATTACGCCGTTGCAGCGCTTGGCTTGGGCACGCATATTGCCGGTGATCTGATCACTTCGTTCGGCACCATGATCTTTGCGCCGCTATCCGATGTGCGCATCGCCTGGGGAACCGCTTTTATCATCGACCTCTGGTTTAGCGGCATGATCGTGGCGGGGCTCGCTCTCTCAGCGGCGTGGAAGCGATCGAGCGCGCCGGCGCTCATTGCGAGCGCGGCGCTCGTGGGTTATGTGGCATTTCAGGGCTTGCTCCACGCCCAGGCAGTCGAGTTCGGCACGCAGCACGCGCGTGCTGAAGGAATTGCCGGCGCCAAGGTTTCAGTGCAGCCCGGCCCGGCATCTCCATTCAATTGGGTGGTGGTGCTAGAGAAGGATGGCGAGTACCGCTATGCGCTCGTCAATTTGCTCCGCCGTGAAATCGCCGCGGAAGCCGGACCTGAATCGGGATTTCTTGCGCACCTGTCGGCGCCCTTCAATCCCGTGTCGGAAGCGCTATGGAGCAGGGCGAGCCTGTTCGGCTACATCCCGGAGGACGCAAGCCTGGCGCGCGAAGCCTGGAACCAGGCTGAGTTCGGTTTTTTCAGGTGGTTTGCCCAGTATCCCGCGCTGTACCGCGTCGACCGCGGCAATCCCTCGCTATGCGTGTGGTTCCGTGACCTGCGTTTTTCCCGGCCGGGCGCCGCTAACACGTCTTTTCGCTACGGCATGTGCCATGAGCCGGCGCAATCGTGGCGGCGCTACCAGATTATCGGCGACGACGCGCGCGTGGCGCTCGACTGACCCGTCCCGCGTCGCTGCAACCGGAGTCCGACTTCCAGGAGCGCGAGGCGCGAGAACGCCGCTAGACTCCCCGCATCAGCTCGTCGAGCGAATCAATGCTGCGTTCCAGATCGGCGAGCAGCGCCAACTGGTCTTCAGATTTAATCGGGCCGTCAACCTGCGTCGCAATCGCCCGCAGCAGGTCGGCGATGTTACCCGCCTCGCCCGGGCGGTAGCCGGCACGCTCGGAAAGCAGCACGCAAACGCTCTGCACGCCCGCAGAACGATACTTGCCGTCCAGATAGTCGAGGACATGTTGCTCCATGTCCTGCACTTCAACGCTGCCCAGGTCTGTGCAACAGGAGCAGCTCATGCCGTAGGCCAGATGGCCCTGTGCGACCCGCGTCCAGCGGCCGAGCAATTGCATCGCTTTGAGCGCCGCCGAGGGAGATGCAGACTGCGAGCGCGAGGTCCTTGCGCCTTTGGGGGAAATCGCATTGCCCAAGCCTTTGTTCATAGCTTTCATTCTACCGTAAGTGCCCTGCTCTGCGGTCCGATGCGAGCACTTCCCGGCGGTGCTTGGTGTAGA
>JAZDIA010000074.1:0-5388 GCA_043805375.1 Pseudomonadota bacterium
GCATCCGGCGCGAGCGCAGGGCGCGCTCGCGTGTTCGTGCTCGACGCCGGCGGGCAGCCCAGCATGGTCAGCGTGCGCACGGGTCTTTCCGATGGCAGCATGACCGAGATGGTCGCCGGCGAGCTCAAGGAAGGCGATCCGGTCATCGTCGGCACGGCGCAGCCCAGCGGCAGCGCCCCGGCCCCGAGCGGGCCGCGTTTGCCGTTCTGAACAAAACCGGCGACCGATGCGAACCTCATTTCCGCGCGCGCGCCAGGCAACATGGCTGAAGCGCTGATTCAGACCACCGGTCTGGTGAAGGAATACCTCGTCGGCGAACAGACCGTCGCGGCGCTGCGCGGGGTATCGGTGTCCATCGAAAAAAGCGAGTTCGTCGCCGTCATGGGACCGTCCGGCTCGGGCAAATCGACCTTCATGAATCTGATCGGCTGCCTCGACAGCCCGACCCGCGGCGACTACATCCTTGCAGGCGAAAAGATTTCGGCGCTCTCGGGCGACGCGCTGGCGGCGATCCGCAACCAGCGCATCGGCTTCGTGTTTCAGCAGTTCAACCTGCTGCCGCGCACCAGCGCGCTGGACAATGTCGAGCTGCCGTTGCTCTACGGCGGCGTACCCGCCGCCAAGCGTCACGAGCGCGCGAAAAAGCGGCTGGCCGAAGTCGGCCTCGCCGAGCGCATGGACCATCATCCGGCCCAGCTTTCGGGCGGCCAGCAGCAGCGCGTGGCGATCGCGCGGGCGCTGGTCAACAATCCGGTGCTGATCCTCGCCGACGAGCCGACCGGGGCGCTCGATTCGCGCACCAGCCTGGAAGTGATGGCTCTGCTGCAACAGCTCAATCGCGACGGCATGACCGTGGTGATGGTCACGCACGAACAGGACATCGCGGCTTTCGCCCGGCGCAACATCCATTTCCGCGACGGGCTGGTGGTCGAGGATCATCCGGTGCAAAAGATCAATGACGCCGAGGCCATGCTGCGCCAGGCCCGGGCGCCGGTGACGGTGGCTTGAATGGGCCTGCTCGCCGCATTTCGCATTGCCCTGCGCGCGTCGAATACGAGCGCGCGCCAACTCTTCACCCGGATGATTGCCTGAGCTATGGATCTGCTCGCCACGCTTCGCATCGCCCTGCGCGCACTCAGGGTGAACAAGCTGCGCTCCATCCTCACCATGCTCGGCATCATCATCGGCGTCGGCGCGGTGATCACCATGATTGCAGTCGGCGGCGGCGCGCAGGCGCGGGTTGAGGAGCAGATCAAGAGCCTGGGTTCCAACCTGATGATCATCATCCCCGGCTCGACCACTTCGGGCGGGGTGCGCCTGGGTGGCAGCTCGGCGCAGACGCTGACTGAAGACGACGCCTGGGCGATCACGCGCGAGGTGCAGGAGGTCCAGATTTCCGCACCGTCCAACCGCGGCAGCGGCCAGATCGTGGCCGGGAACAACAACTGGTCCACGGTGATTCAGGGGGTGACGCCCGAATACCTGGAAGTGCGCGACTGGCCCATCGTTTCCGGCCGCGGCTTCGAGCCCCAGGAGGTAAGCGGCGCCGGCAAAATCGCGCTGATCGGCCAGAGCGTGGCGAAGCAGCTCTTCGGCGATGCCGATCCGGTGGACCAGCAGGTGCGCATCCGCAAAGTCCCGTTCATCATCGTCGGCGTGCTCGACAAGAAGGGCCAGAGCATGATGGGGCAGGACCAGGACGACGTCATCCTGGTACCGCTGACGACCGCGAGGAACCGCCTGTTCGGCAACCCGCAGGGCAAGCTGCGGCGCGTCGGCGTGATCTCGGTCAAGGTGCGCGACGGCCAGAACATGAAGCAAGCCGAGGACAGGATCCGCGAACTGACGCGGCAGCGCCACAAACTGCAGCCGGGCGCCGATGACGACTTCACCATCCGCAACCTCACCGAAATCCTGCAGGCGCAGGAGGCCTCGAGCAAGGTGCTGACGCTGCTGCTCGCGGCCGTCGCCTCGGTGTCGCTGCTGGTCGGCGGCATCGGCATCATGAATATCATGCTGGTGTCGGTGACTGAGCGCACGCGCGAGATCGGCCTCAGGATGGCGGTCGGCGCGCGCGCCAACGACATCCTCAAGCAGTTCCTGGTCGAGGCGGTGACCCTGTCTCTGATCGGCGGGCTGCTCGGTATCACGCTCGGTCTGGGCGGATCGCTCGCCATCGGCGAGTTCGCCGGCTGGCGCACCAGCCTGTCGCCGGCTTCGGTGGTGCTTGCAGTGGGCTTCGCCGCGGCAATCGGGATATTTTTCGGCTTCTACCCGGCGCGCAAGGCCTCGAAGCTGTCGCCGATCGAAGCCCTGCGTTACGAGTAGCGCAGGGCGCAAAAGCGTCACCCGCCCAAAAACGCTTTCAGCACCTCGCGTGCGAGCGTGACATCGCATTCGGCCAGCACCGAATGCGATGCATAATCGGGTTCCGCGCAAAGATAGGTGAAATCGTGCCCGATCGGCGCCGATACGTAGTGGTACCATGGTTGGTACAGGCCGCGCGCCACGATGACCCCGACCCGGGCATGCGCCGGCGCGATCAGCAAATTCGCCAGCGCCGCGCCTTCCACGCCGAGGATGAATTCCGCGGACCGGAACAGCGCCAACTGCTCGGCCACACTCAGCATTTCCGGATGTACCACCGAGAAGCCGTGCTGCTCAAGCAGCGGCAATAGTTCAGTCTCGTTCGCCAGCCGGCGCGTCGCCGCGCCTTGTCGCGACAGATAGAGGCGCAGCGGCTTTTCGCTTGCCGGTGTAATGCGGCGCGCCAGCTCCCGGCGCAGATGCTGAATTGCCACCGGCGCAATGAAGTGCCCGGCCGTTACCAGGGAAGCAACGTGAAGCTCGCGGCATTCAAGCATGGCGTCTGCGGGAACTTCGATACGCCGCTTCGCGCCATAGCCCAGCAATTGCAACAGCTCGTCCTGCCAGCGGGTGAGGGAATCCTGCACGATCAAAGGCAGATCGTGCAACTCCGGCTGCTGTGCGATTACCCATAGTCGCGCCAGCGAATCGAATATCCATTGAAAATGGCCGCTGCCGGCGCCGAGCCAGACACAGGGCGCGTCTATTGCCAGGCACTTCTCCGGCACAGCCAGCAGCACCCGGCCATCGTCGGCGCAGTGGCGGATCGCACCGCCCTCGCGCAGCGCGTACTGTCGCGCAAAGGGCGCGCAACCATCCAGGAACAGCTGACCATCGGATGACAGCAGCAGCAACTCTTTCGGCAGCACCCGCGCCCGGGTCACGCGCGCAAGAAATATTTCCAGCGTGAACGGCTTGGGCAGGGCGAAATACCGCGATTCCTCTTCCGGCAGCGCCTTGGGCTGCGGCAAGCTCAGCCAATGCGGCCGGGCCATCCCGGTATAGCGCCCGCCCTTGGCCGCGCACCACAGCTCGATCTGACCCAGCCGCGCCGGCGCTGCGCGCCTGCGCGCCGCGTAGCCTGCCATGCGCTGCGCGCGCAGCGCCTGATCGAGGTAAGCCAACGCGGCACGCTCGTGGCAGAGTTCGAAACTCGCCTTGGCGGCAAAATAGGCGGCATGGCCGTGCTCCGGCTGCAATTTCAACGCCGCGGCCGAACTTTGCTGCGCGGCGCGGGTGTCGCCCTGAGCGAGCAGCGCGCGCGCCAGCAGGTAATGCGCCTCGGCATGGTCGGGCCGCAGCCGCAGCGTGGCGCGCAGACGATCGGCCGCAAGCGCGGGCTTGTCCTCGTCCAGGCGGATCCGCCCGAGATAGAAATTGGCCTCGGGCGAATCCTGTCCCAGCGCCAGTACCATCTCGAATTGAACCGCAGCCTGTTGCGTCAACCCCTGATCCCAGAGCACCAACGCGTAGTTTTGGTGCGCGTTGACAAATTGCGGGTCGAGTGCAATTGCCCGGGCGAAGTGCCGCGCCGCCTGATCGAACTCGCCGAGCGCGCGGTAGACAACGCCGCAGTTGGTGTGAATCGCGGCGGTCGTGGCGCCGCCGGCGAGCGCCATTTCGATCAAAGTTACGGCCTCGCGGTAGCGGCCACGCTGATAGGCGATGAGGCCGGTGAGATGCAGTGCCGCCTGGTGCTCCGGCGCAGCGCGCAGCAACTCCTGGTACAAGGCCTCGGCAGCGTCCAACTTGCCCTCGTTATGCAAGCGGACGGCGTTTTCCAGCTTCTGCTCGTTATTTTCCTGAGCCATCGGGAGCGGTGCGTTGCGTCAAGACCGTATGCGTGATTATAGCAACGTCGCTCCCGCCCTCGACGTGACAAAGTTGCTGGTTCAGGTGGTCAATGTCCGCTAGAATCGTCTCGTCATCCATCCTGGCCGCTCGCATGAGTAACGGCGCTGCGCAGATACCGCTGTTCAAAGTCTTCATGGCGCCGGAGGCGGCGTTGTTGCCGCGCCTGCGCGAGGTGCTCTACAGCGGCCAGATTTCCGAAGGGCCGCCGGTAGTCGAATTCGAGCAGCGCTTTGGCGCATTCGTCGGCCAGCCCAATATGCTGTCGTTCTACTCCGGAACCGCGGCGCTGCATGTCGCGCTGCTGCTTGCCGGCGCCGGGCCCGGCGACGAAGTCATTTCCAGCGCGATGACCGCCGAGCCCACCAATCTCGCCATCCTGCATGCCGGCGCGCGCGTGGTGTGGGGCGATGTCGATCCGCGCAACGGCAACCTGGCCGCTGCCGCAATCGAGGCGAAAATCACGCCGCGCACGCGCGCCATTCTGGTGGTGCACTACGGCGGCATCCCGGCTTCCCTCGCCGCCATTCGGGCAATCGCCGAGCGCCACGGCATCGCGGTGATCGAGGATGCGGCGCACGCATTGGGCGCGCGCTATGCCGGGCTGCCGATCGGCAGCCACTCGGAATACGCGGTGTACTCGCTGCAGGCGATCAAGCATCTCACCACGGTGGACGGCGGCATGCTTGCCTGCCGCAATCCGGCCGACCTGCCGCGCGGCCGGCGCCTGCGCTGGTTCGGCATCGACCGCGCCGCGCCTCGCACCGAGGTGGACGTGGCCGAGGCCGGCTACAAGTACCACATGAACAACGTCAACGCGACCATCGGGCTGGTGCAGTTGGAATACATCCGGCCCGTGATCGCGCGCCATATCGCCAACGGCCAATACTTCGATGCCGCGCTGCGCGGCATTCCCGGGATCGAGCTGTGCGCCCGGGATGCGGCCGCCGAGCCATCGTACTGGTTCTATACCGTGCTGGCCGAGCGCCGCGACGAGCTCGCGCGCCGGCTGACCGAACTCGGCATCGGCAATTCGCTTGTGCACCAACGCAATGACCGCCACAGCGTGTTCGCCGCGAGCCGCTGCGAGTTGCCTGGCCTGGACCGGTTCTACGACGCCATGCTGCACATTCCCTGCGGCTGGTGGGTCGGCGACGCCGAGCGCGAGCG
>JAZDIA010000075.1:0-9074 GCA_043805375.1 Pseudomonadota bacterium
CCTGCCGCAGCTTCGCCTGCTCGCG
Organism: Pseudomonadota bacterium; assembly: GCA_043805375.1. GTDB lineage: Bacteria > Pseudomonadota > Gammaproteobacteria > Burkholderiales > SG8-39 > 2-12-FULL-64-23. The sequence continues at coordinate 26 of JAZDIA010000075.1, forward strand.
CTCCCACTTCAGGAACCCGGCGGCAATTCCCTATCGCATCATTCAAACGCGGGCCGCTGCGGCGCGATCGCCTGGGCGCTGGTGCTAGCCCGATGCTAGCCCGCCTCAAATGACAAGGGGCTAGCTCTCGCTAACCCCTTGTTTTATTGGCGCGCCTGGCAGGATTCGAACCCACGACCCCTTGGTTCGTAGCCAAGTACTCTATCCATCTGAGCTACAGGCGCGAGAAGCAAATTATAGCAGAAGCCTGCGCTAGCGGATGCCCTGCTCCACTCAGGGCATGACCTCGACGTATTCGTAGACGGCGCATCCGGCCACCCGATCGCGCACCGACAGAGGCATGCGCGCGAACCAGGCATGCGGATCGTGCCGGTCCACTTCCTCGCCCAGGAATCGCACCAGATCGCAGATCGGCTCGACCACATGCTTGCGGTAGCCGGCGTCGCCCTGGACATAGGCCAGATGCAGATTTTTCATGCAATTGCCGCGACAGAAAGCGAATGCGGCGCAGAGCGCGCACGGCATGTCCGGATGCGGCTGCAGCGGGCTCGGCTTGAGCCAGTTCGCGACCACGTCCCCTTGCAGCATCTGCGGCAGGTACATCATATCCGGACAGGGATAGATCCTGCCGTCGGGCATGACATTCAATAAATGCGTGGACGCGCGGCATTGCGTCAGTCCTGCGTACGCTTCCCGCGCCTGCGACGGCAGGACTTTGTTGCGCACCGTGCCCATGATGGGGACGAAAGGATAGAGCGTTTCGCCGGAGAAAAACTTCTCCACCAGTTGCGTGATCACGGCGCGTTTTTTCGCCACCGCATCGTCCGCGTACGCGCCGTCCTGCGCCACGAACTGAAAATAGACATAATCGAAAGCCTGCGTCAGCCGGTCCAGTTCCTCGAAGCTGGTGTCGGCGCTGCTCCAGGTCACGCGCGCGGTCAGCGTGCCGCCGACGCGCTCGCGCACGGCGCCCACATGCTTCAGCACCCGGCGGTAAATGCCGCGTCCGCGGTAGCCGTCGGTAACCTTTTCGCCGCCGTCTATCGACACCAGGATATTGGACAGCCGGGCGAGAACCCAGTCCGGCAGGCCATCGAGCAGGGTGCCGTTGGTTTGCAGCTGAAAGCGAAATCCGGGATGGCGCTCCATCACCGCGGCTATGAGGCCGGGATTCAGCGTCGGCTCGCCGCCGTAGAAAGTGACGTAGGTGTCATGCCCGGCGAGATGCGTCGCGATGAACGCATCGAGCGCGTCCAGTGAATAGGTGACTTCGCGTTGCGATCCCAGCACATCGCCCACGCCGAGCGAACAATAGCTGCATTTGAGATTGCAGCGCAGCGTGGTGAGCAACTGCAGCTCGACGCGATTGCCCGAAATGGCCGGAACTTGCATCTAATCCACCCAGGCGCGCGCATTGCGGAACATGCGCATCCAGGGACTGTCTTCTCCCCATGCCCGAGGATACCAGGACTGCTGCACGCTGCGGAACACGCGCTCCGGATGCGGCATGAGTATGGTGAAGCGGCCGTCGGCGGTGGTGAGCCCGGTGATGCCGGCGGGTGAGCCGTTGGGGTTGGCCGGATAGGTCTCGGTCGCCGCGCCGCGGTTATCGACGAATCTGAGCGCCACCAGCGCCTTTGCCTTCGCCTTATCATCGGCGAACACCGCCCTGCCCTCGCCGTGGGCGGTGGCCACCGCGAGGCGGCTGCCGGCCATGCCGGCAAAAAAGAGCGATGGGCTCGTCTCCACTTCGACCATGACGAAGCGCGCCTCGAATTGCTCCGACTTGTTCTTCAGGAATTTCGGCCAGTGCGCGGCTCCGGGAATGATCTCGCGCAGATTGCTCATCATCTGGCAGCCGTTGCACACGCCCAGCGCAAATACGTCGCTGCGGCTGAAGAAGGACTCGAACTCGTCGCGCGCGCGCGCATTGAGCAGAATCGACTTGGCCCAGCCTTCGCCCGCGCCGAGCACGTCGCCGTAGGAGAAGCCGCCGCACGCGGCGAAGCCGGCGAAACCGGAGAGCGGGACGCGCCCGGAAAGGATGTCGCTCATGTGCACGTCCGCCGCCTCGAAGCCGGCGCGATCGAAAGCCGCCGCCATTTCCACCTGCCCGTTCACGCCCTGCTCGCGCAGGATCGCAATCCTTGGACGCGTGATAATTGGGGTCAGAGTAACTTTTTCGGCCGCTGAAAAATCCCCCGGCGGCTTCGCCGCCACCCCCTTTTTCAAAGGGCGCAGGTCATTTGGGTCGAATGTGAGATGAGCATGCAGACCCGGATCGCCCGCATCCAGGATGCGTTCGTATTCCTGCTGCGCGCATTGCGGATGGTCGCGCAGCGCCTGCATGCGCCAGGTGGTCTCGGACCAGGCGCGCTGCAAATCGATGCGCTTCGCCGCGAACACGGGCCCGGCATTGCGGACGAAGCGGATTTCATCACGCGCGTCGGGACTGCCGATAGCCTGCGCCTCGAGGCCTTCCGCGCGCAGGCGCGAAAGCACCGCGTCGCGATCCTGCGCGCGCACCTGCACGAGCGCGCCCAGTTCCTCGGCGAACAGCGCCGCGAGCACGCGCCCAGCATCCCGCTCGGTGTCGCGCCCGGGATCGCGCCCGGCCGCCGCTTGCGGCCGGCTCTCCTTGCCCACGGCGTCGCCACAGACGAGATCGACATCGATCGTCACGCCGCAATGCGCGGCGAACGCCATTTCGCAGACCGTGACGAACAGCCCGCCGTCCGAGCGGTCGTGATAGGCGAGCAGCAGTCCGTCGCGATTGAGCGCCTGCACCGCCTGAAAAAAGCGCTTCAGCGCCGGCGCGTCGTCCACGTCCGGCGCGGCATTCCCGATCTGCCCATAAACTTGAGCGAGGATCGAGCCGCCGAGGCGATTCCTGCCGCGCGCCGGATCGACGAGGACGAGTTCGGTCGCGCCCGCATCCAGGCGCAGTTGCGGCGTGAGCACGCGGCGCGCGTCGGCGCAAGGCGCGAAAGCGGAGACGATGAGCGAGAGCGGCGCCACGACTTCCTTTTTTTGTCCCGCCTCATCCCAGGTGGTTTTCATCGACAGCGAGTCTTTCCCCACCGGAATGCCGATGCCCAGCGCCGGGCACAGATCCAGCGCCACCGCGCGCACCGTGTCGTAGAGCGCCGCATCCTCGCCTGCGTGCCCCGCCGCCGCCATCCAGTTGGCCGAGAGCTTGACGCGCGCGAGGTCCACCGGCGCCGCAGCCAGATTGGTGAGCGCCTCGCCCACGGCCATGCGCCCCGAAGCCGCGGCGTCGATCAGCGCCAGCGGCGCGCGCTCGCCGATGCAATAGGCTTCGCCCGCGACTTCACCGAAACCCGACAGGGTCACGGCGCAATCGGCCACCGGCGTCTGCCACGGACCGACGAAGGGGTCGCGCGCGCACAGCCCGCCGACGCTGCGGTCGCCGATGCTGACGAGAAAAGTCTTGTCGGCCACCGTCGGATGACGCAGCACGCGGTAGCAGGCTTCGTCGAGCTCAATGCCGGCGGCGGAGAAGGGCGGCAGCGCGCGTGAACGACGGGTGACGTCACGCAGCATGCGCGGCGGCTTGCCGAGCAGCACGCCCAGGTCCATGTCCACCGGCTTGTTGGCATGGCGCTCGTCCGCGAGCGTGAGCCGCGGCTCGAGCGTCGCTACGCCGAGCACCGCATAAGGGCAGCGCTCGCGCGCGCAGATGGCGCGAAACTCCTCGAGCCGCGCAGGCTCTACCGCGAGCACGTAGCGCTCCTGCGCCTCGTTGCACCAGATTTCGCGCGGCGACATGCCCGGCTCCTCGCTCGGCACGGCGCGAAGGTCGAGGCGCGCGCCGCGGCCGGCCCCGTGCGCGAGTTCGGGCAGCGCATTGGACAAGCCGCCCGCGCCGACGTCGTGGATCGACAGGATCGGATTGGCCTCGCCCCGCTGCCAGCAGCGATCGATGACTTCCTGCGCGCGCCGCTGGATTTCGGCGTTGCCGCGCTGCACCGAATCGAAATCGAGGTCCTCCATATTGCTGCCGGTGACCATGCTGGAGGCGGCGCCGCCGCCCATGCCGATCAGCATGCCCGGCCCGCCGAGCTGGATCAGGAGCGAGCCCGGCGGCAGTCCGAGCTTGAATGCATCGCGCGCGGCGATGTTGCCGACGCCGCCCGCGATCATGATCGGCTTGTGATAGCCGCGCAGCTCGCCATCCGACTCCATCTCGAAGCTGCGGAAATAGCCGGCGAGATTGGGGCGGCCGAATTCGTTGTTGAACGCCGCGGCGCCGATCGGCCCTTCGAGCATGATGCTCAAGGCCGAAGCGATGCGCCCGGGCTTGCCATGGTCCTGTTCCCACGGCTGCAGCGCGCCAGGGATGCGCAAATTCGACACCGAAAAACCAGCGAGGCCGGCTTTGGGCCTGGCGCCGCGGCCGGTTGCGCCTTCGTCGCGGATCTCGCCGCCCGAGCCCGTGGCCGCGCCCGGAAACGGAGAGATCGCGGTCGGATGATTGTGCGTCTCCACTTTCATCAGCGTGTGCGTGATCTCGCGCCGATAGCCGTAGCGCCCGGCCGCATCGGGGTAGAAGCGCTCGATTTCTCGCCCGGCCATGATGGCGGAATTGTCCGAGTAAGCGAGTACCGTGCCCTGCGGATTGGCATCTTCCGTCTCGCGGATCATGCCGAACAGCGTGTGCGTCTCGGCCACGCCGTCTATCACCCAGGAAGCGTTGAAAATCTTGTGCCGGCAGTGCTCGGAATTGGCCTGCGCGAACATGGTCAGTTCGGCGTCGGTGGGATTGCGGCCAATGGCGCGAAAGTTTTCGATCAGATAGTCGATCTCGTCGGCAGACAGCGCGAGACCCATGGCGCGGTTGGCCTCCGCGAGCGCCGCACGGCCGCGCGCAAGGACATCGATCGACGCGAGCGGCCGCGGCGCGACGTGGCGGAACAGCTGCTCCGCCGCATCCAGGCTGTCGAGCACGGTCTCGGTCATGCGGTCGTGCAGCAGCGCCGCGATCTCTCCCCGGTGAGCACCTGCGCCTACGGCGTAATAAGCGATGCCGCGCTCGATGCGTTGCACCGCCGGCAGGCCGCACTGGCGCGCGATGTCGGTGGCCTTGGACGACCAGGGCGAGATGGTGCCGATGCGCGGCACCACCAGAACCAGTTCCCCCGCGGGCGGCGCCGACTGCACCGGTTCGCCATAGGTGAGCAGTTGCTCGAGCACAGAGCGCTCGCGCACAGCCAGTGCCTGCGCGCACTCGACGAAATGCCGGAATTCGGCGCCGGCAATGCGCGCGCCCGGCGCGATTCCGGCCAGGCGAGCGTGCAGTTTTTCCAGACGGAAGGCGGAAAGCGCAGGGCCGCCGCGCAGCTTGAGGATTTCAGCCATGAAAACTTGGCGCCATTAAAGTGTGATTATAGCGGAAGCACGCCACGGTTGAAGATCGAACAGCCGGGGCGCACAATGATCCCGAGCGGAGGATGAATCGATGCCATCGAACAAATCGCAACCGGACACGAGCAAAATGGATCAGATCGTCGCCGAAGCGCGTCGCAATCGCGAGCTGCGAGAACAGGATTATCGCGAGCAGGCGCTCAAGATCTATCCCTGGGTCTGCGGGCGCTGCGCGCGCACATTCACCCGCGCCAACATGCAGCAACTCACAGTGCACCACAAGGACCACAACCACGACAACAATCCGCCCGACGGCGGCAACTGGGAGCTGCTGTGCATCTACTGCCATGACAACGAGCACGCGCGCCACCTGGATTCCGCCGGGCGCGGCGAGGCGGCGCGCGGCGGCGAAGACGCGCCTTCGACCTACAAGGCGTTCGCCGATCTCAAGGCTAGATTGAAAAGCAAAGCGTAAAAACGCGCTGCAAAATGAAACTTGCAGCGGGCAAGTATCAGCGATCCTCGGTGAACATTTCCATTGGAACGCTGAAGCGCTCAATTCAACGCAAATTGACAGCCCTACCGCTTTTTTAGGTTTATACCATTGACACAGCAAGTATTTCCGTATAAACATAGCAACATGGCAAACATACGGAAGTCCGTTGATATTATTGAGCTAGATGACGACGCCAAACGCCAGTATATTGACGCCAAGACCGTTTTCGAAGCATGGGAGGCTGCATGCCAGGCTGCGAGCAAGGTGCGTGGGGGAATGTACTGGCGACGCACGGGGCAAACCGAGTACTTGATACGGACGTCCCGGTCAAACGCGCAAAAGAGTCTCGGGCCGCGAACGGCAGAGACGGAGGCAATTTACGACAAGTTCTTCGAGAGGAAGAATTCAGTCGAGGCGCGTCAGTCCTCATTGCGCCAAACCCTGAATCGGCACCGGAAGCTGAATCGCGTCCTGCACGTTGGCCGGGCTCCCGCTATCGTTGTCGAAATTCTTAACGTTCTTTCAGCCGCGGGGCTGTCTGAACATTTCACCGTCGTGGGTACGCATGCGCTGTACGCATTCGAAACGGCCGCCGGCGTTCGGATAGCGGATTCATCCGCCATGGAAACACGGGACGTGGATTTGCTGTGGGACACGCGGAAAAGAGTCCAATTCGTTACGCAGATGAAATTACAGGGTTCTTCCTTGGTGAGACTGCTGCAGAAAGTCGACCCGACTTTTGCCATTCGCCATGATCAGCGTTACACCGCAACGAACCGTAAAGGGTTCGAGGTCGATATCCTTCGACGAGAGGCGGAAGAGGGAGACCCTGGCGCTATCCGCTTGTCTGATGACGAGGATGACTTTTGGGTGGTGCAAGCACGAAACGCGAGCACCTTGCTCAATGCTCCCAGGTTTTCAAGCGTGATTGCCGCCACGTCCGGGCATATGGCGCGCATGAACACGATTGCGCCGGCAGCGTTTTCCGAATTCAAGCGATGGTTGTCCGAACAGCACGACCGTGACCCGCTAAAGCGTTCGAGAGACCGGCGTCAGGCAGAGTTGGTCGATGTGCTTGTTGATGAGTATTTGCCGCAACTTGGCGACACAATGCGTAACGGCTAGCTCAGAGGCGCAATTTCGGGCAGGCACCTATTGCCGGGAATTTTTTCAGGCTCAATCCTGAAGATGTCGGGGCATTCTTGCCCCGACATGGATGAGCGATTACAACGACTGATCGGCCCGTGGCGGCCTGCCCTACTGCACCGCGCAGTCGCTCTCGCCGGCCTTGCCCACGCCGCGACCGGAGGAGCTGTTCTGGCTGATGCCGGTCGGCATGGTCACCTGGATGCCCTGCCCCGGCGGCACGATCACCGGCGGCGTGTTGGCGTTTTGCACGAAGCCGAACTGGCCGCTCGCGATCACCTGTTCGCCGGCCTGGTTCCTGACCACGATGGCGCCGTCGGCAACGTCCAGGTGCAGGCCGTTCTCCGGCGGCTGGCCGCTCACTGTGGGGATGCCGCCGCAATCGTTCTGGCAGATCAGCGCGCCGAAGTGGGTGCCGCGAATGCCGATGGTGGCCGTGACCGTGCCGAAGCTCACCGCGTCGCGGCTGCGTTTGCCGATGAGCCCGGTCACCGCGCGCAAGCCGCCTTTCAGCATGTTGAGCACGATGCTGTCCGACTCGGGCTTGGCCTCGTCGAACGCATAGGCCGCGACCTTTAACTGCGATCCCGGCCGCAGCACGACTTCGCCGCCGTCGGCGAATTTGACCCGGGCGTAGGTTTCCTGCTCGGTGGCGAGCGTGTCGCCTTCCTGCACGTCCGATTTCACCGAGATGAGCTTGGTCGTGCCGTCGGTACGCTTGGCCGTGAGCGTGCCCGAGAGGTGCGTGACCTGCCCCACCGGGCCCGCCGCGCGGGCGACGTCGCTTAAGATGCCGGCCGCCGTGAGCAGCAGACCGGCCAGGAGGAGTGCGGATTTACGCATGGTCATTTCTCCGGTTAACTGCAGGTGGAGAGTTTCTTCGCGGTCGGCTTGTCCGCTTCTTTCTTCAGCCCGGTAGCTTCGTCCGTCTTGTTCTGGTCCTCCTCCTCGGTGCCGTCGGAACCGCCAAAGGTGCCTTCGGCGCCGCCAATCCCGCCCGCGCCTTGCGTCCCGCCCAGTCCGGTCCCTGACCCCTGACCGCCATCGAATGTGCCAAATGGCAGCGGATTTGTGGGCTGAGTGGTGGAAGAGTTGATCGCCGCCATCACCGCGTCAAAAATAGTCGGCGCGATCGTGGTGGGAGTGCCATAGATCACTTCGAGGCCGGATCCGAGGCTGGCCGGAGACATATCGGCGCCGTTGAACAGGCCGCTCGCGCCGGATTCCGCCACAAACGTGAGCGGGTCCACCGCCATGCCATCGACCACCATGCCGCCGGCTGCACGCGCCCGGAAATCAAGATGAATGGTGCTCGGCGCATTTGCCCACAAATACGATCGCGGCAGCAAAGCCGCATCGTTGAGATAGAGCGTCGAGGTCGCGCCCATCAGGTTGACGAAGATGTCGTTGCGCGCGGTAAAGCCCGAACCGTCGTTGAGGCGCAGGTCGCCCGTCACCGCGGCCGAGATGTCGTGGACCGCAAAAACGGCTGCGTTCGTGGCCGTGATATTTGCGGCCGCCATGATGACGTCGTGGCCCGCACTGGTGCTGGACCCCGAGCCAAGATCGATCGAGTTTGTCGCGATGATGCCGACATCGTCGGCCGCGTTGACCGTGCCGTAGATGACCACGCTCGGCGCGGTGAAGGCCGCCGTGCCCGTGCCGCTGGTGCTCACGCTGCCGTTGATGTTGATCGCGACGATCGAGGACAGTGCAAGATCGACCGGCGACGACAATTCACCGGTTACGGCAATGCTGCCGTCGGCACTCATCAGCACGCTGCCAGTGGGCGTGCTCAGGCTGCCGCCATCCCAGGTGATGCTCCCGTTCGATAGCAGCGCGAGATCGCCGCCCTTGAGGGTCGTCAGGGTGAAGTCCGAGGTGCTCGTAATGTTCCCCGTATTGAGGAAACTCACCCCCGCCCCCGCAAGCGCGTTGTCCGCGAGCGTCACGCTTACCGGCTGGGCGCCGGTATTCTTGATGCGAATGCCGCCATGGTCGGCTTCCGCGCCGACGCTGGCA
>JAZDIA010000076.1:0-5691 GCA_043805375.1 Pseudomonadota bacterium
CGCCTCCAGCACCTCGGCCCAGGCGAGCGCGAGGGAGAGCATGATGGTGTTGCGCGCCGGCACGTAGGTGACGGGGATACCGTCTTTCTGCACGCCCCGGGTCGGCACCGCGATGTTGTTGTCGGTGAGCGCCGAGCCGCCGAAGGCGGCAAGATCGATCCTGACGATCTTCTGCTCCACCGCCCCCAGCGTGCGTGCGACGCGCACCGCCGCCTCGAGCTCGACCCGGTGGCGCTGGCCGTAATCGATCGACAGCGCATGGCAGGCGTAGCCCTGCTGCCTCGCCATGGCGAGCACAGTGGCGGAATCGAGACCGCCGGAAAGAAGCACCACAGCTTTGCGCATGGTTTGAACGGAAGATTGATCGCCCTCTTCCATAAAGAAAGAAGGGACAGAATAAGAACCGGTTTCAAGAGGAGGGGATACCTCCCCTCATGCTCCCCTGGATCGGTCCGTTGCAAAATTGATTTCGCAGCGGGTTCCAAGAGAGTCTATGTCAACGCTTGCCCGCGAGGCGCTGCTTGGCCTGCTCCGCTGCCTGGCTGCCGGGATAATTCTTCAGTAGCGCCTGCAGCGTTTCGAGCGCCACTTTGGTCTCGCCCATTTCGGCCTGGGAGCTGGCGATGTTTAGCAGGGCATCCGGCGCTTTGGCGCTATCGGGCCAGGACGCGAGCACTTTTTGCTGCGCGTCGATCGCCAGCTTGTAATCGCGCAAGGCGTAATAGGCGTTGCCGATCCAGTATTGTGCGTTTGGTAGCTGCTGGCTGTCGGGATAGGTAGCCAGGAAACTCTGGAATGCGGCCACGGCAGCCTGGTAGTTGCCAAGCTTGAACTCGTTCAGCGCCGCCTCGTACGCCTTGCCCTCGGCGGCCGGATCGGGCGCGCTGGCGGCCGGCTTTTCCTGCGCCTGGGCGCTCGCTTCGAGTTTGCGCAGGCGCGCGTCCAGGTCGACGTACAGGTCCTTCTGTCGCCGATCCAGGGTTTCGATCCTGTTGGCCTGCACCTCGATCTGGCCGCGCAGGCGCGCCAGATCCTGCTTCAGCTCATCGATCTGCTTGGCGAGATCGATCGAGCGGTCCTGCACCAGGGTTTCGATCCTTGCCACCAGGGTTTCGATCCTTGCCAGTCGCTCTTCCGCCGCTTTCTGGCTCGCCCCGACCTGAGCCCTGAGCGCGGCGATGTCCTTGCGCGCCTGCTCGTCGTCGAACACGCCGGCGCGGGCAGCGCCGGTCACGAGGCAAAGGCCCAGCAGCAGCAGGGCGGCGTGCAGCTTCATCGATCAGTACTCGCCGCCGTAGAGCATGTCGCTGCGCCGGTTCTGGCTGTAGCAAGCCTCGGTAGTTTCCGTGCAGCGCGGCTTTTCCTCGCCCAGGCTCACGGACTCGATCTGGCTTTCCTGCGCGCCCATCAGCAGCAGCATTTTCTTCACGCCGTCGGCGCGTTTCTGCCCCAAGGCGAGGTTGTACTCGCGGCTGCCGCGCTCGTCGCAATTGCCCTGGATCAGCATCCTGGCATTGCGGTTCTGCGCGAGATAACGCGCGTGCGCCTGCAGCAGCGGCTTGTACTCGTCCTTCACGTCGTACTTGTCGTAGTCGTAGTAAAGGCTGCGCTTGGACAGAATGCTGTTCGGGTCCTTGAGCGCATTGGGCACCTCGTCGGCTTTGGGCGCAACCGGCGTGACCGTGGCTACGCCCTGCTGGGTCGGCACGGCCGTCGTCGGCGCGCGGTCCTCGACCGCGGCCTTGGCCTCTTCCTTGGGTGTACTGGCGCAGCCCGCCATCAGGGCCAACACCGCGGCAACAACAAGCAACTTCTTCATTCTCATCTCCTTCCGGTTATCTATCTAGTTAGCGAGAAACGGGCCCCACGCGGGCTCGCGCACGTCCGCCGCCTGCACCGACAGGTGCTGTTTCACTCTGCCGTCGCTTGAAACCGCCGCAAGCGAGCCGCGGTTGTTGGTTTGGGTAGCATACAGAATCATCTTGCCGTTAGGCGCAAAACTGGGCGATTCGTCGTGCTGCCCGTCGGTGAGCACTTGCCCCTGCCTGCTCGCCAGGTCCAGAGATTTCAATTGAAAACGCCCGCCGTCACGCGCAATGTAGGCGAGGGTCCTGCCGTCGCCCGAGACACGCGGCGAGACGTTATAGCTGCCGTCGAAGGTCACGCGCGCGACCTCGCCTCCGCTCGCGCTCATGCGGTAGATCTGGGGGCTGCCGCCGCGGTCTGAGGTAAAGTATATCGATTGGCCGTCGGGCGCGAAAAAGGGCTCGGTGTCGATCGAACCGGAGTTGGTGAGGCGGCGCACGTTGCTGCCGTCGGCGCCGATGAGATAAATCTGCGAACCGCCGTCCTTGGACAACACCACCGCCAATTGTTTGCCGTCCGAGGACCAGGCGGGCGCGCTGTTCGAGCCCTTGAAATTCGCCACCGCGTGGCGTTTCCCGGAAACGAGCGAATGCACGTACACCACCGGCTTCTTGTTCTCGAACGAGACGTATGCAAGGCGCGTGCCGTCGGGCGACCAAGCCGCAGAGATGATGGGCTCGCGCGAGGCAAGCGCGGTCTGCGCACCGACCCCGTCGGCATCGGCGATCTGAAGTTCGTAGCGACTCCCCTGCTTCACCACATAGGCGATGCGCGTGGAAAACACGCCTCGATCGCCGGTCAGCTTCTCGTAGACGGCGTCTGCGATGCGGTGCGCGGTCGCGCGCGCCTGCTGCGCGCTCAGGGTAAAGGCGACGCCGCCGATCTGAGCTTGTTTGGGCACGTCGAGCAGGCGGAAACGCGCTTCAAAGCGGCCGTCGGCTAGGCGCACGACGCTGCCGATGACCAGTGCATCGGCGTTGCGGTTCTTCCAGTCGCCGAAATTGACCTGCGCCACCTCTGACGGCAGTGGTTCGACGCTGCCTGCAAACAACATGCGGAAGCGACCGCTCCTTTGCAGGTCAGCTTCGACAATGTCGCTGATCTTTTGCGGCAGGGCCTCCTCGCCCGCGAAGCGCAGCACGCCGATTGGAATCTGGTTGGCGCCGCCGCCGGTGATTTCGATCGACAACTGCGCCCGCGCGCTTCCGGCAAGCAGGACGAGCAGCAACCCTATCCGAGCCAAGAAATAACGCATCAGGTGTCTTGAAGTTGTTCTTTGCCGATTATACAGCGATGGCGCCCCGACGATGTTAGTCGAGCGGGCGGAAGGTTATCGCCAGGTTGCGCTGGAATTGCTCGGGCCGGTCCGGCTTGGGCAAGGGCGACGCCTTGAGTATGGCCCGCTCCACTGCTTCATCATACGCCTTGTGGCCGCTCGATTTGCGCAGCTTGACCGAGATGACTTCACCGGTCGGCAGTTGCACCACGTCGAAGATCGCCTCCGGATTGCCGCGGATATCGGGAGGCAGCACAATGTTGCTCTTGATTTTGCCTTTGAGCTTGCCGATGTACGCGGCATCGGCCTGCGCCGCGAAAGTCGCCGCCTCGCGCCGCATCTGCTCGAGGATTCTGTTCTTTTCCAATTGCTCTTCGAGCGCCGCCGTCTCGCGCTCAAGCTGCGCTTGGATATCCTCGCTGCGATCGAGGTTGAGCTTGGGTTCCGGTTCCTGCTTCGGCTCCACGTGCTTCGGCTCCTCCTGCTTCGGCGGTGCCTTCTTCACAACCTTTTTCTTTTCGAGCGCGATATCGGGCTTGGGCGGCTCGACCGCTTTCTCCACTCTGGGTTCGGGCTTGACCTCGGGTTTGGGCGGGGGCTGCGCTACGACTTTCTCCACGGCAGGAGCGGGCGGGCTGTCCCACAGCTCGACCATCACCGCCTCGGGCTGACTGCTCTGCCAGCGCACGCCGAAGAACAGGAACACGGCCAGCAGCACGTGCACCATCACGGCGAGCGCGATGGAGGGGATCTTGCCCGGCTCCTGGTAGGCGAACGCATTGACTGCCACGCTCATCGTGCCGCGGGCCTCACCAGCAGCCCGACCTTGCGCACATTCTGCTTCTGCAGCTGGTCCATGACTTTGAGCACCTCTTCATAGCGCACGTTCTTGTCGGCGGCGATCACCACCGCCTGATCCGGACGCGCCTTCTGCTTTTGCTGCAACGCCGCGACCAGTTCGGCGGTCGACACCGCGCGCTCGCTCGCCGCGGTCTTGCTTCTCTCGCGCAGCAGGAGCGTCGTATCGGCCTTGATCACTACCTCCAGCGGCAGTTCTGGCGGCTGCGAGGACTTGCCCACCGAGGGCAGCTCGATCACGCCCGGATTGACCAGCGGTGCCGTGATCATGAAAATCACCAGCAGCACCAGCATCACGTCGATATAGGGCACGACGTTGATCTCGCTCATGGCGCGGCGCGGACGCGGCATCGCCGGATTTCCTATTTGCCCACGCCGGCCTGGCGCTGCAGGATATTGGAAAACTCCTCGATAAAACTCTCGAAGCGGATCGCGAGGCGGTCGATGTCATGCGCGTAGCGGTTGTAGGCGATCACCGCGGGGATCGCGGCGAACAGGCCGATGGCGGTGGCGATCAGCGCCTCGGCGATGCCGGGGGCGACATGCGCCAGCGTCGCCTGATTGACGTTGGCCAGACCGCGAAATGAATTCATGATGCCCCACACCGTGCCGAACAGGCCGACATAAGGGCTGACCGAACCGACCGAAGCGAGAAACGCAAGGTGCCGCTCCAGATTGTCCATCTCGCGCTGATAGGTGGCGCGCATGGCGCGACGCGCAGCTTCCACCGGAATGCTCGGGTCCGTGCCGTGCTGCGCGCGCAGCTTGGCGAATTCGCGGAAGCCCGCCTCGAAAATGCGTTCGAGCGAACCGGCGTGGTGACGATCGTTGACCGCGCTGCGGTACAAGCCGTTCATGTCGCCGCCGCTCCAGAAGTCGCGCTCGAACTTCTCGGTCTGAACTCCGGCCTGCCGGATGGCGAACAGCTTGCGGAAAATAAACAGCCAGCTCATGAACGACACCAACAGCAGCAGCACAATCACCAGTTGCACCGGCACGCTGGCGTTGGTGATCAGCGAAAGTATCGATAGGTCCTGGGTCACATTCATGATGGTATGGACTCGCGTAGCAATTGCGGTATGCCGACCGGCTTGAAATCCCGCTGCCTCAGGCAGGCCACCTTGATCTCGGCGCGCGCCAATACTTGCGTGCCGCGCCGTACTTCCTGGGCCAAGCGCACATAGACACGCGCGAACTTCAGCGGTTTAACCGTCACTTCGAGCATGTCGTCCAGGCGCGCCGGACGGGCAAAATCGAGCAGCGCCCGCCGCACCACGAAAATCAGGCCTTCCTCCCGCGCCAGTTTATCCTGATTCAGCCCGAAGCTGCGCAGCCATTCAGTGCGCGCGCGCTCGAAGAACTTCAGGTAGTTGGCGTAATAAACGACGCCGCCGGCGTCGCTGTCCTCGTAATAGACACGCACCGGCCAGGAAAAAAGATCCATCATTTTGGCTTTAGGATTCACCCGGTCCATTCCACAGATTGCCGTTTGCGCTCGGATTGGACGGCGCCAGACCGAAATGGCGATAGGTCGTTACCGTGGCGACGCGCCCACGGGGCGTGCGCTGCAAATAGCCCTGCATGATGAGGAAAGGCTCGATTACGTCCTCTATGGTATCGCGTTCCTCGCCGATCGCGTGGGCGAGATTGTCCACGCCCACCGGCCCGCCGGCGAACTTCTCGATCACGGC
>JAZDIA010000077.1:0-3990 GCA_043805375.1 Pseudomonadota bacterium
GAATGCGCTCGACGATCCTGCGATCGAGGGAATCGTGATCAACTCGCGCGACATCAGCGAGCGCAAGCTGGCGGAGGAAAATATCGCCAAGCTGAACCGGCTGTACGCGACCCTGAGCGGGATTAACACGGCCATCGTGCACGCGGCGAGCCCGGCGGATTTGTACGACCGCGTGTGCGAGGTGGCGATCACGCACGGCCGCTTCAGCATGGCGTGGATCGGAACGGTGGATCGTGCGAACCAGATGATGACGGTCGTCGCGCAGCGGAACCTTTCGCCGGAAGACATGGTGGCGATCCAGGACTCCGTCGGCCGAATTGCGGAGGGCCGGGGGCGTACGGCGACCTCGATCCGCGAAAGTCGGGCGATATACACCAACGACCACCAGGTTGAGCGCGATTCCACCCCTTGGCACGTGGAGGCCGTCAAGCGGGGCATCCACGGCTCTGCCACGCTGCCGATCAAACAGGGCGGAGAGATCGTGGGCGTGCTCAAGCTCTACGTTCGAGAGCGGGATTTCTTCGATCCCGAGCAACTCACGTTACTCGAAGAGATGCGCACGGACATCTCGTTCGCCCTTGACCGCTTCGATACCGAGGCCAAGCGGACGCAGGCGGAAGCGGCGCTGCGCGAGGGCGAGGAACGCTACCGGCAGTTGTTCCATGCCAACCCGCACCCGATGTTTGTTTATGACCTGGAAACCCTGGCCTTCCTGGCGGTAAACGACGCCATGGTGGCGCACTACGGCTATACCAGGGACGAGTTCCAGGCCATGACCATCGCCGACATCCGTCCGCCCGAGGAGGTGCCGCATTTACTGGAGGAAGTCGCACGCCAGGAAAGCCGTGGCATCGGCAATACTGCAAGCTGGCGGCACCGCAAGAAGGACGGCACGCTGATCGAGGTCGAGATCAACACCCACATGCTCGATTTCGGCGGCCGGCGCGCTAAAGTCGTGCTCGCCCACGACGTTACCGAGAGCAAGAAGGCGCAAGCGGAGTTGCGCGCGGCCGAAGAGCAGTTCCGTGCTCTGGTCGAGCAGTCGATCGCCGGCATCTACATTATCCAGGACGGCAGGCTCGCCTACGTGAATCCGCGTTTCGCCGAAACCCTCGGCTACGGCTCCGCCGACGAACTGATAGGTTGCGACGCGTCGTCGCTGGTTACCGAAAACGAACGCGCGGCAGTAGCCGAGAACGTTCGCCGGTGGCTTAAAGGAGGGACGCGCAACATCAGCTACAGCACCACTGCGCTGCGCAAGGACGGCTCGACAGTTGAGATCAGCGTGCACGGCAGCCGCGCAGACTACCGCGGCCGGCCGGCGATCATCGGGATGGTTCAGGACATTTCCGAGAGGAAGCGCGCCGAGGAGCAGATCCAGCGCCATATCGAACAACTCAGGACCGCGTTCATGAGCACGGTCGAGGTGGCGACGACCTTGAGCGAAATGCGCGATCCGTACACCGCCGGCCACGAGCGGCGAGTCGGCGCGATCGCCGTTGCCATCGGCGCCGAGCTCGGCTTCGACGAGCAGCGGATCGAGGGCCTGCGGGTCGCCGGCTTCCTGCACGACATCGGCAAGATCACCATTCCGTCGGAGATACTTTCCAAGCCCGGCAAGCTCAGCCCGATCGAGTTTCAACTGATCCAGAGGCATGCCCAGGCGAGCTACGACGTGCTGAAGGACGTGAAGTTTCCCTGGCCGGTGGCCGAAGTCGCGCTGCAGCACCACGAACGCATGGACGGCAGCGGCTATCCGCAAGGTCTCAAGGGCGAGGCAATCCTGCTTGAGGCCCGGATCGCGGCCGTTGCGGATGTGGTCGAGGCGATGTCCTCGCACCGGCCGTACCGCGCGGGGCTCGGGATCGACAAAGCGCTGGCCGAGATCGAGCGCGGGCGCGGCAGCGTATATGACCCGGTGGTCGCCGATGCCTGCTTGAAGATGTTCCGGGAAAAAGGCTACGCGATTCCGGCTTAGGTCGGAGGACACATCAGCGGGATCAGGTCTTGCATTGAGGCAAATGCGTCAATGCAAGACCTGACCCCGCCGATCGCCGATGTGTTGCGCTCATCAAACGGCGCAAGTCGCCGTCAACGCCTTCGTGTCTTCGACGGAAAATCCCTGGCGATCCTTCCTTTCACCAGTTTTGCAACGGCAGGGTCGAGCTTGGTCACGGCGAGGCGCTGGAGCAGCGTCATGCTGTCGACCAGGTCATGACGCGCGAGTTCGCGGGTGAACTCGCGGTCCTTCTCCCGGCCGGCGACGTACTTGGATAGCGCGAGATCATGCACTTCCAGGCACAGCCCCGCGTAGCCGTCGGTATTCGGGTTATCCACGCGCACCAGCCGCCGCTGCCAGCCTCTGGGCAGGGTGGCCGTGTCCGGACCCACGCCTTGCGCATAGTATCCATGTGCCTGATGAAAAGCGGAACCCTCGCCGATGGCGCCGTCCACCTTGTCCGCCAGTTCGGGGCGCGCGCGGGGATAGAGATCGGCCTTCATTGACCTGAGCAGCGCCAGTGGCGCATCCGGAA
The DNA here is from genome assembly GCA_043805375.1 of Pseudomonadota bacterium. Lineage (GTDB taxonomy): Bacteria > Pseudomonadota > Gammaproteobacteria > Burkholderiales > SG8-39 > 2-12-FULL-64-23. The sequence goes on from JAZDIA010000077.1 coordinate 2,535, forward strand.
ACTGGCCCAGTACCGACTGACTGCCGATGATCACCAGCTCGCGCTCTCCGGCGATGCGCCCGGCGGCGCGGATCAGGTGCTCAAGGTCGGAACGCCGCATACATCCGTTCCCGCTGGCGCACGCCGAGCACGCCGGCGAAGGGCGTGGACTGGCGCAGCCGCGTGGCGCGCTCTCCCGGATCGGTGACGAACGCGGCGATCTGCGGCCACGGGCGGCGGAGGATCGCCGCCCATTCGTCCAGCGCGCGCGGCGCGTCCTTGCCGTAGCGCGCACGCCAGGCGTCGAGGGTGCGGCGTACCCGATCGAGCAGCGCGGGGTCGAGCATGATCTTTTGCGCGGCGAGACAGTGCATGGCCAGACTGCGCGCCTCGACGATGCGGTGCTTGAGCGCGCCGCCCGAAAGGGTGCTGACCGGGGCCTCCATGCGGGTGACTGCGCGCAGGCCCGCGGCGCGCTGGCGCTCGCGATAGCGGCGCATGCGTTGGGCAGGGGATTGCGCGCTGCCGGTCGGCGGGCGGCCGCGGGAGCGGATGGCTTGAGTCCGCTTGGCTTGAGGGATAGGGGCGGTGCCGGACATAATGTTTATCGTAACATGTGACATTAAATATTGCAATCGGGATAATGACCCCGCACCACCGGCTTACCACGCGGTGCGGACGGGGTAGCGCGAGATGAGCGGGTCCGGAGTGAGCAGCGTGAGACCATGGGCGAGCGCCTGGCACACCAGCATGCGGTCGAAGGGGTCGCGGTGATGGCTGGGAAGCTTCCCGATCTGCATGACCGTTTCCTCGTCGAGTGCGAGGCTTTCGATACCGTGCCGGGCGCGCAGTTGCGGCAGGTAGCGATCCGGCGCCTGCGGCAGCGGCAGCCGTCCGAGCGCATGCTTGACCGCGATCTCCCATGCGGACACCACGCTGAGGTACACGTCGTTGGCCGGATCCGCGAACACCTCCCGCGCCGTTTGAGACAACTCGCTCGAATCCTGCGCGATCCAGAGGAATGTGCAGCTATCGAGCAGCAGGTTCATGAGGCTCCGGATTCGCCGGCGAATGCCGCGACCAGATCCTCCGGCAACGGGTCGAAGAAACTCGCCGGAATGGTAAATTCGCCCGCCGCCAGGCCGATCGGACGTTTGCGCGTGCGCGGCTGGCGCAGCGGCCGGATCTCGGCGATCGGGGTATTGCGCTTGCACAGCACGATGGTCTCACCCCGGCGCAGCCGCGCGAGATACGCGGAGAGATGGGTCTTGGCCTGGTTGATGTTCAGCTTAATCATGGTTCAATAGTAGACCATGTTAAAAACCATGTCAAACAGGGGATTGGGCAACACGGGATTGGGCATCGGTAATGCGCTGATAATGCGCTGGCCGAGATCGAGCGCGGGCGCGGGCTGGAACAACGACTGGTAAATCCGCGTGTCCCGGCCTCAAGATTGTCCGGACAACAAGACAGATAC
>JAZDIA010000078.1:0-37833 GCA_043805375.1 Pseudomonadota bacterium
TGCCGCCGCGATTGATTGCAGGGTCTTATTGTGTCATATTTCAGCCGGATGCCGACTTTCACTGCTGTTTTTCTTGTAGCGCTCGCGCTGACCTTGGGCCTGCGCCTGTGGCTGGCCGGGCGCCATGTCAGGCATATCTCACGCTGCCGCGACATCGTGCCTGCGGATTTTTCCGAGCACATCAACCTCGCCGCGCACCAGAAAGCGGCCGATTACAGCGGCGCCAAGACGCGCCTCGGCATGATCGACCTCCTGATTGGTGCGATGCTGTTGCTGGCTCTCACCCTGGGCGGCGCCCTGCAGGCGCTGCACGACGCCTGGCTCTTCGTGTTCGATGCGGGCAGCCATGCGCACGGCATCGCCCTGATCGTCAGCGTCGCCCTGATTTCCGGCCTGATCGACCTGCCGCTGTCGCTGTACCGCACCTTCGTCATCGAAGCGCGCTTCGGCTTCAACAAAATGACCCTGCGGCTGTTTATCGCCGATCTCATCAAGCAAATGCTGCTCGGCGCGGCCCTGGGCCTGCCGCTTGTGTGGTGCGTGCTATGGCTGATGCAACGCATGGGCGAAGCGTGGTGGCTGTACGTCTGGGTCACCTGGATGGCGTTCAACCTGCTGGTGCTCACGCTGTATCCGACCTTGATTGCGCCGCTGTTCAACAAATTTACTCCGCTCGAGGACGCGGCGCTGAAAAGCCGGATCGAAGCGTTGCTCGCCAAATGCGGCTTCAGGTCGCAAGGCGTCTACATGATGGACAGTTCCAGACGCACCAGCCACGGCAATGCCTATTTCACTGGCTTCGGCGCGGCCAAGCGCATCGTCCTGTTCGATACCCTGATCGCGCGCCTCGCTCCGGCGGAGATCGAGGCGGTGCTGGCGCACGAGTTGGGGCACTTCCGGCACCATCACGTGTGGAAGCGCATGGCGGCGCTGTTCGCCATCAGCCTCGGCTTTCTCTGGCTGTTCGGTTACGCCATGAATCAGGACTGGTTCTACGCCGGACTGAACGTGCAAACCCACTCGACCGCGCTCGCATTGATGCTGTTCTTCCTGGTGGTGCCGGTGTTCACCTTTTTCCTGCATCCACTCGCCAGCCTGTATTCGCGCAGGCACGAATACGAAGCCGACGCTTATGCCGCCCGGCACGCGCGGCTTGCCGATCTGATCCGCGCGCTGGTGAAACTGTATCAAGACAACGCCGCCACGCTCACGCCCGACCCTTTGTACTCGGCCTTCTATGATTCGCATCCGCCGGCGCTGTTGCGCATAGCGCGCTTGCAGGGCGCCGGTGCGCAAGCGCAGTCGCAACCCGCATGAAAGGCGCCCCATGAGCAAGGTGCTCGCCGGCCAGGTGATCGCAGCCTACGGCCGGCACTACCTGGTTGAAACCGGCGACGGCCGCCAATACGCCTGCTTTCCGCGCGGCAAAAGGAGCACGATCGCTTGCGGCGATCGAGTGATGTTTGTACAGACCGCGCACCAGCAGGGCGTGATCGAGGCGGTGGATGCGCGCTCCAGCCTGTTCTCGCGCTCCGCCGCGCAGCGGCAGAAACTGATCGCCGCGAACGTCTCCCAGCTCGCCATCGTCGTCGCCGCCGATCCGAGCTTCAGCGAGGAACTGATCAACCGCTGCCTCGTGGCGGCCGAATATCAAAGCATGCACGTCCTCATCCTGCTCAACAAATGCGACCTGAAGGAGGCCGCCAGGGCGGCACGGGCGCGGCTCGATCCTTACAGCCAGGCCGGCTATCGCGTGATGGAACTGTCGGCGCTGCAGGGAGCCGAGGCGCTGCGCCCACCGCTCGCGCGCGAGTCAACGGTGCTCGTCGGCCAGTCCGGCATGGGCAAATCCACCATCATCAACGCGCTCCTGCCGGATGCGCGCGCCGCTACCAGGGACATCTCCGTTTTTCTCGCTTCCGGCCGACACACCACGACCCAGGCCCGGCTGCACCGTCTGGACGCCGACAGCACCCTCATCGATTGCCCCGGCCTGCAGGAGTTCGGCCTGTATCACCTGTCGCAACGGGACATCGAAGCTGGTTTCGTTGAATTCCGGCGTTTTCTGGGGCAATGCCGCTTCCAAAACTGCCGCCACCTGAGCGAGCCGGGTTGCGCCCTGACGCAGGCCGCTGCCGAAGGTGCAATTCACCCGCGGCGCTTGGACATGTTCCGCCGCATCAGCCGCGCCGAAACCGGCCGGAAATAATCGTGCAGGCGCTCTACATCTCGCTCAACCTGCTCGAGATCCACCACCTGAAGAACCTGCTCGAGGCCGATGGCATCCGCTGCCATATCAAGAACGAACTGCTCAGCCGGCTTGCCGGAGAAATCCCGTTCACCGAATGCGCACCGCAACTATGGCTGCTGGACGAGCATGACCTCGAGCGGGCGAAGCGAATCGTGGCGAACTTCGGCCGCGGCGCAGTTGCCGGACCGCCGTGGCAGTGCCAGAACTGCGGCGAGGTGCTCGAAGGCCAATTCAGCGCCTGCTGGCACTGCGGCGCGCTGCGACCGGAACAATAATCCCCCCCTGAACGACCGGGCTACCGGCACGAAACATCGAGCGGAAATGGATCATGCCGATGCCAAGTTCGTGCGGCGGCTCCGCGCGGCTAACTGAACGCCCGCGCAAGCGCGAGCAGCAACAAGACAAACAGCATTACCACCAGTGCCCGCCATACCAGCCCGACGGTGCTGGCGAGAAAACCGACGGCGGCTTCGTCGCCCAAGCCCAACTCCGGCCGGTCGACCGAATTCAGTTCAGAGAGAAAAGGCATGCCCAGGCGCACGCCCATGGCCCCCGCGCCGCTGGCGAGTACGACACCGAGCGCAGGGTCGGGCCATTTCCGCGCCTGCGTGCGCCAGCAATAGGCCGCGTCCTCGAAATCGCCGACCACGGCAAAGGCGATTCCTGTCAGCCGCGCCGGCGCCCAATCGAGCAGCCGGCACACCTCGCCGGCGAAGCTGCCGAATGCCGCCAGCTCGTTGTCGGCGCGGGCGGACCAGCGGCGATGCAGGAACGACGACAGCCGATAGAGAACCGCCCCGCTCGGCCCAGGCAGCAGCACGAACCAAAACACTACCGCGAACACACGCTGATACGAAGCCACCAGCGCCTCTTCGATGGTAAGCCGGACCACTTCCTCGGCGCCGAGCCGCTCGCAGCTCGCGCCGCGCCATTGGCCCAGGATCGCGCGCGCCCGGTCCAGGTCGCCGTTTTTGAGCGCCCAATGAATATCGGTAAAATAGTGGCTCACTTGTCGAAAACCCATGGTCAGATAAAGCACCAGCACGTTGAACGCCAGAGCCAGCAATGGGGATAGGTAGTAAAACAGGTAATAAACCCCGATCGCCGCAAGCGTTGCCGGTAGCACGCCCAGCGTCCAGGCGATCATGCCGTGCTCCCGCTCGCCGGCATTGAAGTGTTGCTGCAGGAAGTCGGCAAAACGCAGCGCCAGGGACACCGGGTAATTGCGGTCAGCCAGCGGCCGCCACTGTTCGAGCAGCAGGGCGATGATCAGCGAGATGAGGCTCATTGGGGAAGCAGGGCTCTTACGACGGCGCGGTCAGAAAACGATGCGGGACAGGCACGAAGATACCATACGCACTCCCCCGGCTCAAACGCGTGACAAGGCAAAGATCAGGCATCGGTAAACGATTGCCGAGCTACGATGCGGTCAGGAACGCGTAGAAGTTCATCAGCATTCCCGCGGTCGCGCCCCAGATGTAGCGTTTTTCATAGGACATGGCGTAATAATGACGGGTACGCCCCTGGTATTGCAGGGTATTGCGCTGATGGTTGCCGGGATCGAGAAAAAACGTCAACGGCACCTCGAAAGCCTCAGCCACCTCGTACGCGTCCAGGCTGAACGCCAGCGGCGGATTCACCAACCCGACCACCGGGGTGACGTGGTAGCCGGTGACGGTCGTGTACGCGGGCAGCGAACCCAGCACTTCCACTTGCGAGCGCGGCACTCCGATTTCCTCGAACGTTTCGCGCAACGCCGTCGCTGCAGGGGAGTCGTCGCGCGCTTCGGTGCGGCCGCCGGGAAAACTGATCTGGCCGCCGTGGTCGTACAGGTGGTCGGTGCGCCGGGTAAACAGGATGGTGAGCCCGGCAGCGCGCCGCACCAGCGGCACCAGCACCGCCGCCGGACGCAGTTCCTCGGTCTGGCGCCACAAATGACCATCCCCGGTAGCGATGGGCGCGACCGTGCGGCCGACCGCGAAACGCCGGCGCAGCCAGGCTTCGGCAACGACGCAGCTCATTTCCCTCAAGTCGGCTGTGTCAGAGGACATTTTTGAATTGTAGCCCGAAAACCAGCGCGCCTCGAACGCCGCGGCGGCGCGGCCGATGGCTACTTCTTCAGGGATCAAGCGGGCGGCCGGTTCGATTCCAGCTGCTCCCGCTCAGGGAACGAGCAGAGTTGATCCGGTGGTCTTGCGCGCTTCCAGATCGCGGTGCGCCTGCACTGCGTCCTCGAGCGCGTAACGCTGCCGCACCTCGACTTTCACTTTTCCCGACAGGACTACGTCGAACAGGTCCTTGGCCGAGGCCGCCAGGTCTTCGCGCTTGGCCGTGTAATGCACCAGGCTCGGCCGCGTGAAGAACAGCGAGCCGCGCGAAGCGAGCATGCTCGCTTCAAACGGCGGCGTCGGACCCGAGGCGTTGCCGAAACTCACCATCATGCCGAGCGGGCGCAGGCAGTCGAGCGACCCGACGAAGGTGTCCTTGCCGATCGAATCGTACACCACCGGCAACAAAGCGCCGCCGGTGATCTCCTTCACCCGCTGGGTGAAATTCTCGCGCGTGTAGACGATGGCATGGTCGCAGCCGTGAGCCTTGGCCAACGCCGCCTTCTCGTCCGAGCCGACGGTGCCGATCACCGTCGCGCCGAGCGCCTTGGCCCACTGGCAGACAATCAGGCCTACGCCCCCCGCTGCCGCGTGGATAAGAATGGTGTCGCCGGGCTGAACCTTGTAAGTGCGCTTGAGCAAATACTGCGTGGTCATGCCTTGTAGCATCATCGTCGCGCCCTGGTCGAAGGAAATACCATCGGGCAGATTCAGCAGACGGTCGGCGGCCATGAGGCGCACTTGTGCATAGGCGCCCACCGGCGCAGAGGCATAGGCCACGCGGTCACCCGTCTTGACATTGGCGACACCCGGCCCCACCGCCTCGACCACGCCGGCGGCTTCCATGCCGATGCCGCTCGGCATGGGCAGGGGGTACAGGCCGGATCGGTGATAAACGTCGATGAAGTTCAGGCCGCAGCCGTGGTGGCGCACGCGCGCCTGTCCTGGTCCGGGTTCACCCACCTCGACGTCTTCCCACACCATGACATCGGGACCGCCTGGTTTATGCAATCGAATCGCTTTTGCCATGTTCTGCCCCCAACAAAAAGATTGAGCCACGGAAAATCACAAACGGGCCGGGCAAACGCCACTCCGGCCGAAGACAAACGAACCATCATGGTATAACAAAAACCCCACCGCGATCCAAGCAACCCGCAGGCTCGCCCGCGCCGAGCTGCGCTGATCTCTATTTCGGCTTCGCCTTGGCCGGTGCCACCCGTGCAGGCTTTTTCCCGGCCGGCTCCGCGGCAGCGGCGCTCGCGGCCGCCGCCGGTGAGAATCGAGCCTGTCTTAGGTCTTGTCTGTCCCATCCCAGTGCTTTCGCCGGCAAGCGGGCCCCTGCATGGGAAACTTAGGGCGGCTAGACGGGCAACTGGAGCTGGCCGCGCGCGGCGTTTGCGTCCACCACCGTCAACGCCGTCATGTTGACGATGCGCCGCACCGTGGCCGATGGGGTGAGGATGTGCACGGGCTTGGCCGAACCGAGCAAGATGGGGCCGAGTGTAATACCGTCGCCGGCCGCGGTCTTGAGCAGATTGAAGGCGATGTTGGCCGCGTCCAACGTGGGCATGAGCAGCAGATTAGCTTCGCCATTCAGGCGCGAGCGCGGGAACGCGGAGCGGCGCACCTCGCCGGAGAGCGCCGCATCGCCATGCATCTCGCCGTCGACTTCGAGCTCGGGCGCACGCGCCCGGATCAGCGCCAGCGCCTGGCGCATTTTCACCGCGGTGAACTGGTCGCTGGTGCCGAAGCTCGAATGCGACAGCAGCGCCGCCTTGGGGGTCATGCCGAAGCGGCGTATTTCCTCCGCCGCCAGCACCGCCATCTCGGCCACCTGCTCCGCAGTAGGGTCGAAATTGACGTAGGTGTCGCAAATGAACATCGTGCGCTTGGGCAGCAGCAGCACGTTCATGGCGTAGTAATTCTTCACCCCGGGACGAAGGCCGATCACCTGGTCGACATAGTGCAGGTGCATGGCGTGCGTGCCGATAGTGCCGCAGAGCATGGCGTCGGCTTCGCCGCGATGCATCAGCATGGCGCCGACAAGGGTGGGCCGCCGGCGCATTTCGATCCGGGCGTACTGCCGCGACTCGCCGCGGTGCTCGGTAAGCCGGTGGTATTCCTCCCAATAGTCGCGGTAGCGCGGGTCCTCCTCCTGATTGACGAGATCGAAATCCGCGCCGGGCTTGATGCGCAGACCGAAGCGCTCCAGGCGCCGTTCGATCACAGCCGGCCGGCCGATCAGGGTCGGCCGCGCGAGCCGCTCGTCCACGATCACCTGGGTGGCGCGCAGGATACGCTCGTCTTCGCCCTGGGCCAGCACGATGCGGTTTTTCTTGGCCGCCTTGGCGACGGAAAACACCGGCTTCATCAGCAGCCCGGAGTGATAGACAAATTCGCTCAGCTGCTGCACGTACAGGTCGAAGTCGGCAATCGGGCGCGTGGCCACGCCAGACTCCATTGCCGCCTTGGCCGCCGCCGGCGCGATCTTGATGATCAGGCGCGGATCGAAAGGCTTGGGAATGAGGTATTCAGGCCCGAAAGCGACGTTCTGCTCGCCATAGGCCGCGGCGACGATGTCGGATTGCTCGGCCATCGCGAGATCGGCGATGGCATGCACGCAGGCGAGTTTCATCGCCTCGTTGATAGTGGTCGCGCCCACGTCGAGCGCGCCGCGGAAAATAAAAGGGAAGCAGAGGACGTTGTTCACCTGGTTGGGAAAGTCCGAGCGGCCGGTGGCGACGATCGCATCGGGCCGGGCGGCCTTGGCCAGGCCGGGCTGGATTTCCGGCTCCGGGTTGGCGAGAGCGAGAATGAACGGCTTGTCCGCCATTTTCTTCACCATCTCGGGCTTGAGCACCCCTCCGGCTGACAGGCCGAGAAACACGTCGGCGCCGCCGATTATCTCGCCCAGGGTGCGCGCCTCCGTCTTCTTCGCGTAGCGCACCTTTTTCGGGTCCATCTCTTCCTTGCGCCCCTCGTACACCACACCCTTGATGTCTGAGACCCAGATGTTTTCCATCGCGAGGCCCAGGCCCACCAGGAGATCGAGGCAGGCCAGCGCCGCAGCGCCCGCGCCGGAGACCACCAGCTTGACGCGGGCGATGTCCTTGCCGACCACGCGCAGGCCGTTGAGGATCGCCGCGCCGACAATGATGGCCGTGCCGTGCTGATCGTCGTGGAACACCGGTATTTTCATGCGCTCGCGCAGCATCTTCTCGACGTAGAAGCATTCGGGCGCCTTGATGTCTTCGAGGTTGATGCCGCCGAAAGTGGGCTCCAACGCGGCGATCACTTCCACCAGCTTGACCGGATCGAGTTCATTCACCTCGATGTCGAAGCAGTCGATGCCGGCGAATTTCTTGAACAGCACCGCCTTGCCTTCCATCACCGGCTTGGATGCGAGCGGGCCGATTGCACCCAGCCCGAGCACCGCCGTGCCGTTGGTGATGACGCCGACGAGGTTGCCGCGCGCGGTCAGGTTGCGCGCCTCGGCCGGGTCGCGCACGATCTCATCGCACGCCGCCGCCACCCCCGGCGTATCGGCCAGGGCGAGGTCGCGCTGATTGATCAGCTCCTTGGTCGCCGTGACCGAAATCTTGCCCGGCTTGGGCAGGCGATGATAGTCGAGGGCGGCCTTGCGCAATTGATCTTCCATGATTTTTCCCTAGTGTGAAACCTGCTGTTGGAGAGTGGGGTTATACGCCCGCGAAAGTCGGAACGCCAGCAGGTTGTTGAAATTCGATCTTCGAGCGCATGAAGACGCGAACGCAAAAAATCAGCACCGAATGAAATCAAAGCGTTGCGAATTTCATGTTCATCGAGTCGGGTCGCTTCTCATCGTCTGGAAGCGTTTTTCAACAGCCTACTGGCGCCACCGGGCAGCTTGGTGCAGGCCGCGGGGACAACATCAATTGTCGCCGCTTTCCGAAACCATTCGGGCGCTGCCTCGACCGGTGTCATAATGAGCACATGATGCTAGCTCGCAGAATGACCGAAATCAAGCCGTTCCAGGTGATGGAAATCTGGAACCGCGCCAAGGAATTGGAAGCGCAAGGCAAGCGCATCATCCAGATGCAGATCGGCGAGCCCGACTTCACCGCGCCCGATCCGGTGATCGCCGCATGCATCGAGGCCTTGAAACAGAATCCCATCCACTACACCTCTGCACTCGGCATGCCGCTGCTGCGCCACGCGATTTCGCACCATTACCGCGAGCGCTATCGCCTGGAGGTGCCGGCATCCCGCATCGTGGTCACGGCCGGCGCTTCGGGCGCGCTGTTGATTGCGGCAGGCGTGCTGGTCGATCCCGGCGACGAGATCCTGATGCCCGACCCGGCCTACCCGTGCAACCGCCATTTCGTGCGCTTTTTCGAGGGCCAGGTCAAGAGCATCCCGGTCGGGCCGCAGACACAGTACCAGCTGACGCGCGAGCTGATCGAGGCCAACTGGTCGACGAAAACGCGCGGCGTGCTCATCGCCTCACCGTCCAACCCGACCGGGACCATGATCGCGCCGGCGGAAATGCGCGCTATCGTCGAGGCGGTACACGCGCGCGGGGGGGTGGCGATCGTGGATGAGATCTATCAGGGGCTCACCTATGCGAGCGCATTCGAGAGCGCGCTCGCGTACTCGGACCGCATATTTGTGGTGAACAGTTTTTCCAAGTATTTCAGCATGACCGGCTGGCGCCTGGGCTGGCTGGTGGTGCCGGAGGACTGCGCGCGCGCGGTCGAGACCTTCGCCCAGAACGCCTTCATCTGCCCTTCGGCGCCGGCGCAGTACGCTGGCATTGCTGCCTTTGCCCCGGAGACCACTGCCATTTTGGAAGCGCGCCGCGCCGAGTTCAAGCGGCGGCGCGATTTTCTGGTGCCGGCGCTGCGCGAGCTGGGGTTCTCGATTCCGGTAACCCCCGAGGGGGCGTTCTACATTTATGCCGGGATCGAGCGCTTTGCCGCGAACAGCGGCAAGTTCGCCCTGGACGTGCTGGAGCAAGCGGGCGTGGCCATCACGCCGGGCAAGGATTTCGGCGTCAACCAGGCCGAGCGCCATGTGCGCTTCGCCTATACCCGCTCGATCGGCGACTTGCAGGAAAGCGTGAGCCGGCTACGCAAATTTCTAAGCGGCTAAGCCCGCTCGCCTGCGCGCTAAGCCGTGCAAGCCGGAATCAAACCAGACTTATGAGAGACTACGCGGGCGAAACGCGTAGACCCCGAGCCCGCACCTAGGCGTGTCGCTGAACCTGGGCGCGCTTGAGCGTCTGTTGCATGCGCTCTTTTTCAGCCATGACCTTTTGCGCGTACTGTTGGCCGTCATCGCCGAAAGCTCCGGCGTAGAGCTGCAGGCCGGACATCAGACCACCGCCGCGACGCATGGCGTCTTTGAGAATGCGTGTGCCCACCAGGATGTTGGTCATGGGATCAAGCAAGGCGTCCTCGCCGCCGTGTTCCTCGAGCTTGTCCTGATGGAACTTGGGAATCACCTGCATCAGGCCCTTGGCGCCCATGACGCTCTCAGCGATGGGATTGAAGCGCGACTCAACCGCCATCACCGCCAGAATCAGCAGAGGATCCATGCCCAGCCGGCTGCCGGCTTCATGCGCCGCGCCGACCAGTTGCTCAGTCACATCCAGCGCCACTTTGTACCGGCGCGAGAGATATACGGCGAGCGTGCGATACTGTGGACTCTCGGTATCGGCAGCGGGCCCATAGAGAGAAATCCCTTCGTGGCGAATGGTGCCGAATACGGCGGACGTCGATCCGGGCTGGGCGCCGTCATCCACGACGGGACGCGCCCCCATCAGCAGAGCAACGGCGGCGATGGCTCCAAGCACCGCCAGGCCGTTGTGCAGGAACACCGTAATCGAAGTGTAGGTCTGCACGGCAATCTGCTTCAGGTTGTCCATGTGCTACCTCCTTACCAAATTTACGTACTAGAAAACGTACTAAGCGTGTTACATCACGTGGCTACGTGACGCAGCGGTGGAAGCGCCTGCCCTTATTATAAAGAGCGTCTGCACTCTTGCCGTCCAAGATGGCTTGCTTTCTGCGGCCCGCAGTCAAGCGAGCACGCTTGCAACAAGCACACCATTTCTTAAGCAAAAACCTCTAAAATCTAGTTACTTGAAACGGCTTGTTAAAGCACCGTTCGAACTGTAAGAAACTACGACCAAAACCTAGCTTAGCTACTAACTGGCTTTGCGGCGGATACGGAAATGCTGTAATGCAACAATCGTTATTCTATTGAATCTCTTAACTTATGTCAAGCACAGAAGCAAATGTATGTTGCTGCGCAAGAAAACAGCCTAAACCCAAGATTGACGTCGCCCCAGACTTCAGGCAATCTAGTCGCGGGTTTAGGCCTGCCCAAGAAACGATCCCAGCCACACCACCTGCGGTCCCGCAAAAAGAAAGCGGGTGGCGCAGCCGGGAATAATTCAGCTTAGGGCGAATGTCCGCGGTACAGCCTTCGCTTGCGCTGGGGCTGGCCGCGAGACATTCTTACCTACGCTAAGGCCTTGAGCCTGTTGGAAAAGGCCATGGGGCTGGCGGACTCAGGGCAGTTTTGTCCCCTGGCGTCGCCGCAGTCGATGGGACTACTCGATCCGTCACCGAACGTGCTGCCAGCTTCGCCGTTTTCACGGCAAGCTTAGCCTTTTTTTTTGCCACTTTCTTTTTGGCGGCTGGCTTTTTCTTGGCCTTAGCTGGCTTTTTCTTGGCGACCTTTTTCTTGGCCGCTTTCTTTTTTGCCGGCTTTTTAGCTACTGCCCTCTTCTTCTTGGCTTTTTTAGCCGGTTTCTTTGCTGCTTTCTTTGCTTTTTTCTTCGTTGCCATGGTAAAGCTCCTTCATCAAGTTAAAGAAAAACAACTACTACCAATCCGGCTAGCTTAGCCCGGATTATCCAGCCGGCCGGGGCGAACCCCGGCTGGCTGAATTCCTTGCCTGCACTCGCGCGGCCTCATGCGGCCTTGCGCTCCTGCAGATCACGATATAAGACAGCGGGATCGAGTTCGATTCCGCCATCCCAAACCAAAGTCATTGCGGCGGGATCAATCGCCACACGGCGAAACTGATCCTGGTCGCGCCAAAGCTTGAAAGCGCCAATTTCCAGCATATTGCCGAGGAACACGCGTCCTTCCAACCCATCGTCGAAACGCAGCCACAAACTGTAATCGCTATCGGCCCGAAACTCGGTCAACTTACGCATGCTTGCCTCCGCTCAAATGCCGCCGGCATTAATGTCGCTAATCCCGACTGAGCGCGCCTCCGGTCTGGTACTCGATCGCCCAGGTTTCGAAGAAGTTGCGCTCTTTCTTCGAATCGGTCATTTCGCTCATCTTGAACGCAGGATCGGTGAGCGTATCGATGAACGGGATCAGAAATTCGTCTTTGGCGCGAATGATCCTGTAATCGGGATAGGCTGACTGGCTTGTTACTACTGACACTTGGGCAAAGTTGGCACCGGCCAGGGAGGACGATTTTTCTGAATCGGTGACAAGTTGCATATGCATTTCCCCTGCTATTCCCGTGCGCTGATCATTGCCGTTCCCCTGCCGGTCATACATATCATTTCAGATCACAACCACAATATATAGTATCTCTTCACTAGTTGGCAACTAATTTTAGTGACTCGCTTTTGATTTTGCAAGAAGTTTTTGAAATTTTTCGTTCGAGCGGAGATTGAATGCAAGAACTTGCGGGCGGTGCGCTGTTTTCGCAATCCGATTCGCACCTAGGAGGAAATCATGAATTTAGGTCTGTGCAGGTGGAGCAGCGGCGCAAGAATTCCATGCGCCCCGGCGCCAACTGCATTTAGAACCCGCTTTCAGAATTCAGAAACGCTCGGGCGAGTATGAGGAGAACCATCCCCCAATTCCGCCATGAGCTCTTAACTGATCGAGCTGCGAAAGCGAGACCAATCGAAACTGGGGCCGGGATCCGTCTTGCGCGATGGGGCGATATCGCTATGGCCGGCGATATCGGCTATTGGATAAGCGCAACGCAGCACGCGCGCGAGTTCTGCCAGCAGGCGGTACTGCGATTCAGCATAAGGCACATCGTCGGCGCCCTCCAACTCTATGCCAATGGAAAAGTCATTGCAGCGGCTGCGTCCGCACCATGCGGACGCTCCGGCGTGCCAGGCCCGTTTCGCGCAAGGCACGAACTGCACCAACTCGCCCGTGCGACGGATAAGGAAGTGCGCCGACACCCGCTCGCCGGCCAAGGTCCGGTAATAAGGATGCGTAGCGGAATCGAGTTCATTGGTGAACAAGCGCTCGATGCCGTCGCCTCCAAACTCTCCCGGCGGCAGGCTGATGTTGTGGATCACGAGAAGCGTAATCGCCTCAGCGCCCGGCCGCTCGTCGCAGTTGGGGGAGGCAACATAGCGCGCGACGTCCACGCGCCCGGCGGCATCGACCATCATGGGCGCGGTTCGCTGATTCCCAGCCGCTCCATGCGATAGCGCAGCGCGCGAAACGTAATGCCGAGGAGTTCGGCCGCCGCCGTGCGGTTGAAGCGCGTCTTACCCAGCGCTTCAAGTATCGTCTCGCGTTCGATCCGATCGAGATAATCCGGTAACGGCGATTTACCGCCGGGGGCGGTTTCACCTGCCTGGCGCGCCGGCGCGAGCCGCAGTCCCAGCCGCTCCATGCGGTAGCGCAGCGCGCGAAAAGTGATGCCGAGGAGTCTGGCCGCCGCCGTGCGGTTGAAGCGCGTCTTACCCAGCGCTTCAAGTATGGCCTCGCGTTCGATCCGATCGAGATAATCCGGTAACGGCGATTTACCGCCGGGGGCGGTCTCACCTGCCTGGCGCGCGGGCGTGAGCCGCAGATCGTTCGCTTCGATTTCTTCCCCGCCGCATAAAGCCACGGCACGCTCCAATATGTTTTCCAGCTCGCGCACATTGCCCGGAAAATCGTAGCCGGCAAGCGCCGCTTGCGCGGAGCGCGACAGGCACGGCGCGGCACCGTCGGGTCCACCCATGCGTGCGAGCATGGATTCAGCCAGCGCCGGAATATCTTCGCGGCACTCTTTCAGGGAGGGCATTTTCAATTCGATCACGTTGAGGCGAAAATACAGGTCCTGGCGGAACTTTCCTGCCTCGACCAGTGCGGTGAGGTTCTGATGGGTGGCGCAGATCATGCGCACGTCCACCGGATCCTCGCTGGTGGCGCCTACTTTTCTCACCCGCTTCTCCTGAATGGCGCGCAGGAGCTTCACCTGCATGGCGAGCGGCAAGTCGGCAACTTCGTCCAGAAACAAGGTGCCGCCTTGCGCCACCTGGAAGAAACCATCGCGATCGGCCTCCGCCCCGGTGAAGGCCCCTTTCTTGTATCCAAAGAATTCGCTCTCCATGAGATTCTCCGGAATCGCCCCGCAGTTCACCGGAACGAACTGCCGCTCATGGCGCGCCCCCTGCTCATGGATCAGGCGCGCTGCCAATTCCTTGCCGCTGCCGGATTCCCCGCTGATGTAGACCGGCGCCTGGCTGCGAGCGAGTTTGACTATCATCTCGCGCGCCTGCTGCATCGCGGGTGATTCGCCCAGCAACTGGTGACGCACCGGCTTTGCAGCAGAAACCGACTTTGCCAACTTGAGCGCAGACTTGACCAGGGTGCGCAGATCTTGCAGAGATACCGGCTTGGACAGGTAATCGAAAGCGCCGGCCTTGAGCGCCGCAACCGCGTTTTCGGCGCTGCCGTAGGCAGTGATCACCGCTACCGGAAGATCCCTGCAATGCTCACCGATATAGCGCACCAGATCCAGGCCCTCGCCGTCGGGCAGACGCATGTCGGTGAGACACAGGTCGAACTGCTTTGCCCGCAGCAGCGCATGCGCCTCTGCCACGCCGGCCGCAGATTCCACCGCCAGCCCCATACGCGACAAGGTCAGTTCCAGCAATTCGCGGATATCGGCCTCGTCATCGACCACCAGAACCATGGCGGCCGGATCGCCTCTGCGCTCGGCGCGCTTCATGCCGGCCTGCCACCGCACAGCATGCGGAAGTCTGCCCCGCTGGCTTCAGCCGGCAGCTCGATGTACTCCAGGATGGCGCCGTTGGCGGCACATATTTCGCGCGCAATATACAGCCCGAGGCCGGTACCACCACTATAGGTAGTGAAGAAGGGTTCGAACAATTGCTGCCGCAGGTGCCTCGGCACCCCCTCGCCGTCGTTAATCACGTGCAATTCTACCCGATTCGCCTGGCGCCGAACCTCCATGCGCACGCTCCCTTCACGCTGGCGCGAATGACGCCAGGAATTGCGCAGCAGGTTCCACAGCACCTGCTGCAAATGCACCCGGTCAAACACGATTTCGCTTGCCTCATGCACGTCCAGCGCAAAGCTTGATGCGGGGATCTTCTCGTTCTGCGCGAATTCGTCTATGAACGCGGGCAGAAAAGCCACCAGTCGAATGGTCTCCGGTCGCACCCGGTCGCGCCGCGTCAGTTCGAGCACGTTGCGCACCATGCGATCGAGGCGCTTGGAATTGTCCTGGATGATATGCAGCAATCGCTCCTGCGAGGAACCGCCGGGATCTTCCAGCAACAGTTCGCTCGCATGGCTGATCGCCGACAGCGGATTGCGGATCTCGTGCGCGATATTGGCAGTGAGTCGACCCAGCGCCGCCAGCTTCAGTTGCTGCGCCTGCTCCTGCAGGCGCGACAGATCCTCGAGGAATACCAGGGAAATGCTGCCGCCGTCGGTCCCTGCCTCGACGAAGCGCGCACGCACCAGCTTGCCGCTGCCCGGCAGCAGCAGCGTTTGCGTCGGATTGTCGCGCTGGCTGCGCCAGCGCTCGAGCAGGCCGGCGATCTCGGGCGAGTACTTTTCGATCTGGTCGAGCTCCGGCGCCTGCCATCCCAGCAACATGGACACCTGCGGATTATGCTGGCGCACCAAGCCGTTAACATCCACGACCAGTACGGCATCCTGCATGTCCTGGATCACCAATTGGTTGATGCGCAGCTGATTGCTCAGATCGACCGAGCGCTGGCGCATTACCCGTTCCTGGCGAATGACCCGCTGCGCCAGTTGATTGGTGATCAGCGCCGTGGCGAAATACCCTATCGACAGCAGTCCCGGCTGCACGTAATTGGCGGTGCTGTGATCCAGACTCAGAATCCAGTAGGTCTGCTCCAGCAGGATGGCGATGGACGCGAGCGCAGCATAGAACAGCATCAGCGTACCGCGGCTCACCAGGGCCGCCGCCGCGAGCGAGATCAGCAGCATCACGCCCAGACCGCTGCGGAAGCCGTCGCTCGCATTCATCAACAGCACCGTCGCCACGATGTCGGTGAAAACGTGCAGGCTCAGTTGAAAATTGAAATGCCTGCGCGTTTTTTTCAGCAGCACCTGGTAAGCGACAGCCAGCAGCAGGTAGGCACCGCTGACGTACTGGAACTGCGCGAGGTTGTGACTGCCGAAATTGAGACTATCGCCGAAAATCAGCACCGCGGCGAGGAACACGCCTGCGAGCAGCAATCGGTAGACATTAAAATAGCTTAGCGAAACCCAGAACGAGTCGGGCTGCGTGTCGGGTGCGAACTGCCAGGTAATCATTCTCGATCGACGCTAGCCCGCGCGGCGCCGGTGCTCGGCGCAGCAGAAGAATCTGTCGCCTTCTGCAATGGCCTCATTTTGCGGAAGATACAGGCCGCAATGGCTGCAGTTGACCATTTGTTCTGGCGCAGGGCCGGGTGCAGCAGAGTCGGGCGCATCCTCGGACGTGTCCTTGCCGCGCAAACGTTTGATCAGCCACCATGCGGCTACGACAGCGAGAATCAGCAGCAGAAATTTGCTCAAGATGCGTCCTGATCAGGCGCGCCGGCGTGGCGCGGATATTCTCCACGTCGGCAGCTCGATGGGCAAGAAAACGAGTCGACGGGCACGATGAGCTTGTCGGACATACACCTCCTGCGCCCATTTTAGCAGACACGCGCGGCGCTCGAACCCGCCGTTTGCAAATTTGACGCTGCCGCGGAATAGTAAGCGAACCTGCAGCGACAGGTCACGCGGCCGCGTCAGCAGCAGGGTATCTGCCGGCGGCCGGCCTCGCGCATCCTCGCGCGGCTGCAGCTCCGGAAACAGGTGTTCGATGACCGCCCATTGCTCCTCGGTGAGTTCCTCGGCTCGACTCATGGCGCCTCCTCATGTGTCTGACGGATGCGCCTGAGTTAACAGAACTCATTGAACGTTAACGGATACTTTAACCACTATTTTTCGAGATGCCTTCTACCAAAGCAAAGGCGTAAGCCCCAGCGCCGCTAAACCGGTCAGGAGACATGCGCTCTCGATACCCGCCTGGCGGGAAGACAAAAAGTACGCGTACGCGCCTTTGACAATGTTGTTGCTGGCAGCCGCGATAAGAATCCCTGCGGCCGCCACGGGCAACGGAGTCACTCCCCCAGCCGCTTGCGTCATGCCCATGATAAAGGGGTCCACGTCCGTGACTCCCATAATGGCCGCAAGCGTATAGACGCCGGCGTGACCAAGGTAGACAACGGCGAGACGGGTGGCTATCAGCATGGCCAGGAAAAGCAGGGCAAACAGAAAAGCAGCACGTAGCTCGAGCGGGTTCTTAGGTTCAACGTGTTTCTTGATCTCCCGAGAACTTGCATCGCTCATGCGCGACCAGAACCACCCTGTGCAAATTGCCAAGCCGCCCAATGCGGCGAATGAAGGAGCCAATACGGTCATCAAATCCCGGTTAAAGAAAGCCAGGAGTACGGCCAGACGCAGATACATTACACCCGATGCGATCAGGATTCCGCCGGAGAACAAATGAGGATGACTTTCGTCGGAAGAGCTCTTCGCAAGGGCCACGGTCGTCAGTGTTGACGAATAGGCGCCGCCAAGGATCGAAGCGAGGATTACTCCACTTTGCCCCTTGGTCAATCTCTGAATTGCATAACTACCATAAGAAACCGCGCTCACAGCCACAACAACCAGCCAGGATTTAAAAGGATTAATCTGGAACTGGCTATATTGCTCATTGGGCAAGATAGGCAAAATGACCGCCGTGAGGAGAAGAAATTTTGTAAACGTGAAAATGTCGTCCGGTGCAATACGTTGCGTGAGTCCTTCCAGGCCCCCTTTCAGCTCAAGTAACAACATGGTGGCGACACCCAGCGCAGTGGCAACCCACAGATGCTGCTGAAAAACCAGCGCGCCTATCAAGTAGGTGATAAGACCGGCTATTTCTGAGGTCACCCCGGCAAATCCGCCAGTGACGAGCTTGTGCCAATAAGAAAGCAACAGGAATCCAGCGATCGCGACGAATCCCGCTGCCAGTGGCACGAGTTGGTTCCCGGATAAATACGCCATGGCATAGCCGACCAATCCAATCAAGGGGAAGGTGCGCACTCCGCCGAAGGCGTACTTCTCAACACCGGCTTTCCGTTCCTCTCGCTCCAAGCCGATCAGAAAAGACAGAAAGAGCACGAGGAGGATGTTTGCCACCTGCGGTGACAGCCATTCGTTAAGTGCCATAGGCATGGTT
This sequence comes from Pseudomonadota bacterium, assembly GCA_043805375.1. GTDB lineage: Bacteria > Pseudomonadota > Gammaproteobacteria > Burkholderiales > SG8-39 > 2-12-FULL-64-23. Next base: position 17,863 of record JAZDIA010000078.1, read on the forward strand.
TCTGGCCTTTCTCATTTCGCAGTTGTTGAAAAGCAGACTTTACCGCGTGAGCGCGAAGCGCGCTGGTTGTCCTGCCGGAGACAACCCTTCACCAGCCCATTGGCGAAATTCGTCTCATGCACAAAGTGGCCGAATGATTCGCGCTGAATCATTTCCAACTCGGCTTCGATGGTCAGCTTCCCTGCGCTCATAGTTCACCGTTCTTCTCGATGCCGCATCTTCGACCCGCAGAAGGGCTTCACCATCGTCGGCGACTCACCGAGGTTGACCTTTGCCCCGGGCCGCACACGGAAATCAGTGGAATCTATTTTCATCTTCATGATTTGACGCTACTCACTCGCTCCGCGCTCCGAGGCGACCACGCCGAGATTCGCTTAACCGGCTTTGTTTTCCAAGTTTGTCCCCGCTGCTCCACCGTCAGTTCGGTTCGCCCGTGCGTTCTTCTCCAGCGGTTTCCCGCCCTGCGTTTGGCCCGGACTCTACCCCAAATGCGGATTTCCTGGAGGTCCTCGCCGTAATTTCAAAATGAGGAGATCTGGGTGGGAACTGAAGGGTATCCTCGGCGCTCAGTTCCCGGCCTTGTGTTACCATGATGCCTGTCATCGTTCACGCGGCACGCCATGAGCGCGTTCGAGTCCGGCGCTAAAATCAACTTTCTTTCGCTTGCCGTGCGCGCTGGGGGGGTACCATCCTAGGGTTTCTGACGACATCCGGCAAGCCCATACGTATCCGGACCTGAACAAAAACGAACTTTCCTTTTTCACCGCGAAGGGCAGCCGCTTCGACGGCGCCAATCGGGCCATCGAGCGATTTCGAGGCTACGGAGCCCCGCGCGGAGTCTGGGTCGGATTGCGGTACCGATGGCTGTAGCAGTTGGGGGTGAAATGCGCATGACATGCCATGCGCAAAGCCTGCCTATCTGGTTGATTGCCAATAGGCCATTCGGCGTTCGGCGGCGGGCTCGCGGAAACCCTGGTGAAAGCCTGTCAAGACTTCAAGGCGCTCGTCTCGTGCAAGGGATTTATTCAAAGTGAGCCTGCGATTTCGCATCAATCTGCTGATCACGGTGATGATGGTGCTGTTCATGCTGGCGCTGGGGATCGTCATCGTCGACGATGCCCGCCGCCAGATCCGCGAGGAAATAGCCGCAGGCACCAAGGTGACGGAACAGCTCCTTACCACCGCCGTGGTGTACAGCAGCCAGTTCATTCCCGTTACCGGCTCCCAGCGGGACATCATGCAGGATTTTCTCCGGCATCTGGGCAGGGTGAGGGCGAACGAGATCCGCGTCTACGACGACCTGCAGCACCTGCTTTATGCATCGCCTCCCTTCACCTACAAGGCGGGGCGCTACGCCCCGGATTGGTTTGCCAGACTGGTGGAACCCAAGACCACGACGGTCACCATCCGCATCCGGGGCGGAACCCTGCTCATCGTACCCGATGCTTCGCGCTCGACTCTGGATGCCTGGGACGATCTGCGAGGCCTCATGTGGATCGCTCTGGGATTCTTCGTGTTGCTCAACGCCCTGGTATCCTGGCTCATCGGCCGCTCGCTGCGGCCCGTCAGGACCATTCTCGGCGGTCTGTCGGAAATGGGCCGGGGCAGTTTCGAAGTGCGCCTCCCCGATTTCGCGCTGCCCGAATTCTCATCCATCAGCCAGACTTTCAACCGGATCGCCGGGGCCCTGGAGGACAGCATGGCGGAAAACCGCCGCCTGGCCCTGGCAGTGCGGCAGTCGAGCGATGCCGTGATGATCCATGACCTGAAAGGGAACATCTCCTACTGGAATCCCGCGGCGGAGCGGCTGTTCGGCTACCGCGCGGACAAGATCGCCGGCCGCTCCGCCACCTTGCTTGCGCCGCCGGGAAAGGAAGCCGAGGTTTCCGAGCATTTGGCGATGATTTCCCGGCGCGAGTTCTTGGAGGGCTTCGAGACCCAGCGCATGACCGAGGACGGGCATCTCCTCGAAGTGGCGTTATCGGCCGCCCCGCTGATCGACCCCCACAACGAACAGGTCATAGGCGGCATCTGCGGCATGCGCGACATCACCGAGCGCAAGCGCGCGCAGCAGGCGGAGCGGGAACTGCAGCAGAACCGCCAGCTTGCGCACATCATCCAGAGCCATCTCGAGGAGGAGCGGCGCAACCTCGCGCGGGAACTCCACGACGAACTGGGGCAGTGCATTACCGCGATCAAGACCATCGGCGCTTCGGTTGCCAACCGAGCCAAGGACGTTTCTCCCGAAATCCACGCCAGCGTCCAGACCATCGTCTCGGTGGCCGGTCACATGTACGACGTGGTGCACGGCATCGTGCGGCAATTGCGCCCGAGCGCCCTCGACAACCTGGGGCTCACCGAAACCCTGCAGGACACGGTGGCTTCGTGGGCGTCACGCCATCCGGAAATCGATTTCCAGCTGAAGCTCGAGGGCAAGCTCGACGACCTCGGCGAAGCGGTAAACATCACCGTCTACCGCGTGGTCCAGGAGTGTTTCACCAACATCATTCGCCATGCCAGTGCCTCGAGGGCGGAAATTTCGCTGACTTGCGTTCCGCGCGGCAAGAATGGCGAAGGCAGCCCTGAGGGCGATGCACTCGAACTCGTGATCCGGGATGACGGCAAGGGGATGATAATGAGCGGCGAACTCGATTCCGGCCATTTCGGCCTGATAGGGATGCGGGAGCGGGTGCAGGCCCTGAACGGCCGCTTCGCCGTGGAGAGTCCGCCCGCGGGCGGGGTCACCGTCAGGGTAAGCCTCCCAATCCTCAGGATTGAGGCTCCGGTAAAATGAAGCCATGACGGCAACCCCGACAAAAGTCATGCTGGTGGACGACCATGCCGTGGTGCGCATGGGTTTTCGTCTGCTGCTTGAGGGATCTTGCGACATAAGGGTGGTGGCCGAAGCGGACAGCGGTGAAGAGGCAACCCGGATTTATCCCGAGGTCCGGCCCGACGTGGTGGTCATGGACATCTCGATGCCAGGGATCGGCGGCCTCGAGGCAGTGAACCGCATTCTCGCCAAGGATCCGGCCGCCCGCATCCTGGTACTCTCAGCGCACGATGACACTATGCATCCCAAACGGGTGCTGAAAGCGGGGGCGATGGGCTACCTGTCGAAACGCAGTGCCGCCGAAGAGCTGATCCAGGCGATCCGCCAAGTGTCTCAGGGCAAGACCTTCCTCGAGCCCGCCATCGCCCAGCAACTCGCCATGCAGCAGATCACCGGCGATCGCAATCCGGTGGACGTGCTGAGCGACAAGGAGTTCAAGGTGTTCCTGTCACTGGCCCACGGCCAGTCCGTGGCGGAAATCGCCGAAGTCCTGTGCCTGAGCCCGCACACCGTCGGCACCCACCTCTACAACATCAAGCGGAAGCTAGGCGCGGCGAACTCGGCCGAGCTCGCACTAATAGCGATGCGCTGCGGTCTTATCGATCCTTGAAGCCCCCAGGTGCCGGCTTCGCGGCGCAGACTCAGTAAAATCATTAGCCCCAAATCAGGTTTTTCGTGTTGGGAGAATGTCCGGGCTGCCGCAGAATTGAGTCGTACAATCGCTGGGCGATGCCCCTATGAGCCTTTGTCTTCCGTCGCGTGCCGACGCGGCGCAACGCTCGGTGATAGATCTCTCCGCCAACGAGAACCCGCTGGGGCCGTCTCCCAAGGTTGCGAACGCGATCATGGCCAGCCTGGACCGGCTGCACCGTTATCCCGACAAAGACGGAAGTAAACTCAGAGCGGCGCTGGCCAGCAAACTGGGAGTCGCTCCACGGCAGATCGTGCTCGGAAACGGTTCGTGTGAGATCATCGAGTTGGCGGCGCGTGCCTGCCTCGCTCCGGGTGACGAAGCGATCATCGCGGTGCCTTCCTTCCTCCCTTATCAGTCTGCCGTGGAGCGGGCGCACGGCCGGAAAGTCTTGGTCCGGCTCCGAAACCATCATCATGACCTCAACGCCATGCTTGAGCGCGTCAACAGCCGGACACGCCTCGTCATCATCGGCAATCCCAACAATCCGACCGGTACCACGGTAGGCGGATCCGCGCTTGCTTGGTTTCTCGACCGGCTTCCCGAGGAGGTCCTGGTAGTTCTCGACGAGGCTTATTTCGAATACGTCCAGCGGGAAGACTTCCCCGCATCTCTGGAGTACGTCAACCAAGAACGGCCGGTGCTCGTTCTCAGGTCGCTGTCCAAGGCCTACGGACTGGCGGGACTGCGTATCGGCTACGCGGTCGCGCCGGCCCACGTGGTACGGCGGGCGGATGCAATGCGCCAGCACTTCAACACCAATGCGTTGGCGCAGGTTGCCGCCATCGCTGCGCTTGAGGACGAGGCGCATTTGCGCCGCAGCGTCGCGCACTGCACCGCCGCCAAGAGCTACATGTACCGGGCGCTCGATACGCTCGGGTTCGACCATGTGCGTTCGGAAGCCAATTTCCTGCTGCTACGGGTCGGCGGCGGGGAGGACGTGCGCCGTCTTCTCGAACAACGCGGAATCTTAGTGAAGGGAATGACGGCGTTTGGGCTGCCTGAATACATCCGGGTAAGCGCGGGCTTGGCAGAGGACAACGAATATTTCATCGATGCCTTGCGCCGGATTTTTCGCGAGTATCAGCCTGCGCTGAGTGTGCCTATCGACCGGCAATGAGTAATCCAAACAGACCAGGGGAGGTTTCACGATGGTAATGATGATGGCCCCAGGGGGCACCAAAGAAATGGCGAAAGCCGTTCTGGATGAGGGTGCAGAGGCGACCTATGTAGGCGTGCGCGGGTGGAGCCGGCGCGGGGCCAAACACGAACTCGACGACAATGACATTCACGAGGTCATCGACTACGCGCTAAGCAAAGACAAAGAAGTGCGCATTGTGATGAACACTCTGCCCAGTTCCACGGAGATTCCCATGTTTCTCGAGCGCGTGCGGATGTACACGTCCTGGGGAGCAAAGGGGTTCATGATCAGCGATGTCGGCTGCATGCGCCTGGTGCGTCAACACGTGCCGGCAGCCGCTATTCACACCAGCGTCGGCTGTGGCATTACCAACTACGAAGACGTCAAGTTTCTGAGCGCCATTGGCGCGAGCTATGTGGTGTTGCCTTACCGCATGAGCGTGGCAGAAATCGCGCAAATGAAAAGCGAAGGCAATGTCGGAATCGAGGTATTCCTGTTCAAAACGCCTTCCGGTGGAAAGATCTGTCCGGGCAAATGCATGATGAGCAGCTTTTTCAGTTTCCGCCGCTGGCTGGATGAAACGGGCAAGGATTATTTTTTCGGCAGTGCCAGCCGCGGCGGGGACTGCCTGCGGGTTTGTCAGAGCGAATGGGACTTCAGCGTGGATGGCGTGATTTCCCGGGAGCACATGACTACAAAAACCAATCCGGCGCTGTGGCTTACGGAACTGCCCGATTACCTCAAGGCCGGTGTCGATTGCCTCAAAGTCCCTGGCAGGGACCGCTCCACGAACCTCGTGCGCGAGATTGTCCGCCTTTACCGCAGGGTAGTGGACCTGATCCTGGAAAACGATCGCCCCGACCTCGCGCCGTTCGCTCCGCAATTGGAAGCGCTGCGCCGGCGCTGGACTGTCGAGCGGGGGGTACGCGACGACCTGCTGATTTCGGAGGCGGAAACGGAATCGCGCCGGGTAATGCTGGCAAGCGCTTAGCGCCGTGTTTCCTGGCTAAAGGTTTTCTTGATTCGGAGGAATGAAATGTTTGAGCTATCGACCAACGTGGACAATTTAAAGCAACTGCGCCAAGGCGACTACTCCGCCTACGACGCGCTGTACCTGGGGGATTTTTCTTGTCCTGAATACCCGAACAACTTCTGCTCCCATCCGGAGACTTTGCAGGAAGGTGTGGACAGGGTCAAAGCCGAGGGCAAGAAATGCTATGTGTGCCTGTACGCGGTGCCAAGCAATCACGACCTTCCCTGGGTTCGCGGCGTTATCGAGCAGGCGATGCGCCTTCCGGTGGACGCCCTGGAAGTCCATAACCTGGGATTGCTGCGCATTCTGAGGGAGATGGGGTGCAGCATCCCGGTGCACTTGGGCGTGTTCGGCAACCTCTATACGCACGAAACCGCCAAAGTGTTGAAAGACTATGGCGTGGTGCGGGTTTACCCAAATCCCGAGTTGAGCCTGAAGGAAATCATTTACATCCGCGACCATACCCCGATTGAGGTGCTGGTACCGGTGCACGGAAAAATCCCGCTGGTGATATCGGAAACCTGTTTCATCCTGGAACATGCCGCTGGCGGCGCCGAAAAGTGCGCCTTCCACTGCGCCAAGGATCACTGGTTGACCCGGCAAGAAGGGAAGTGGTCGCTCAGGGAGGCCGGCCGCATGACCTTGAGCGGCAAGGACCTGTGCATGGTCGAGCACGTCGACACGCTGGTGGCCGAGGGCTTGACCAATTTCTATGTGCAAAGCCATGGCGAGAGTCCGGATTATGTGGCCACGGTGGGGCGGATCTATCGCGATGCGATCACTCGTGCATCGGAGGACGAAACGGCTGCCGATACGTCCACTTCGGTCGCACAGCTTTCTGCTCTGGCGAAGATGGGACTGTGCAACGGCTATTATTTCGAAAGCGCAGGGCAGCGGTACCTGGGAAGTGCCTAGCCGATGACGCAACTAATGGCTCCCGGCGGCACTCGGGAAATGGCCTTCACCGCTATCGATGAAGGCGCCGACGTGGTGTACGTCGGTCCGCTCGGGTGGAGCAGGCGGCCATACGAATCCGAGTTGCCCGACACCGAGATCAAAGCGGTAATCGACTACGCCGGGCGTTCGGGGAAAGAGGTAAGGGTGGTTTTGAACACCTATCCCAGCCCCTTTGAATTCGACGCGTTCCTCGACAAGGTAAAGCAATACGCCGATTGGGGCGCGTCTGGGTTTATCGTCACCGATGCCGGTGCCATTAGCTCGATTCGCCGGATCGTTCCCGCGACCATTATCCACGTCAGTATCGGCAGCGGCATTACCAATAAGCGGGACGCCGAATTCTATCGTACGGTAGGAGCCGACGCCATTATTCTGCCTTACCGCTGGGGGACAGCGGAAGTCGCCGAGGTAAAGGAAGTATCGGACATCGGGCTGGAGGTGTTCCTGTTCGAGACCGTCCAGACCGGAAAGATCTGCCCGGGCAAGTGCATCATGAGCAGCTATCTCAAGTTTCGTGACTGGCTTGACGTGGAAGGCGAGAGATACTTTTCCGGAAGCGCCAACCGCGGAGCCAAGGAGTGTTACCGGGTGTGCCAGGCGACGTGGGAATTCGGCGCTCCGGGGCTTGACTCGGTCGAGCTCAAGCTGCGCCGGGATGCTCACTTGATGCTGGCGCAATTCCCCGAATACATCAGTCTGGGAGTGGGGTATTTCAAATTGTCGGGGCGCGAACGGCCGGTGGCCATGATCCGCGACCTGGTGCGGTTTTACCGCAGGGTCATCGACGGCATTGTCCGGGGGACCCAGACCGATACGCGGGTCTATCTGGAGGAACTGCTCACGTTGCGGGAGCGGTGGGTCAGCGAGAAACACAAACGCGTGGACACGCTGATGTCGCGCGCCGACGGCTATGCCGCCAACAGAAAGCGGCTCGCGCAATCGTGAACATGGCGCCAGCACCGAACGAAGCCGGGACCGCGCAGACGATGGCCGACCTGGGCTGCCTCAAGGCGGGGTTTGAAGGGAGCGGCAGCCCGCGCTGGATCATGGATACCATCAAGCGCTACCGCCTCGATATAAAGCACGGGTTTCGGTTGGAAGTGGATTTTATCGGGGACAAGGTGCAACCCAGGCTGCAATCGACTGAAGCGGCGCTGGCGGCAGACCAAGTGGACTTCATCGACACCGACTGGATCTCCGTTGCCCGCTGCCGCTCTCAAGGCCTGTCGATCTCAGCCGTATTTCCCTACGGCGCCATCATGGGCGGCCTGGTGGTAGCGCATGACTCCGGGATCCACGGTCTGATGGACATCCGCGGGCGGCGAATCGGCGTGGTGCGGCTGCTGGACAAGAACTGGGCGGTTATGCGGGCCGTGTGCATCAAGCGATTCGGCTTCGATCCCCAGGCCGAGGCGTCGGTGCAAGAGTCTGGGTCCAAGACCGCGCTGCTCCGGCAGTTGCAGGCGGGCGAGGTCGAGGCCGCTTTGCTTTACTGGCACCTGATCCCCGGACTCGTGGTGTCCGGCCGGTTCCGCCAGGTGTGCGACGTGCTTGAGCTTGTTCCGGAACTCAGGATCGGCGCGGTACCCACCACGTTTTTCACCTTCAGGGACGAGTTCATTGCGCGCCGCCCGGCGCTGATCCGTGCGTTCATCGGAGCGTTTTGCGAAGCGGTGACCTTGATGCACAAGAACGACGAAATCTGGGCGCATATCGCCGAACATATTCTGGACGACAATAACCTCGCGCGTTTGCATGCGCTGCGCGGGAAATGGGAAACCCGGATTTGCACCACCTGGAATATGGGCGTGGTTGCGGACCTCAACCGGCTTTTCGGGGAGATCAAAAACCGTTGCGGTTCCGAAGCTCTTGGCTGCGATCACCTGCCTGCCGAAACTTTTAACTATGCCTTCATGAATTGAAGCCTATTGGGTACAACGAGAGGAGACTATGGTTATCTTGATGGCCCCGGGGGGCACCAGGAAAATGGCGATCTCGGCCTTCGAGCATGGCGCAGATTCGGTTTACGTCGGTCCGAAGGGATGGAGCCGCAGACCGTCCACCGACGAGCTCAGCGACGCTGAGATCAAGTACGTGATCGAATACGGTAACGACGTCGGCAAAGACGTTCGCGTCGCGATTAACGTGATGCCGTCGCCCGGCGAGATCCCGCAGTTCCTGAACAAGGTTGAGCGCTATGTCACCTGGGGCGCTGGCGGCGTCATGATTTGCGATCCCGGCTGTATTCGTCTCGTCCGCCAGTATTTTCCGGAGGTCGAGATACACGTCAGCGTGACCGCCGGGGTTTTCAATATCGAGGACATCCATTTTTACCGGGAACTGGGCGCCAACCACATTGTTCTTCCCTACCGTTGGGGTGCGGCAGAGATAGAGGAAATACGAGGCCAAGCCGAGGTCGGGCTGGAAGCATTCCTTTTTCAAACGCCCCACCGCGCGTGGATTTGCCCGGGCCGTTGCTATTCAAGCAGCTACTTCCGCATAGAACACCTGCGGGACACCGAAGACAAAGACTATTTCGTCGGCAGCGCCAGCCGTGGCGGAAGCTGCCATCGTATTTGCCAGGGCAGTTGGACTTTCCGGGACGGGCAGAAAATCCTTCTTCAGTCCCGCCGCCTCAAGAGCAGACCCGAACTCCTGTTATGGGAGCTGCTTGAGTACGTCGAAATGGGGGTCTCCCGCTTCAAGATTCCGGGCCGGGAGCGCTCGACCGAAATGGTGTGCGCCATTGTAAGTTTTTACCGGCGCGCGCTCGATCACGTGCTGGCTGGATCCCCGGACCTCACCGCGTTCGCGCCGGAATGGGAAGCGCTAAAGGCCCGCTGGGCCGCAGAGCGGACCCGGCGCGATGACACGCGCATCGACAGCGCCGCAATAGCAGCCTGACGTCTTTCTTTTTTAGTGCGGGAAAAGGCTTGACGGAGAGGGTCATGCGCGAGACTTTTGTGGCTGCATCCAGGCTCGACAGACGCTCCGACGGAGCGGACGTCCTAGACCTTGCGGAAATACGGCCAGGCGATCAAATGCTGGTTGGGGCCAAGGCCTACAATTTGGGATTGCTGCTACAAGCCGGGTTTCCGGTCGCGAACGGGTTTTGTATCACGACCAACGCATTTCAGAAGTTCGGCATGCATCTTCACGAGGCGTCTTTGGCCTCAGGCCCTCTACGAGAGGTGATCCTTGGCGCTTATCGCAAGGCGGGCATAAAAACGGCGGCAGTGCGAAGTTCGGCAACAGAAGAAGATCGCCCGGATGCGAGCTGGGCCGGCGTCTTCTCGAGCATTCTGCGCGTAACCGGCGAGCAGAAACTGATTGAGGCCGTGGAGATATGCTTCAGATCCCTGCACGGGCCTGTGGCTTCGCTCTACCGACATTTCCGCGGCGACCGCGGCAAAGGCGCCCCAGCGATGGCCGTAGTGGTCCAGGAACTAGTAGACGCTGATGCGGCCGGAATCCTGTTTACGGTCAATCCCCTGACCCGCTCCCCTAGCGAGTTCCATATTAATGCCGTGCTTGGGCTGGGCGAGCCCCTCGTTTCAGGCGGCGTGACAGGGGACAGCTTCGTCGCAACACCGGAGGGTGTAGTTATTTCTCAGGCCATTTCCGAAAAATCCGTCATGCTCACCCAGACAGGGGAGTTCCAGATCCCGCCAGATGCAAGATGCCGGCCCGCGCTCGATCCAGGCCAGATTGCCGAATTGGTGCGGCTGGGATGCGCCATCCAGGACTTTTTCGGCTGTCCACAGGACATAGAATATGCCGTCGGGGGAGGACGCATATACATCCTCCAGGCGCGCCCGGTCCCCGAGATCAAAGATCCCGGTTGCACTCGGGAGGAGGAGATCGAGACCTACATCCGGCTGGAAAGGGTGCGCCTTCGTAACCGAATTACCACTCTCCGGTCCGATGGGAAACTCCAGGGAAGCGAGGTGATATTCAGTAACGGCAATGTCGGTGAACTCCTGCCGAACCCGACCCCCATGAGTTTTGGCCTATTCCGTCACATCTTCGCCAGCCGCAACGGTGGCATCGTCGCCGGCCGGCGCCAGTTGGGCTATCTGCTACCGGACGACGCAACGGAAACCCTGTTTGAACTCATTTGCGGTCACCCTTACTTCAACGTCGAGATCGATGCCGCCACCTTCGACATTGGCGTCCCTGTGGACCTGCAGGGCTACCTGAAGCGCATCGCCGAAAATCCGATGCGGGCAAATTATCCGGAAGTGGGATTGTATCAACAGTGCTTGACCCGCAGCGAGGCGGTGAGCCGTTTCGGTCCTGTCGTTGGTGAACGGCATTACCGCACTGCCGCGACCTTCCGCGAGCGCATTGCCGACTACGCGTACAACTTCTTGCGGCGTTTCGTAGCGGAAATCGAACCGGCGCTCAGTGAAAATCTCAAACCAGCGCTGGATGCCGGCCAGGCCCGCATGTCCGCCGAGGCGCTGGTGCAGGACGTCTACGCCCGCATGCACCATTTAAAACACGTCTCGTGCGTGCACTTCGTAATTGCCGCGCGCATCGGCTTCTTCTTCGCCGATATGACGCGATTGCGGCTCCTGGACCTGCTCGGCGAGGCCGGCGAAAAACTGTGTAGTAAGCTGCTGCAGGGCCTGCAAGGAAGCTGGATCACGCAACAGATGATCGACCTCGAACAGGTTGCGGCGGGACACCTGAGCCGTGAGGCTTTTCTTCATAGATACGGTCACTTGGCCGCCAACGAGTTGGAGATTTCTATCCCTCGCATGTCGGAAAACCCCGATTCGGTGGAACATATGTTGCAGGAATTGGCGGCTTCCGGCAGGCGTCCCGCAGATGAGTTTAGGCTACAGATCGAACATCGGAAGGTGGTCGAAACGAAACTGAGGCAGCGCCTGCAGCATTCGGGAAAAGCGGCGTCCGAAGTGGATGCACTGTTCGCCGACCTGCAAATTGCGCAAAGCTTCTTGCCGTTGCGCGAAACCATTAAGTATTTCTACGCTGCGGAATACGCCAGGATACGCCCGGCGTTGCTGCATTTGGCGCGCCGCGCCGGATTGGAAGCAGGGGACATTTTTTATCTCTATCCGGAGGAACTCCCGGAGTGCCTCGGACCGCAGGCGGCGGTCGTGGAAAAGGTTTGGCTTCGCCGAAACGAGCGGAGCTTGGCAACAATGCTTGCGCGCGAGAAACGCCTGCCGCCGGTGATCTTCGCGAGCCGCCTTGATGCGATCGGAAAACGCCCCGTATTGGAGAATTCGCGGGTTCTGGTCGGAAGCGCGGTGGCGCCGGGCATTGCCGTCGGGGTGGTGCGCATTGTCGATTTCGACAGCGCGGATATTTCCAATAGCGAGGTTGAGTTAACCGGGGACTGGATCCTGGTTGCCCGCTCGGCCAACCTGGGACTGGCGCCATTGCTTAGGACGGTTGCAGGACTGATCATCGAGGTTGGGGGCATCCTTTCGCACGGCGCCTGTCAGGCTCGCGAAGCCGGTATCCCGGCAGTGGTGGTGGAAAATGCTATGGTGTTGGTGCGCGACGGCGTCATGGTGAAAGTGGATGGCGATAGCGGGACGGTCACGTTGATGGACGAACAAGCGCGATGACATGGAACTTGTTCGTTTTGACTGGAAAAACGGCAGTTATCATCGACATTTTGGCTACAATTTGGCTACAATTTGGCCACACTCGAGGTGACAAGAAGAGGTAGAGCGCTGGATGAGGTGGGATGACAAGACCGGCACAAGTACCGGTCTTGTCAAAGGGTTTGATGGTCGGGGTGAGAGGATTTGAACCTCCGACTCCTGCGTCCCGAACGCAGTACTCTACCAGGCGGAGCTACACCCCGAGGTGGTACGGACGGGGGCGAACCCCCGAGAAACGAACGCGGTCAGTGGTTGCGATTGACCGCGAAGTCCGCCAATTGTAGCAAACTGTCGCGGTATTTTGAATTCGGCAAACGCTCGATGGCGGCGCAGGCCGCCGCGGCTTCGCGCCGCGCCTGCTCGCGCGCGTAGTCCAGCGCCCCGGTATCGGTGATGGCTTCGAGCACCGCGGCGAAGTCCTCCCGCCCGCCTCGCTCGATCGCATGGCGCACCGTTTGCGCCTGCGCGGGCGAGCCCTTGCGCATGGCGTAGATCAGCGGCAGCGTCGGTTTGCCCTCGTTGAGATCGTTGCCCAGGTTCTTGCCGGTCTCGTGCAGGTCGCCGGAATAATCGAGCACGTCGTCGATCAGCTGGAAGGCGGTACCCACGTGCGTGCCATACTGCGCCAGTCCCTCTTCAGTCTCGGCCTCGGCTCGGCCGAGGACCGCGCCGAGGCGGGTGGCGACCTCGAACAGCTTGGCGGTCTTGCGCCTCACCACTTCAAGGTAGCGTGCTTCGTCGGTATCGGCGTTGTGCACGTTCAGCAGTTGCAGCACTTCCCCTTCGGCGATGGTGTTGGTGGCGTCGGCCAGCACTGACATGACGTGCATGTCGTCCACCGCGAGCATCATCTGGAACGCGCGCGAATACAGAAAATCGCCCACCAGCACGCTGGCGGCGTTGCCGAAAGTCGCGTTGGCCGTCTTGCGCCCGCGGCGCAGCCCGGATTCGTCGACCACGTCATCGTGCAGCAGGGTCGCGGTGTGGATCAACTCGATCACAGCGGCGAGTTCATGGTGATGGTGGCCGCCATAGCCGGTCGCGCCGGCCGCGAGGAGCAGCATGGCCGGGCGCAGGCGCTTGCCGCCGCCGGCGATGATGTACTCGGCCACCTGGCGGATCAGCAGGACGTCGGACTCGATCCGCCGCCGGATCATGGCGTCCACCGCGCGCAGGTCGGCGTCGATGAGGGAATGGATGCGTTCTATAGGCACGGAAAAAAAGGGCAGAAAACCAGGGCTTGAAAACGGATTTTGCAGGCTCGAAATCATAGCATAAAGGGCGAAGTATCAGCGGCCGAGTTCCAGCGTTAATCGAACACTTGAGTTCCGGCGTTATCCGAACACCACGATGAATAATGGACGAAGGGAGCGCGGGGAAACGGAGGGAACCCGTAGGGTGACCGGAGTTTCCCCGCGCTCGCGACGCTATTGGCCTGTGGTGTGGCGCCTATGCCGATCTCGGCATAGCCGGCATTCGTTCGTCACCCATCTGTTGCCCGACGGCTACGACATCCGCACGGTGCAGGAGCTGCTCGGGCACAGCGATGTCTCGACTACCATGATCTATATCCATGTGCTGAACAAGGGCGGGCGCGGGGTGCGCAGCCCGCTGGAGGGGCGCACCGTGTATCCGGCAGATCGCGCTGGACAGCCGCGCGCAGTCTATCGCGTATCTGTGCCGGCAACGCTCTGACGCGCCGGCGCAAGAACTAGGCCGACCGGCAGCCGGTCTGAGCGTAGAATGCATCTTTTTGTCCGGATCGCGACCGACCCCATGCAGACTTCGACCGTTTCCCACGCCCAGGCCCAGCTCTTCACCACCGCCGAATCCTGCCTGCTCGCGCCCTACGACCTTGGCGCGGGCAAGCTCGAGCAGGTGTTCGGCTCGATCATGGCGCACCGGATCGACTATGCCGACCTGTACTTCCAGTACGTGCGTTCCGAGGGCTGGAGCCTGGAGGAGGGCATCGTCAAGGCGGGCAGTTTCAACATCGAGCAGGGCGTGGGCGTGCGCGCTATCTCCGGCGAGAAGACCGCCTTTGCTTTCTCCGACGACATCAGCCTCATCGCGCTGGAAGATGCGGCGAAGGCCACGCGCGCGATTGGCCAACACGACCAGGAGGGCCGCATTCGCATCGCTGGCAGCGGTCACGCGCGCACGCAGGTAGCGCAAAGCGGCGTTGGGCGCGACCTGTACCGCGCGGTGGATCCGCTTGCGTCGCTCGCCGATGCGGACAAGGTGCGGCTGATCGAGCGGCTCGAGATCCATGCGCGCGCGCTCGATCGGCGCGTGGTGCAGGTGATGGCGGGTCTCGCCGGGGAATACGAGGTGATGCTGGTGGCGCGCTCGGACGGTCTGATGGCGGCCGACGTGCGCCCGCTGGTGCGCGTCTCGCTCACCGTGATCGTCGAAGAAAACGGCCGGCGCGAGCAGGGCAGCGCCGGTGGCGGCGGGCGTTTCGATTACGCTTATTTCGATGACGCGCGCCTACGGCAGTATGCCGGGATGGCGGTGGATCAGGCGCTGGTGAATCTGCGCGCGCGGTCGGCGCCGGCTGGCAGCATGACGGTGGTGCTCGGGCCGGGCTGGCCGGGGATATTGCTGCACGAGGCGATCGGTCACGGCCTGGAGGGCGATTTCAACCGCAAGGGCAGTTCGGCCTTCTCCGGCCGCGTCGGCCAGCGCGTCGCGGCCAGGGGTGTCACCGTGGTGGACGATGGCACCATTGCCGACCGGCGCGGTTCGCTCAACATCGACGACGAGGGCAATACCAGCCAGCGCACGGTGCTGATCGAGGACGGCATCCTGCGCGGCTACATGCAGGACAGCTTGAATGCGCGCCTGATGGGTGTGCCGGTCACCGGCAACGCCCGGCGCGAGTCCTATGCCCACACCACGCTGCCGCGCATGACCAACACCTATATGCCGAACGGCGACAAGGACCCGCAGGAGATCATCGCTTCGGTCAAGCGCGGCCTGTACGCGGTGAACTTCGGCGGTGGGCAGGTGGACATCACCAGCGGCAAGTTCGTGTTCTCCGCCTCCGAGGCCTATATGATCGAGAACGGCAAGGTCTCCTATCCGGTGAAAGGCGCCACGCTCATCGGTAACGGCCCGGATGTTCTCAAGCGCGTGTCCATGATCGGCAACGACATGCGCCTCGACACCGGCGTCGGCACCTGCGGCAAAGAAGGCCAGAGCGTGCCGGTGGGCGTGGGCCAGCCGACGCTCCGGATCGACGGTCTGACCGTAGGCGGCACGGCCTGAAAAGGATTAGCGCTCGGCCCAGCCCTTCGATCGTTCGAGCGCGCGCGCCCAGCCGGCCATGCGCGCCTGGGCGTTGGCGCGGCTCATGCCGGGCTCGAAGCGGCGCCCGACCGCCCACTGGCGGCCTATCGCGGCGCTGTCTTTCCACACCCCCGTGGCCAGCCCGGCGAGATAGGCTGCGCCGAGCGCGGTGGTCTCGAGCACCTTGGGACGCAGCACCGGCACGCCGAGGATGTCGGCCTGGAACTGCATCAGCGTGTCGTTGGCGGCGGCGCCGCCGTCTACGCGCAGTTCCTTCAAGCGGATGCCGGCATCCTTTTGCATCGCTTGCAGCACTTCCGCCGACTGAAACGCAATCGCTTCGAGTGCCGCGCGCGCGATGTGCGCGCGGGTGGTCCCGCGCGTGAGACCGAGCATGGTGCCGCGCGCGCAAGCGTCCCAGTGCGGCGCACCCAAACCAGTGAAGGCCGGCACCAGATAGACGCCGCCCGCGTCTTCCACGCTCGCGGCGAGCGCTTCGACTTCGCTCGATGCGCAAATGATGCCAAGGCCGTCGCGCAGCCACTGCACCACGGCGCCGGCGACGAACACGCTGCCTTCCAGCGCGTACTGGGGTTTCGCTGCGCTCTGGGCGCAGCGGGTGGTGAGCAGGCCGTGCTTGGACGGCACGGCATCGGCGCCGGTGTTGAGCAGCATGAAGCAACCGGTGCCATAGGTGTTCTTGGCCATGCCCGCGGTGTGGCAGGCTTGGCCGAAGAGCGCCGCCTGCTGGTCGCCGGCAATGCCGGCGATCGGGATCGGAGCGCCGAAAATGCTCTTTGCGCTCTCGCCGTAGAGGCGGGAAGAGGGCAGCACCTGCGGCAGCAGTGCGCGCGGAATCCGGAACAGCGCGAGCAGTGCCTCGTCCCAGTCGCCCGTGTGGATGTTGTAGAGCATGGTGCGCGAGGCGTTCGACACGTCGGTGACGTGCAGCGCGCCGCCGGAGAGCTTCCACGCGAGCCAGCTGTCAACCGTTCCGAATGCGAGCTCGCCGCGCTCGGCGCGCGACCTCAGGCCCGCAATGCTGTCGAGCAGCCAGGCGAGTTTGGTGGCGGAGAAATACGGGTCCAGCACCAGGCCGGTCTTGCTGCGCACGAGCTGCGTCTTGCCGCGCCGCTTCAGGTTAGCGCACGCGTCGGCGGTGCGGCGATCCTGCCAGACGATGGCGTTATGCATCGGCTGGCCGGACCTGCGCTCCCACACGATAGTGGTCTCGCGCTGGTTGGCGATGCCTAGCGCGGTGATGTCGGCTGCTTTCAGTCCGCCCTGGGCGAGCGCGCGGCGCGCGACCCTCAACTGCGATGCCCAGATTTCCTCCGGCTCGTGCTCCACCCAGCCTGGATGCGGGAAAATCTGGCCGAATTCCTGCTGCGCCATGGCGCGCACGCTGCCGTCTTCGGCAAAGACTATGGCGCGCGAGCTGGTGGTGCCTTGATCGAGGGCGAGAATGTGTTTCATGTTGGTTTGCGCATGCCGGCAATTTTAATGAGTAAACAAAAATCTTGAACCGCGTGGTGCTGTTTACGGCCCACTCTTTGTGCATCGCGCATTTGATCTGGGGGCATGTGATTGTGTTACCATTCGGCTTTGGTTTCAATGACATTTTCCCCTGAGCAATGCCGCTGCCCGCAGATTCCGTCTCCCGCATCCGCAAACACACCCGTAACGTGCGCGTCGAAGGTTACGCGCTCGATACCGGCGGCGAGGCGGTGCGCCGGTACTATCCGCGCTGGCAGCGCGAAGCAAAAACGGGCACGGATTGACGCCGATTGACCTGGATCAACGCTGTGTGTCCGCATCTGTCTGATCATCCGATTGCAATTCAACCAGGAACCGAGAAATGAAAATTCACGAATACCAGGCGAAGGAAGTGCTGCGAAAGTTTGGCGTGCCCACCCCGCGGGGAGCGCCCTGCTTTTCCGTCGATGAGGCGGTCAAGGCGGCGCAGGCTATCCCGGGCAAGGTGTGGGTAGTCAAGGCGCAGATCCACGCCGGTGGCCGCGGCAAGGGTGGCGGGGTGAAGCTGGCGAAATCGCTGGACGAGGTGAGAGCCTTCGCCGGGCAGATCCTGGGCATGCAGTTGAAAACGCATCAGACCGGTCCCGAAGGGCAGAAAGTGCGGCGGCTGCTGATCGAAGAGGGCGCGGACATCAAGAAGGAACTCTACGTCGGCATCGTGGTGGACCGCGTCACGCAGAAGGTGTGCCTGATGGCCTCGAGCGAAGGCGGCATGGACATCGAGGAAGTCGCCGCGAAGACACCAGAGAAGATCCACAAGGTATTCGTCGATCCGGAAACCGGGATCAAGAACGCCGAGGCCGACGAGGTCGCGGCGAAAATCGGCATCCCGAGCGCGTCGGTGCCGCAGGCACGTGCGGTGCTTCAGTCCCTGTACAAGGCGTTCTGGGACACCGATGCCAGCCTGGCCGAGATCAACCCGCTGGTGCTCACCGGCGACGGCCGCGTGGTGGCGCTGGACGCCAAGATCAATTTCGATTCGAACGCCCTGTTCCGGCATCCGGACCTGGTGGCGCTGCGCGACCTCGACGAGGAAGACGCGGCCGAGATTGAAGCATCGAAATTCGACCTTTCGTATATCTCGCTCGATGGCAACATCGCCTGCCTGGTGAACGGTGCCGGGCTTGCGATGGCGACCATGGACGCGATCAAACTGTACGGCGCGGAACCGGCCAACTTCCTCGACGTCGGCGGCGGCGCCACCGCGGAAAAAGTGACCGAAGGGTTCAAGATCATGCTCAAGAACAAGAAGGTGAAGGGGATACTGGTCAACATTTTCGGCGGCATCATGCAGTGCGACACCATCGCCAAGGGCGTGGTCGCGGCGGCGCGCGAGGTGAATCTGTCCGTGCCCCTGGTGGTGCGCATGAAAGGCACCAACGACGAGATCGGCCGGCAGATCCTCATGGATTCCGGCCTGCCGATCATTTCCGCCGACAACATGGCCGACGCGGCGCAGAAAATCGTCACCGCCGTCGCGGGCAAGTGAAGCGAATAAACATAGCCGCTGTCGCAGGAATTTCTGTGACAGCGCCAGAGTAGGGGAGCACGAGGGGAGACGCCCAGAAGGTCTCGATCCCCCTAGAGGGGAAAGTCCCCTTGGGGGATATCCCCTAGTGTCCAGTAACAGGTAGGGAAATCCGTAGCGGCAAGGGGGCGCATCCCCTGCGGGATCGCCCACACCAAAACAAAAGGAAACGAAATGTCCATCCTGATCAACAAAAACACCCGTGTCGTCACCCAGGGCATCACCGGCAAGACCGGCCAATTCCACACACGCATGTGCCGCGACTACGCCAACGGCAGGAGCTGCTTCGTCGCCGGCGTAAATCCGAAAAAAGCGGGCGAGGATTTCGAAGGTATTCCGATCTACGCCAGCGTCAGGGAAGCGAAGGAGAAAGCGGGCGTCAACACCGCGGTGATCTACGTGCCGCCGCCTTTTGCGGCCGCGGCTATCTGGGAGGCGGTGGACGCCGACCTCGATCTGGTGATCTGCATCACCGAAGGCATTCCGGTGCGCGACATGATCGAGGTCAAGGACCGCATGCGCAAGCACGACAAGAAGTGCATCCTGGTCGGTCCGAACTGCCCCGGCGTGATCACGCCGGACGAGATAAAAATCGGCATCATGCCCGGCCACATCCACAAGAAAGGGCGCATCGGCGTCGTTTCGCGCTCGGGCACGCTAACCTATGAAGCCGTCGGGCAGTTGATGGAACTCGGACTGGGCCAGACCACCTGTGTGGGTACCGGCGGGGACCCGGTGAACGGCGTGAAGCACATCGACGTGCTGCGGATGTTCAACGACGATCCGGATACCGATGCGGTGATCATGGTGGGCGAGATCGGCGGCTCCGATGAAGAGACCGCAGCGCTGTGGGTGAAGGACAACATGAAAAAGCCGGTGGTCGGCTTCATCGCGGGCGTCACCGCACCCGCGGGCAAGCGCATGGGCCATGCCGGCGCCATTATCTCCGGCGGCAAGGGTACGGCGCAGGAGAAGTTGGCCGTGATGGAGGCCTGCGGCATCAAAGTGACGCGCAATCCGGCCGAAATGGGCAAGACACTCAAGGCGATTCTGAAGTAGGCGCGAGGCGCGTGCTGGAATCTGAATAGTCGCAAGAACGGGGGCGGGAGAGCCTGTGTCATCCAGGAGCCCGCGCCCGATGTGATTTGCGGCCAGGCGGATCGCAAGTGTCTTGAGGGCAAACTCGTTTTTGTATAGGAAAGTTCTGATTAGGTCCCTGACGCAATCAGAGCTTCGTCTGGCTTGGGGGATTGACAAGGGGGCCGGGTGGGAAGGAAAGGGGGAGGACCCAAACCCAACCCCCCCGCCCCCCAGTTGCA
>JAZDIA010000079.1:0-44802 GCA_043805375.1 Pseudomonadota bacterium
GGAGCAACTCGGTTTCCTGCTCGAGGAGTACTACCGGCGTCACCCCGCGCTGCGCGGGCGCAAGACGGTGTACTGGTTCCTCGACGAGATCCAGCTCGTGCCCGGGTGGGAGCGCTTCGTCCGCCGGGTGCTGGACTCCGAAAGAGTCGAGATCGCCGTCTCCGGCTCCTCGGCGCGGATGCTCTCGCGCGAGGTCCATACCTCGTTGCGCGGTCGCGGGATGGCAACGGTCATCCGGCCCTTCAGCTTCCGCGAGTTCCTGCGCCACCGCAGCGAGGAACCGGCGAAAGAGCCCCGGCGCTGGACGCCGGCAGAGCGGTCGCTGATCGAAAAGCGCTTTCGCGAGTACCTCGTCGAGGGTGGTTTCCCCGAAGCGCAGGGATTGCCGGCGACGCTGCGGATCGAGCTCCTGCAAGGCTACGTGGATACCGTCCTTTTCCGCGACGTGGTCGAACGCTACGGGGTGTCGCAGGTGGCCGCGCTCCGCTGGCTCGTGCGGCAATGCCTGCGCAACCCGGCCGGGAGCTTCAGCGCCCACCGGCTGCACCAGGACCTGAAGGCCCAGGGGCACGGCGTGGCGAAGGATGCCGTGCACGCGATGCTCGGCCATCTCCTGGATGCTTTCCTGCTCAGCGCCGTGCCACTGGCCACCGACTCGGAGCGCCAGCGGAACTCGAACCCGCGCAAGCTCTATCCCGCGGACCTGGGCCTCATCAAGGCCTTCGACGCCAGCGGCCGCTCGAACCTTGGCCACGCGCTCGAGACCGCCGTGCTGAACGAACTGGAGAGGCGCGGCGCCGAAGTCGGTTACGTCAAGACGGGCGACGGGCTGGAGGTGGACTTCCTCGCTCGCCGGCCGGCCGCCGCAGAGGAACTGATCCAGGTGTGCGCGGACCTGTCGTCGCCTGAGACGCGCGCGCGCGAACTGCGGGCCCTGACCGCGGCGGCGAAGGACCATCCGCGCGCGACGCGACGGCTGTTGGTGCTCGACCGCGACGCGTTCGCACGGGCCAACACGCCGGGGATCGAGGTACTGCCCGCCTACGAGTGGCTCCTTGCGGCACCGGACGAAGACTGAATTGTGGCCACCTTGTACGATAAGCGGCTGGTATGGTCTCTGGAGTAGACGAACCAGACTACCCGCGCACTACTTGCCGATGGCGCCGAAGACCTTGCTGATGATGCTGCTCGCGCTGCCGACCGGATCCGTGCGGATTTTCTTTTCCTCTTCGGCGATCATCAGGAACAGGCCGTCGAGCGCCTTCTGCGTGACGTAGTTGTTCAGGTCCGCGTCCTTTCGATCGATCAAGCCGAGCCTGGCCCCCTTGCCGGCGAACTCGTTGTACTTTTCGGCCAGCTTCACTTTCTGCGTCGCCTTTTTCACGATCGGCAGAAACTTGTTGGTGAGTTCCGCCGACGTGCTGCGCTTGAAGTATTGAGTGGCGGCATCCTGACCGTCGGTGAGTATGCCTTTGGCGTTCCGCACGCTCATGTTTTTCACCGCATTCACCAGCAGCGGCCTGGCTTCAACCACCGCGGCTTCGGCGGCACGATTCATCGTCGTGACCAGTTCGTCCGCGTACTTGCCCATGCCGAGACCGCGCATCAGGCCTTCGACCTTGTGCAGGCTTTCGGGGAGAAGAATTCTGACTCGTTCGTTCCGCAGGAATCCGTCCTGCTTGGACAGCATCTCCACTGCCGCCTGCGAGCCTTTCGTCAGCGCCTCCTTCATGCCGGCGACGGTGTCTTTGTTGGACAGGTCTGCGAGCCCGACAGCGAAGGCCGGGGCGGTGAATA
Source organism: Pseudomonadota bacterium (assembly GCA_043805375.1). Taxonomy (GTDB): domain Bacteria; phylum Pseudomonadota; class Gammaproteobacteria; order Burkholderiales; family SG8-39; genus 2-12-FULL-64-23. The sequence continues at coordinate 1,798 of JAZDIA010000079.1, forward strand.
GCGTGAGAGCGGCGGCGAGGCTGAAAAGGGTGTTCATGGCGGGTCCTTGGGTGCGAGAGTCTCGTGAAGCAGCTTATCGCCTTATTTGGCTGCATGGCAACAGTGCCTCGCGCAAAGAATAGGTCATGCCGCGGGAGCATGCCCCGCGAGGTCTTTAGACGTCGCTGGCAAGAGCACTCGCCGGCTACTCTCGCAAATTCGACACCATCGTGGCCGAGTGCCGGCGGCCGCGGCGCGCCGCTCCCGGAGATCGTTGAGATTCTGCGGCGCAATGCCGAGAGCGCGTTCCAAGATGAAGAGCGTTCAAATCGGCGCGCGTTGTCGCGCAAGGAAGCGGCAGTGGTTGGTACCGACCCTCTCCGGTCATTCGCAGTCCACGATACCGGCCGTTCGCGCTACAGCAGGAAACCGCGGCCCAGGTTCCAGAAGAAGGCCGCAATGAGACCCGATACAGGAATGGTCAGTACCCAGGCCCAGATGATGCGCGCGGCGAGGCCCCAGCGCACCGCCGATACTCGGCGCGAGAGGCCGACGCCCACGATGGCACCGGTGATGGTATGCGTCGTCGAGACGGGGATGCCTAGATTCGTCGCGAGAAACAGCATAACGGCGCCCGAGGTCTGCGCTGCGAAAGCCCCCGTGGGCCTGATCCGCGTGATGCCCATTCCCATCGTGCGCACGATGCGCCAGCCGCCGAACAGGGTGCCGAGGCCCATCGCGGCATGGCAGGAGAGCACGATCCACAGCGGTACATGGAACGAACCCTCCAGGTAGCCGTTCGCATACAGCAGTCCCGTGATGATGCCCATGGTCTTCTGCGCGTCGTTGCCGCCATGGCCGAGGCTGTAGAGAGAGGCGGAGATGAACTGCAGCTTGTTGAACCTCGCCTCAGTGCGCGCGGGTGATGTTTTTTCCAGCGCCCAGAGCATGGCGATCGCCAGCGCCAGCGCCAGCAGCAGACCGAGCAGCGGCGAGAGAATGATCGCCGACGACGTCTTGATCAGACCCTGCGCGATGATGGCGCCCCAGCCGACCTTGGCCAGCGCCGCCCCGACCAGCCCGCCGACCAGCGCGTGCGATGAGGACGAGGGTATGCCGAACCACCAGGTGATGAGGTTCCAGGAAATCGCACCGCACAGCGCGCCGAAGATCACCGCGTTGTCGATGGCCGCAGGCGAGACGATCCCGGCGCCGATGGTCTTCGCCACCGCCACCCCGAAGATGAGGAAGGCGATGAAGTTGAAGAAGGCGGCCCAGATCACCGCCGCCTGCGGTGTCAGCAGCCGGGTCGAGACCATCAACGCGATCGAGTTCGCCGCGTCGTGGAATCCGTTCATGAAGTCGAACGCGAGCGCCACGGTAACGAGAATCACCACGACGAGCAGGGTCTGCTCGCTCATATGCGCTCGAGCACCACGCCGTGGATAACGTCGGCCGCGTCCTCGCAGCGGTCGACGGCTTCCTCGAACAGTTCGTAGAGTTCCTTGGCACGGATCAGCGCCCGCGCCTCCGTCGTTTCTGCGAACAGGCGGGTCATCCCGGCACGCATAATATGGTCGGCGTCGCTTTCGATTTCGCCGACTTCCTGGCAGATCAGCAGGATGCGCGGCGCGTTGTTCATGTCCGACAGCAGTGCGACGGCCTCCCGGACCTTCTCCGTGGCGCGCAGCGCAACCTGGCCGAGCGCCGCCATTTCGGGTGTGAAGTCACCGGGGCCATAAAGAGCGGCGCGCTGGGGAATGTCTTCCATGTAGTCGATCATGTCGTCCAGCGCCACGGCCAGATCCTTGATCTCCCAGCGGTCAAAGGGCGTGATAAAAGTCTTGTGCAGTGAAAGGAAGATATTCCTGGTTACTCCGTCCGCTTCGCCTTCGGTCTTCTTGATTTCGTCGAACAGCAGATGGAATTCCGCCGGGTCGCGCACTGAACTCATCCTCGCGAGAATCTTGGCGCCGCGCACCGTGCAATCCGCCAGTTCGTTGAAGAGCGCGAAATAATTGTCGCTGCGCGGCGACATCAGGGCGATCATTCTGCCCAATAATCCGCCTGTCATGCTGCCTCCTAGGGAATAGTTCGATTTATGGTGACCGTGCCAAGACGTTGCCGCTCCGCCCCTGTGGGGTGTTGCTACAAGCGGCCAAGGCTCTCATTTTCGCACACTACCATTTGAGCACGCTGGCCGCTTTCTTTCTCCCCCGGCGCCAGCGAGCGGCGGCTATCGGGAAGTGCCTCCAATGCCGGCTTCTGGCCGTCAAGCGCCTGTCAGCGGTGGTGCCTGATTACGAAACGTCGATGACTTTGAGACCAGCCTTACTTGCTGCTGAAAGTTGCCGGCGATCGGCCGAGACGAAGACATCCGGTTCGCAGGCTAGAGCGCATGCCACATGCAGAGCATCCATTGCCCGAAGTGGTTGCAATTCCAGCAACGAAACAACCGAGGCCAGAACCTCGGGCGTAATTTGGCAAGTATCGACGTCTGCCAAATCCGCCATCGCGTCACCTTTTAGCTTTCGATAAGCGGCGCGCGCAAGCTTTTTTTCGCGTACGAGGCGGGACAGCGTGGAGATCAATTCCGGCAGGCAGATGACGCTAACAACGAGGCTATCCGCCTGTTGGCACACCTCCAATACCTTATCCGATCCCTGCTCGGCAACATAACGCTTCGCAAAAGCAGATGTATCCAAAAACGCCTTCACGCCGCCTCATCCCGATCGCTCAGTATCTCTCGACTCAACGATAAGCCTTTAACCGTAAGCGGTGTAGCTTGCCTCTTCCACGAAGGAATGCCGGAACGGATTGGCACAATTTCGGCGATGGGTTTGCCGTTGCGAAAGATAAGAACTGTATCTCCACCCTCGACGGCATCGAAATAATCCTTGGCGTGATTGCGCAACTCGGTGAACGTGGCTTCTTGCATAGTGCCTCCTGTACATTAATGTTCATTATAATGTACATTATTCGATGACAAGTCAATAGGCATCAGTCTCAGCCTGAGCCGCCGGCTCGTCAGCGGCGAGCCTTCCCCGCCGCTTCGGCCTGCCGATCCGCGTGATAGCTCGAACGCACCAGGGGTCCGATCGCAGCGTGCTTGAAACCCATTTCCTGCGCGGCGCGCTCGAATAGACGAAAGCCGTCCGGGTCGACATAGCGTAGCACCGGCAGGTGATGTGCGGTCGGTTGCAGGTACTGGCCGATGGTGATCATGTCCACGTCGTGGGCGCGCAAGTCGCGCATCACCTCGAGGATTTCCGCGTCGGTTTCGCCCAGGCCGAGCATCAGCCCGGATTTGGTCGGGACGCCCGGATTGCGCGCTTTGAATTCCCGCAGCAACGCGAGCGAATGCCGGTAGTCCGCGCCCGGACGCGCCTGCCGATAAAGCCGCGGCACGGTCTCGAGATTGTGATTCATGACGTCCGGCGGCGCGGCCGAAAACAGTTGCAGCGCGAGCGGCAGCCGCCCGCGAAAATCGGGCACGAGAGTTTCGATCTGCGTTTGCGGCGAACGCGCGCGCAGCGCGCGAACGCAATCGCAAAAGTGCTGTGCACCGCCGTCGCGCAAATCATCGCGATCGACGCTGGTGATGACGACATAATCCAATGCCAGAGCGGCGATCGCCGCCGCGAGCTGCTGCGGCTCCTCGGCATCGGGCGGCGCGGGTCGTCCATGCGCAACATCGCAAAACGGGCAGCGTCGCGTACACAGGTCTCCCAGAATCATGAAGGTCGCCGTGCCCTGAGCGAAGCATTCTCCGATGTTCGGGCAGGAAGCTTCCTCGCATACCGTGTGCAAGCCGCGATCGCGCAACAGACGTTTGATGTCGTCGAAGCGCGCGTTGCCGGAGCCGGCCTTGACCCGGATCCAATCGGGTTTTTTCAGGCGCTCCTGCGGCACGATCTTGATCGGGATGCGCGCCGTCTTGGCGCGGCCTTTTTCAGCGGTTGAGCTCATGCTGCGCCAACAGGATTGCAAGTTCGGCCGCGAGAGCGTCGCCCAGTTCGTCGACGGAGGCATTGATGCCCAGATCGCGTGTCTGCGTCACCGCCAGGCCCGGGTAGCCGCAGGGGTCGATCGCGCGGAAGGGCGCGAGGTCCATGTCCACGTTGAGCGCGACGCCGTGATAGCAACCGGTTTTGCGGACCCTCAGCCCCAACCCCGCGATTTTTGCGCCGTTCACATACACACCCGGCGCGCCGCTCGCGCGCTGCGCCGCAATTCCGTGCTTAGCGAGGGTATCGATCACCGCCTGCTCGAGCAGGCTGACCAGCGCTCGGATTTTGAGTTTGCGCCGTACCAGATCGAGCAGCGTGTACATCACCACCTGGCCAGGACCGTGATAAGTGATTTGGCCGCCGCGGTCGACGCGCGCGAGGGGGATGTTCGTTGCGCGCGGCAAGTGCTCGGGCCTGCAGGCAAGGCCCGCGGTGTACACCGGGGGATGCTGCAGGATCCAGAGCTCGTCCGGCGTATCCTCCTGGCGCGAGGCGGTGAACTGCCGCATCGCGGCGTAGGTCGGCCCGAATTCGGCCAGGCCAAGACGTTTGACGCGAAGCGCAAAATTCGAAGCGCAAAGCGCGGGGTGGATCACCCGAGTCGCCGGCATACGCGTGCTGGCCGAATTTTGACGGTCGTTGCTTTGCATTTTGCGTTTTGCGTTCTGCACTTCGCTGTTACAGCACCATCTTGACCATGGGGTGATCGCACAACTCGCGGTAAAGATCGTCGAGCTGTGCGCGTGAAGTTGCGCGGACGGTGACTGTCAGCGACAGGTACTTGCCTTGGCGGCTATTGCGCATCTCCATGGTGGCCGCGTCGAAATCGGGAGCATGGCGCAGGACCACGTCCAACATCGCCTGCGCAAACCCGGGCTGCGTCAGCCCCATGACCTTCATCGGGAAGTCGCAGGGAAAGGCTAGCAGCGACTCGGGTTCATCAGGCTTGGGCATTGGCCGGCGCACGCATCACCGTGCGCTTGTAGTCCTGGTAGAGCTGATACATGCGTGCGGCCAGCGGGCCGGGCTTGCCCGCTTTGTTACCGTGGCCGACCGGTTTGCCGTCCAGCGTCGAGATTGGCAGCACTTCCTTGGTCGAGGAGGTAAGCCAGAGCTCGTCCGCATCGCGCACCTCGGCTTCGCTCACCTGGCGGATTTCCAGCGGCAGCCGGTTGGCGCGCGCGAGTTCAATCACCACGTCGTGAGTGATGCCGAGCAGAATGAAAGTGGTTTTGGGGGGAGTGATGATGACGCCGTTCTTGACCAGGAAAATATTGCTCGCCGAGCCCTCGGTGAGCATGCCTTGGCGCAGCAGCACCGATTCCACCGCGTCCTGATCCACGGCGGCCTGACGCAGGAGGCAGTTTGCGAGCAGCGACACCGACTTGATGTCGCAGCGCAGCCAGCGGTTGTCCGTGACGGTGACCGCGGCCACGCCGTGGTCGCGCTGGCTCTGCGGCGGCGTGATGAGGGGATTGGACATCATAAACACCGTGGGCTTCACGCCCTTGGGAAAGGCGTGGTCGCGCGGCGCCACACCACGCGTCACCTGCAGGTAGACCCCCTGGTCCTCCCAGGGATTTTTGGCGACGATCTCGCGCACCAGTTCCTCCCATCGGTCAACGCCGTAAGGATTGACTATGCGCACGGCATCGAGGCTGGATTGCAGGCGCACGAGGTGCTCGCGCAGGCGGAAAGGATGACCCGAATACGAAGGAATCACTTCGTATACGCCGTCGCCGAAAATGAAGCCGCGGTCGAGCACCGGAATCCTCGCCTGCTCGATCGGCATCCATTCACCATTCAGATAAATCATCTCGACTCTTCCGATTTGTCATTCTGAGGGCGGAGCCCGAAGAATCTGCTGTTATGGAAACGGTAACACCAGATCCTTCGTCGCCACCGCTCCTCAGGATGACGGCCGCTACCGGGCCGTCACTTGAACCAGAGCCGCATGCTGTCCCAGGCACGGCCGAAAAATCCGGCGATCACCACGTTCTCCAGCGCCACCACCGGATATTCGCCGAGCAACTTGTTCTGCAGCGTGACTTTGACCGTGCCCACCTTTTGTCCAACGCCGATTGGCGCCACCAGCGGCTGCATGCTCACCAGATCCGCTTTCAACTGGTCGGCGAAGCCGCGCGGCACGCTGACGTAGAAGTCGGACAGGAACCCGACCTTGAGCCGGTTCTCGCTCCCTTTGAGCACTTCCAGCGTGCTCACGGCCTGACCCTTGTCGTACAGTTTTACCGCATCGTAGAACTGGAAGCCATAATTCAGCAGTTTCTGGCTTTCCTGTAACCGCGCGCTGTCGGAGTTCGCACCCAGCACCACCGACAACAGGCGCCGGGACCCACGCTTGGCCGATGCAATCAGGCAGAAACCCGCATTTTCAGTATAGCCGGTCTTCATGCCGTCTACGTTCGGATCCAGCCACAGCAGCCGGTTGCGGTTTGGCTGGGTGATGTTGTTATAGCGATATTCGCGCTGCGAATATCGCGGGTAATAATCCGGGAAATCGCGGATCAGCGCCGCTGCAAGCAACGCCAGGTCGTGCGCGCTCGAGTAGTGCTCGGGATCGGGCAGACCGCTCGAGTTGGCGAAACTGGTATCTTTCATGCCAAGGCGCTGCGCCTCGCGGTTCATCATCTGCGCGAAAACTTCCTCCGAGCCGGCGACGGCTTCAGCCAGCGCGACGCAGGCGTCATTGCCCGACTGCACGATCATGCCGCGCAATAGTTCGTCCACCTTCACCGGCTTTCTCGGTTCGATGAACATGCGCGAGCCGGCGGTTTTCCAGGCACGCTCGGATACCGGCACCACCTGGTCCAGCGACAGTGTTTTCTGCCTCAGCGCCGTGAACACCAGGTAGGCGGTCATCACTTTGGTGAGGGAGGCCGGTTCGACGCGCTCATGCGGTTTTTCGCTGGTGATGACCTGGGCGCTGGAAAAGTCGTACAGCAGCCAAGACTTGGCCGCAAGCGGAGGCGGGACATCGGCCAACGCAATGGCTGGCAGAAGCAGCAGGAAGACCGAAAGACGTGTCATGAGCGCGGCACAAAAATGCAAATTATACCAGCCGACCTGCGCTCCCCCGCTTTACTTACTCACGGCTAGCAGTCTGAAACCGAGTTCGTCGCGGATTTTCTCGGCGATCGCGTTGGCCTCGCTGCGCTTGCGCTAAGGGCCCAGGTGCAGGCGGTAAAAGTTGCCGCGTGCCATCTACCGCACCACGACAACCGGTTTGAATTGCAGCGCTTCGAGGATTCGCGCCGCCATGCCGTCGGCCTCGTCGCGGTCATGGTAAGGGCCCAGCTGGAGGCGAAATAGGCCGTCACGCGCGAAAATCCGGATCGCTCCGTTGAGCCAGGCCAGCCGCCGGTAGACGCGGACGCGGAAATCCTCGGCCTTGTCGCGCCCGGAGAAGGCGCCAAGTTGCAGGTAGATACCGCCTGCTTCTGCGTCAACGGGAATCGGCTGCGCAGGCTTGGCAGGTTCAGGCTGCAGCGGACTGGCCGCAACCACAGTCGCGGGAGCTATCGGTCTCGTTTCGGCAACCGGCCGCTGCTCGTCTGGCGGCGGCGCTGCCGCCATCACAGGCGGCCCCGCTTGCCGCCGGCGCGCGGCGAGGACGCGCATTTCCTCCGGCATGATGGATTCGACTTCGACCGAAGCGCTCCCGGACCCGGCGTAGCCGAGCTTATTTGCGGCGGCGTAGGACAAGTCGATGAGGCGTCCGGAATGAAACGGCCCGCGGTCGTTGACGCGCACGATCGCGCTGCGGCCGTTGCCGAGATTAGTGACTCGGGCGTAGCTCGGGATCGGCAACGTCGCGTGCGCCGCGGTCATGGCGTACATGTCATAGGGCTCGCCGCTGGAGGTGCGCTGGCCGTGGAACTTGCGACCATACCAGCTGCCGCTGCCGCGCTGCCGGTAGGGCGCAAGCGCCCTGTACGGCACGTACTGCTGGCCGAACACCGTGTAGGGATTGTTGGCATATCGGTTTAGCGGCTCGATCCTGGGCTCGGCATCCTCGATTTGGTCCAGGTTCGCCGGCGGATTGTCGCCCGGGCCGTCGTCCTGGTAATAACCGCCGCGGCTGGCGCGTGGCGCTGAAGCGGCGGGCGCCGGCTTTGGCGCGCTGACGCCCTCGTCGCGCTCGAAGCGCTTGGGCGCGCTGCCGCACGCCGCCAACATGGCGACCGCGAGAGCGAAAAGCGATGCTCTCAGCGCCGCGCCGACCCACTCTTGCCCGCTCCCTTCTCCACCCTGCCTCATGTCTGCACCAACGTCCTGTGCCTGTGGATGCTCATCAATATGCCTATGCCGATGAACAGCGTCACCAGCGCGCTGCCGCCGAAGGATATCAGCGGCAGCGGCACCCCCACCACCGGCAGGATGCCGCTCACCATGCCGACGTTGACGAAGACGTAGGTGAAAAATGTCAGCGTCACCGCGCCGGCCAGGAGACGCGCGAAGAAAGTGGCCGCATTGGCGGTGATCGTCAAGCCGCGGCCGATGAGCAGCAGGTACAGCAGCAGCAGCAGGCAATTGCCGATCAAGCCGAATTCCTCCGAGAACACGGCGAAAATGAAGTCGGTGGAACGCTCCGGGATGAACTCCAGGTGCGCCTGCGAGCCATTCAGCCAGCCCTTTCCGGCAAGCCCGCCCGAGCCCACGGCGATAGTCGATTGGATGATGTGATAACCCGCGCCCAGCGGATCGGACGCCGGATCGAGCAGGGTGAGGATGCGCCGGCGCTGATAGTCGTGCAGCAGCGACCACAGGAATGGCAGGCTGGCGCAGGCGGCGAGCGCGAGGCCGATCAAAATTTTCCAGGAAAGACCGGCGAAAAAAATCACGTAGAAACCTGCCGCCGTCACCAGCAACGCGGTGCCCAGATCCGGTTGGCGCGCGATCAGCAGCACCGGCACGGCGAGCAGCAGGCTGGCGACGGCGTAGTCGCGCAGCCGCAGCGTCGCCTCGTGCTTGTGAAAATACCAGGCCAGCATCAGCGGCATCGCGATTTTCATGATCTCCGAAGGCTGGATGCGGGTCACGCCTACGTTCAGCCAGCGGCGCGCACCGTTGACGACCTCGCCGAACAGCGCTACCGCAACCAGCAGCAGGAGGCCGAGCGCATAGGCGGGCAGAGCGAAGCGCATCAGCGTCTGCGGCTGAAATTGCGCCATCGCCCACATTGCGCAAAGCGCCACCAGGATGTTGAGCGCCTGGCCGGAGATGCGCGCCGGCGTGTCCTGCGCGGCGCTCGCCAGGGTGATAAGGCCAAGCAGCAGCAGGGCGAATGCGAGCGCGAACAACGGCACGTCGATCTTGTCGGTAAACCTGAGCCAGAACGCCCTAATCATCGCCGTCATCCCCGGGGACTTCTGCCGCTGGCTGGTTAACACGCTTGCCGAGCAGGTAGTAGTCGAGCACCTGGCGCGCGATCGGCGCCGCCGCGCGCGCGCCGAAGCCGGCGTTTTCCACCACCAGCGCGAGCGCGATCTTCGGGTTTTCCAACGGAGCGTAGGCTATGAACAGGGCGTGATCGCGGTGGCGCTCGGCCACGCGCTTCTCGTCGTATTTCTCGTTCTGCTTCAACTCCACCACCTGCGCCGTGCCGGTCTTGCCGGCGCTGGTGTATTCGGCCTTGGCGAAGGCACGCGCACCCGTGCCCTCGGTATTCACGCCGGCCAGAGCCCGCTTGATGAACTCGATGTTCTCCGCTTTCAGCGCTATGGCGCGCTCGATCTTGGGCTCGACCAGGGTGCGTTCGCCGCTCCTGGTGTTCTCGATGTAATTGACCAGGTGCGGGCGATAGATGACGCCGTTGTTGGCGATGGTCGCCATCGCCTGCGCCATCTGCAGCGGCGTGTAGGCGTTATAGCCCTGGCCGATGCCGATGCTGATGGTTTCGCCGGCATACCATTTCTGCTGCTCGGGTTTCTTGAAATACCTGCGTTTCCACTCCTGCGAGGGCAGCACGCCAGTGGCTTCACCTTCGACGTCGATGCCGGTTTTCGCGCCGAAGCCGAACTGGCCGATGAAACGAGCGATGTTGTCGATGCCGAGGTCATTGCCGAGCAGGTAGTAATAGGTGTCGCAGGAAGCGACAATGGATTTGTACATATCGACCGCGCCGTGGCCGCCGACCTTGTCGTCGCGAAAGCGATGATCGCCGAACTGGAAAAATCCCGGATCGTAGATCGTCTGTTGCGGCGTGCGTTTGCCCAACTCGAGCGCGGCCAGCGCCATGTAAGGCTTGAAAGTGGAGCCGGGCGGATAGGTGCCGGCCAGCGCGCGGTTTACCATCGGCCGGTCAGACGAATTGTTAAGCAGATCCCAGCTCGCGAGGTCGATGCCATCGACGAACAGATTGGGATCGAAGCCGGGCTTGGAGACGAAGGCGAGTATGCCGCCGGTGGCCGGCTCGATCGCGACCAGCGCGCCGCGGTTTTCGCCGAAAGCCTGTTCGGCCACTTCCTGCAGGCGGATGTCCAGTGTCAGCACCAGGTCGTTGCCCGAAGTGGGAGAGGTGCGCGAAAGCGTTCTCACACCGCGGCCGGCCGAGTCCACTTCGACCCGCTCATAGCCGGTGATGCCGTGCAGCTCGCTCTCGTAGCTTTGCTCCAGCCCCGTCTTGCCGATGTGGTCCGTGCCCCGGTAGTTGGCGCTGAGGCCCGCATCCTCGATGCGCTCCACATCCCGGTCGTTGATGCGGCCGATGTAGCCGACTACGTGCGAAGCCAGCTCGCTCAAGGGGTACTGGCGGAACAGACGCGCCTGAATGTCGACACCGGGAAAGCGGTAACGGTTGACGCTGAACTTGGCGACCTCTTCATCGGTCAGGCGCGTGCGGATCGGCAGGCTGTCCGCCCCTTTGGCTTCGATCATCAGGCGCTTGAAGCGGGTGCGGTCGCTCGGGCGGATCTCGACGATGGCTGCGAGTTCGTCGATGGTTTTTTCCACGTCGGCGACTTTGCCCTGGGAAATCTCCAGCGTGTAAGCCGAGTAATTGCGCGCCAGCGCGGTGCCGCTGCGGTCCAGAACGAGTCCGCGATTGGGCATGATGGGCACGATTGAGATGCGGTTGTCCTCGGCCTTGGTGCGGTAGTAGTCGTACTGCACTATCTGCAGGTAAACCAGGCGCCCGAGCAGCAGGGCGAAGGCGGCGAGCACGAATACCCCGGCGATGCCGATGCGCAACTGGAAATAGTACAGCTCGCGCTGGTGGTCCTTGAATTCGGCTAGACGCATTTTAGGGACTAGTGTCTAGATCGGCCTATTCTCGTCCGTCATCTCGGCCTGCCGCTGCGGCGCGAGCAGCAGGAAGCTCAACACCGGCCACAGCGCCGCGCAAATGAAACTACCGGCGAAATAGGTCCAGCCGGGGAAGCCGGCGCCGGCGGCGAGCCGTATTACCAGCGTCAGCAGCTGCGTCGCGAGCAGCAGCAAGAACAGGTGCAGCGCCTGCTGCGCGAGTGGGAACCAGAGGATGCGCCGGTGCAGGCCGAGGGCGAGGAAAGCGAGCACCGAGTAGCCGAGCGCGTGCTCACCGAGCAGCGCGCCGTTGCCGACGTCGAGCACGAGGCCCAGCGTCCAGGCGACACCGATGCCGACCCGGCGCGGCTGATGGATGCACCAGAAGGCGAGCACCGCCGCGGTGAGGTCGGGCACGCCCGCTGCATTGCGCCAGGGCAGCAGGTTGAACAGCAGCGCCAGCATCATGGTCAGCACGATAAAGCTGACTTTGGCTGGCAGCAGGATGCGCTGCGGATGCTGTTCGAACCGCATGTTACTCGCGCTTCCTCGGGCGCTTGGCCCTGGGCGACTTCTGCGCCGCTTGCTCGGCTTCGGCCGGCGGCGGCGCTTTGGCCTCGTTCGACAGCACCAGCACCTGCCGATAGCGGTCGGTGCCCGCGGTCGGCATGAGGGTGATCCTGGCAAACGCATAGGCCGCATCGCGCTCGATGCGCGCCACCGTGGCTACCGGCAGTCCCGGCGGGTAGGTGCCGTCTATGCCCGAGGTGACCAGAGTGTCGCCGTTCTTGATGTCGGCGTTGGCGGCCATGAAGCGCAGATCGAGCATGCCGCCCTCGGCGCCGCCGTAGGCGACCGCGCGCAGTCCGTTTCTGAGCACTTGCAGCGGGATCGCCTGGTTATTGTCCGAGAGCAGCGTCACTTCGCTCATGAGAAGATACACGCGCGTCACCTGGCCGATCACGCCGACATCGTCGATCACGGGCTGGCCGGCCAGGATTCCGTTGTGCGAGCCCTTGTCGATCACCACCTTGCGCGAAAACGGGTCGCGCCCGGCGTAGAGGATCTCGGCAAACACCGATTTGCCCTGCAGCCGTTCCTGCGCCTCGAGCAGGCGGCGCAACTGGTTGTTCTCCTCCTTCAGCGCCGCGAGCTGCAGCAGTTCCGGCGCCGCGCGCAACTGCCGCGTCCTGAGCGCAGCATTCTCCTCGCGCAGCGCCGCGGTGCCGGCGAAGTAATTGGCCACGCGGTGGAACAGGTCCGCCGGCGCCATGGCGACGCGCTGCATCGGGTAGGCGGCGAGCGCCACCACCTGGCGCACGTTCTCGGCATAGCGAAAGCGCGCATCGAGCACCATCAGCAGGAAGGCGAGCAAAACGAAGAACGTGAGGCGGACCAGGGGCGCCGGACCACGGTTGAAGAACGGTGGCGGCTGGTGTTCCATGCTAGCGGCTAGATACTAGTATCTGGAAACTAGTTTCCAGATATTAGTCATTGGTGAAGATCGAGCCGAGCTTGTCCATTTTTTCGAGCGCCTTTCCCGAGCCGCGCACGACGCAGGTGAGCGGGTCGTCGGCCACGATCACCGGCAGCCCGGTCTCCTCCATCAGCAGGCGGTCGATGTCGCGCAACAGCGCGCTGCCTCCGGTGAGCACCATGCCCTTTTCGGCGATGTCGGCGCCCAGTTCCGGCGGCGTGTGTTCGAGGGCGGATTTCACCGCGCTGACGATGCTGTTCAGCGGATCGGTGAGGGCTTCCAGGATTTCATTCGAGGAAATGGTGAAGCTACGCGGAAGGCCCTCGGCGAGGTTGCGGCCTTTGACTTCCATCTCGCGCACTTCCGATCCGGGGAAGGCGGAGCCGATTTCCTTCTTGATGTTCTCCGCCGTGGTTTCGCCGATCAGCATGCCGTAGTTGCGGCGGATGTAATTGATGATGGCCTCGTCGAACTTGTCGCCGCCGACGCGCACGCTGCCGGCATAGACCATGCCGCCGAGCGAGATCACGCCGACCTCGGTGGTGCCGCCACCGAGGTCGACCACCATCGATCCGGTCGCTTCGGCCACCGGAAGATCGGCGCCGATCGCGGCCGCCATCGGTTCCTCGATCAGGAAAACCCGTGATGCCCCGGCGCCCATCGCCGATTCGCGGATGGCGCGCCGCTCTACCTGGGTCGAGCCGCAGGGCACGCAGATGATGATGCGCGGGCTGGGCGAAAGGAGGCGCGAAACATGCACTTTCTTGATGAACAGCTTCAGCATCTGCTCGGTCACGGTGAAGTCGGCGATCACGCCGTCCTTCATCGGCCGGATGGCGACGATGTTGCCGGGCGTCTTGCCCAGCATCTGCTTGGCTTCCTTGCCCACCGCCTGAATGGTCTTCTTGCCGCTCGGACCGCCTTCCTGGCGGATGGAGACGACTGAAGGCTCGTCGAGCACGATGCCTTTGCCACGCATGTAGATCAGCGTGTTGGCCGTGCCCAGGTCAATGGCCATGTCATCGGAAAAATAACCGCGTAAAAATCCAAACATTTGCTCGTGTCCCGTTCCCGGTAAGGGCTGGTAAATGCGTTATAATACCGCACTTTAACGCATTGTCTAAGCGCGAATTCCATGTCCCTGTCTTTGCCCGAGGTCAAACGGCTTGCCTGGCTCGCCCGGATCGATATTACCGACGCCGAGGCGCAGGCGGCACAAGGCCACCTGAATGAGATTTTCAAGCTGATCGAGCAGATGCAGTCGGTCGATACCGAGGGCATCGCGCCGATGGCGCACGCCGAGGACGTGGTGCAGCGCCTGCGCGAGGACCGGATTACCGAAACCGATCAGCACGTACTCTACCAGTCCATCGCGCCGCAGGTGGAGAATGGGCTGTACCTGGTGCCGAAAGTGATCGAATAAGACCCGGGACGCGGGACCCGTACTGCATGCGCGGCGGGTCGCGCCCCTCGCGCCCATATGTTCAACTCCACTCTCAAACAGCTTTCCGTCTTGCTCGCGCAGAAGAAGCTGTCCAGCGTCGAGCTGACACAGTTTTATCTGGATCGCGTTGCGCGGCTTAATCCCGGGCTCAACGCATTTGTGACCGTCGACGCCGAAAGGAGCCTGGCGCAGGCGCGCGCGGCCGACGCGCAGATCGCGGCGGGCAGGGCACAGCCGCTTACCGGCGTTCCCGTGGCGCACAAGGATATTTTTTGCGCCAAAGGCTGGCTCACCACCTGCGGCTCGAAAATGCTCGCCAACTTCGTCAGCCCCTACGACGCGCACGTGGTGGAGCGACTCAACGCGGCCGGCGCGGTGATTCTGGGCAAGACCAACATGGACGAGTTCGCGATGGGTTCGTCCAGCGAAACCTGTTTCTGGGGGGCGGTGAGAAATCCCTGGGATCGCGCCCGCGTTCCGGGCGGCTCAAGCGGCGGCTCGGCGGTGGCGGTGGCCGCGCGCATGGCGCCGGCGGCGATCGGCACCGACACCGGCGGCTCCATTCGCCAGCCCGCGGCTCTGACCGGCATCTGCGGTCTCAAGCCCACCTACGGCGTGGTTTCGCGCTATGGCATGATCGCTTTTGCCTCCAGCCTGGACCAGGGCGGGCCGATGGCCAGGGGCGCCGAGGATCTTGCGCTGATGCTGAACGTGATGGCGGGTTTCGACGCGCGCGACTCGACCAGCCTCGAGCGGCCGGCCGAGGACTACGCGCGTGCGCTCGAGGCGCCCCCCGCGGGAGATAGCGCCAAGCCGCTCAGCGGGCTGCGCATCGGCGTGCCGAAGGAGTATTTCGGCGACGGCCTGGGCAGCGATGTCGCGGCAGCAGTGGAAGCGGCGCTGGCGCAATTCGAGAAACTGGGCGCAAAGCGCATCGCGATAAGCCTGCCCAACTCCGGGCTGTCGGTGCCCGCCTATTATGTGATCGCGCCGGCCGAAGCCTCGTCCAACCTGTCGCGCTTTGACGGCGTGCGCTACGGTTATCGCGCGCCCGAGTACCAGGACCTGAACGACATGTACCGAAAAACCCGGGCGCAGGGCTTCGGCGCGGAAGTGAAACGGCGCATTCTCATCGGCACCTACGTGCTGTCGCACGGCTATTACGACGCCTACTATCTCCAGGCGCAGAAAATTCGCCGCCTGATCGCGCAGGATTATGTCGAGGCCTACCGGCAATGCGACCTGATCATGGGACCGACCTCGCCCAGCGTAGCCTTCGGCCTGGGCGCCAAGGTATCGGACCCGGTGCAGATGTACCTCAACGACATCTATACCACCGCCGCCAACCTCGCGGGCCTGCCGGCGATGTCGATCCCGTGCGGTTTCGGCGAGGGCAAGATGCCGGTCGGGCTGCATATCGTGGGCAACTATTTCGCCGAGGCGAGCATGCTGCAGGCCGCGCACCAGTATCAACTTGCGACCGACTGGCATATGCAGCAGCCGGCGAGAGTGGAGTAGGCAATGGAATGGGAAACCGTCATCGGGCTCGAGACCCACGCGCAGCTCGCGACCGCATCCAAGATCTTTTCGGGCGCGGCGACGCAGTTCGGCGCGGCGCCCAACGCCCAAGCTTGCGCGGTGGACATCGCGCTGCCCGGCGTGCTGCCGGTTCTGAACCGCGCGGCGGTCGAAAAAGCCATCCGTTTCGGCCTTGCCGTCGGCGCGGACATCAATCGCCGCTCGGTGTTTGCGCGCAAGAATTATTTTTATCCCGATCTCCCAAAGGGTTATCAGATCAGCCAGTACGAACTGCCGGTAGTGCAAGGCGGCAAGCTCGACATTGTGCTCAAGGATGGCACTAAGAGCGTCCAACTCACGCGCGCCCACCTGGAAGAGGATGCCGGCAAGAGCCTGCACGAGGACTTCCACGGCATGAGCGGCATCGACCTCAACCGCGCCGGCACGCCGCTCTTGGAAATCGTGACCGAGCCTGACATGAGGAGCGCGGAAGAGGCCGTGGCCTATGCCAAGGCGCTGCACGCGCTGGTGCGCTGGATCGGCATCTGCGACGGCAACATGCAGGAGGGGTCGTTCCGCTGCGACGCCAATGTCTCGGTGCGGCGCAAGGGCGCGGAGATTGGCACGCGCTGCGAGATCAAGAATCTCAACTCATTCCGTTTCTTGGAAGAGGCAATCAATTACGAGGTGCGCCGCCAGATCGAATTGCTCGAAGACGGTGGAAAAGTGGTACAGGAGACTCGCCTCTACGATCCGGAGCGCAAGCAGACGCGCTCGATGCGCTCGAAAGAGGACGCGCACGACTACCGCTATTTCCCCGATCCCGACCTGCTGCCTCTGGTCATCGGCGCTGAAACGATCGAACAGATCCGAGCCGAACTGCCGGAGTTGCCGCAGGCGAAGCGCGAGCGCTATATGCGCGATTACGAACTTTCAGCCTACGATGCCGGCGTGCTGACCTCATCGCGGGAAGTGGCCGATTTTTACGAAGACCTGATCAGGGTGCTGGGAGGCGGTCATAAACTCGCCGCGGGCTGGATTACGGGTGAGCTATTCGGCGCGCTCAAGCGCGCCGGGCTGGAGATTTCGCAATCGCCAATCAGCAGCCGGCAGCTTGCCGGTCTGCTGAAGGAGATTCAAGACAAGGTCATTTCGGGTTCCGGGAAATCCGCCAAAGACGTGTTCGATGCCATGTGGAACGGCGAGGGCGAAGCCGCGGCCATCATCGCCGCCAAAGGCCTGAAACAAATCTCTGACGCGGGCGCACTGGAGCAGGTCATAGACGGCGTGCTCGCGGCCAACCCGAAGTCGGTCGAGGAATATAGAGCCGGCAAGGAGAAAGCCTTCAACGCGCTCGTCGGCCAGGCGATGAAAGCGACCAAGGGCAAGGGCAACCCGACCCAGATCAACGAGATCCTGAAGAAAAAACTGGCGGGCTGAAGTTCCCGTCCTACAAGGCTATTTCTTCGGCGATGCCGCGGCCTTCGGTGTTGCGCCCGTTAGCTCCAGATAACGCCGCTTGTCCTCGTCGTACTTGGCGTTGATTTCGCCCAGCTCCTTCTTCTTCGCCGCCAGCGTGTCCTGCTGCCCCTTGAGGTCGAGCTCGTTGTTCTTGATGTCGTCCTGCAGCTTTTTCGGCATCGGCTTCTTAGCGTAGAACTCCTTCTCGGCCGCCAGATTCTTGGCGCGCTTTTGCGCCTCCTCGATGCGTTTCTCTATCTCCTTCGTCGCCTGTTCAGCCTGCTTCAGCGCGCGCTGGCGGCCATCCTCGATGTCCTTTTCGTTCGAATAGGTGTTGAGCAGCGCCTGGTTCTTGCGTTTCTCCTCCTTGGCCAGCGCCTCCTCCTCCTTCTTGCGCTTTTCCTCGGCTTCGCGCGCCGCCAACTGCTCCGGCGTCAGGGCGGCTTCCCGCTTTTTCACCACCGTACCCTGCCCGGACAGCTCATCCATTTCCTTGCCCAGGCATTCGGCCGGCGGTGTCTGAGTGTAGTAAGTTTTCCCCTTGCTGTCCTTACACTTGTACAGCCGCTGTTCGGCGGCCGCGGGCGCAGCCGCCAGCGCGAGGACGGTTGTCAGAATCACAACTTGCAGCTTAAGCATGTGCATCCGCTCCATAAAGTTGGCGGTAACGTTCGATTTCGATCAGGTGCTGTCTCAAACCGGGTTTGGCGCCGAGAAATTGCACCAGGTCGTCGAGGCCGGCGATGGCGGTGACCGGCAAGCCGAAACTTTCGCGCACCTCCTGCACCGCCGAACACGCGCCCGCGCCTCGCTCCATGCGATCGAGCGCGATGGCCACACCGCAGGGACTGGCGCTGCACGCGCGGATCAGCTCGACCGAGTCGCGCACCGAGGTGCCGGCGGAGATCACGTCATCCACGATCAGCACGCGGCCGGCGAGCGGCGCGCCGATGATGCGGCCGCCCTCGCCGTGCTCCTTGGTTTCCTTGCGGTTGAAGCTGTAGGGGACATTGCGCCCGGCACGCGCCAGGGCGATGGCCACGCTGGCGGCGAGGGGAATCCCCTTGTACGCGGGGCCGAACAGCATGTCGAAGGTTTGGCCAGCGGCGAGGATGGCTTTGGCGTAAAATTGCCCGAGACGCCCGAGCATCGCGCCGTCATTGAACAGGCCGGCGTCAAAAAAATACGGCGACATGCGCCCGGCCTTGGTCTTGAACTGGCCGAAGCGCAGCACGCCGCAATCGATGCAGAAGGCGATGAACTCTTTGCGAAAATCCGACATGTGCCGATCCTGGTGCGCGTGGCCCGGTGCCTGAAACCCGATCATACCGCCGCTTGTACCCCGACACCACAAGCGAGGCCTATACCTGGTGGTCAAACCGCGGCCAGGCCTGGGCCAAGAACGTGGGCTGGCGCATCGACTATCACATCGCCACGCCGGGGATCGCAGCCAAGGCGAACAAAGCCGCGATCTACAAGGAGCAGCGCTTCAGCGACCATGCGCCGCTCACGATCGAATATGACTTCTGAGAATTTGCAGCAGCCCCGATTTAGAGGAGCATGAGGAGATGCGCCCCGAAGGAAGTCCCCTCGGGGGATATCCCCTCGTTTCTTGATGGGCGCCTAAGCCGTGCTGCTGCCCGGAGGCAGGTTCTTGCGCAGGTTATTCTGCCGGCGCCGGTCGAGCCACCAGGCGAGCGCCGGGAGCACGATGAAAGAACCGGGCATGACCATCACCGCGAGGTAAGGGCTGACCACGGACAGGCGGCGCAGGTGGGTGACGATCTGGCGCTTGTCCTCCGGCGACCATTTCTGCTTGTTGCGCGGCTTCATCAATAAGGGCATCAGACCCGTTATCTGAACGACTTCGCCGAGGACATATTTTCGTTCCCGGTCCATCATTTCCATCACGGTCCGGACGATGACTGGCTTGCGCATGCACTAGACCGCAATCTTCTTCGTCAGCCAGCGATAGCTCTGCCACAGGCCGAAAGCGCGTTGCGCCCATCTAAATGCGCTGCGCGGGCGCAGCAGCGCCAACACGATCGCGACAGCGGCAACGAGGGGCGGGCGCGAAATGACAAAGTGCACGGCCGCGAGGCAGCGGTCGACGAAGTCCAGCGGTCGCGCCCACGACCGCAGCGTCTGCGCCAGGTCCTCGCGTTCACGCGCGGCGCGTTCGAGCAGGCGCGCGCGCTTGGCTTCGATTGCGGCGAGGCGTCGGTTCACGCTTGCGGTTCCCGCAGCATGGCACCATCCTTGGCCAGTTCGCCGCGTGTGATCGCGAACGGCTTGGGCCGCGTTCTTACCCTGGCGCGCAGGATCCATCCGAGCGCCGCAGCCAGAGCCAGGAACGTCACGGTGAGCATGCCGACCGTGAGCAGCCGGTGCGTGTCCCAGAAATAGATCAGCACGAAAGCGACGCTGAGCACCATCGCCATGCCCAGACAGAACGCCGCGGCCAGCGCGACGAGCAGCAGTTGCTCCAGCCGCACCCGCTCTTCTTCGATCTCGGTGGCGAGGATTTCCAGGCGCGTCTGCGCCGCGCCGAGCAGGGTACGCCCCAGATGCTTGATCGAATGCAGACGGCCGCCGCGCGCGGCGGCGCCTTCTCTTTCAGCCATGACTAACGGCGGCTGATCAGCATGCCGATGACCAAACCGACGGCGGCGGCGATGCCCACCGCCCCCCACGGATGATCGTGCACGTAATCGTCGGTGGCGCGCGCGGCGGCCTTGGTTTTGTCAAGCATCGCTTCCTCCGCCCGCGACAGCTTGTCCTTGGCCACGCGCAGGCTATCCTGAATGCGCTCGCGCGCGAGGACCGCTTTTTCTCCCATCTGCCCGGCGGTGGCGCGCAGCAATTCCTCCGCGTCGGCGATCACGATCCTCAGATCGGACCCAAGTTTCTCGCGGGATACGTCGGTGTTGTCACTCATGATGATTGCCCCTCTGATTGGTAAATTCCGCGTCGGCAGAAGCGCCGGCGGAAGATTACAAGGTTACCGGCTTTCTCCCGCCAAATCAACCTTCGCCTCCTGTAACACAGGTAGAATCCGCTCCATGCCGTCGCCCTATCTGGAGATCCTGCGCAGCCCGCGCATCGCCGCCGTCCTGCTGCTCGGGTTTTCCTCCGGCCTGCCGCTGGCGCTGACCGGAGGCACGCTGCAAGCCTGGCTCACCGTTTCCGGCGTCGACATTATGACCATTGCCTGGTTTTCATGGATCGGCATCCCCTATCTGCTCAAATTCCTCTGGTCGCCGTTGATGGACCGCTACGTGCCGCCGTTCCTCGGCCGCCGGCGCGGCTGGATGCTGTTGACGCAACTGGCGCTGATCCTGGGCATCGCCGGCATGGCTTTGTCGTCGCCGCAGGCGGACCTATGGCTGCTCGGCTGCCTCGCGCTCTGGGTGGCGTTTGCCTCGGCTTCGCAGGACATCGTCATCGACGCCTATCGCGCCGATCTGCTGCCGGCGCAGGAACGCGGCATGGGCGCGGCAGTGGGCGTGCTTGGCTACCGCATCGCGATGCTCGCATCGGGCGGGCTCGCGCTGATACTTGCCGACCAGATCGGCTGGCGCCCGACGTTTTTCGCTATGGCTGCGCTGATGGGCGTCGGCCTGATCACCAGCCTCGCCGCACCCGAACCTGCGGCGGCCGGAACGCCGCCGCGCAGTCTGCGCGAGGCCGTGGTCGAGCCGCTGAAGGATCTCCTGTCGCGGCCGGGGGCCCTGCAGCTGCTCGCCCTGATCGCGTTATACAAATTCGGCGACGCGCTCGCGGGCACGCTGACCACGGCATTTCTCATCCGCGGCATTGGTTTTTCCCTAACCGATGTAGGCACCATCAACAAAGGCCTGGGACTGGCTTCGCTGCTGCTGGGCGGGCTCGCAGGCGGGCTGCTGCTGGTGCGCATGCGCCTCACCCGCGCGCTGCTTCTGTTTGGCGCGCTGCAGGCAATATCCAACTTGTCGTTTGCGCTGCTGGCCTGGGCCGGCAAGAGCTACCCGCTGCTCCTGTTCGCGGTCGGTTTCGAAAACCTGGCAAGCGGCATGGGCACTGCGGCCTTCGTCGCTTTCGCCATGGCGCTGTGCAACCACAGCTTCAGCGCCACCCAGTACGCGCTGCTGTCGGCGCTCGCCTCGCTCGGGCGCATCCTGTTCGGCCCCGTCACCGGCGGCTTGGTCGAGGCCCTGGGCTGGGCGAATTTCTTCGTGCTCACTTTCGTCGCCGCGCTACCGGGCCTGTGGCTGGTGTGGCAGATGCGCGAGCAGATCGCCGCGGTGGACGCGGCGCCGACTCAGGCGACTTGAACCGGTCGCCCTTTGCTTTCGGCTGCTCCGGCTTAAGAGCTCAGGTTTTCTCGAACCGGTAAACCGCCACACTGCCGCGCAGGTTGGGGGCGATGCGAATCAGGCGGCCTTGCTCCTGCATGACCACGCGCTCGAGAATGCGCACGCGGTGGCTGGTGCAGAAATCCTCGAAATCGGCCAGCGTGCACAGGTGCACGTTGGGCGTGTTGTACCAGAGGTAAGGCAGCACGTCCGACAACGGCATGCGACCGAGCATGATCTGCAGGCGCTGCGGCCAGTAGCCGAAATTGGGGAAGGAGACGATGCCCTGGCGCCCGACGCGCAGCATCTCCATGATGATTTCTTCGGTGTGGCGCATGGCCTGCAGCGTTTGCGACAGGATGACGTAGTCGAACGACCCGGCGTCGAAACCCGCCAGGCCTGCCTCCAGGTCGCTCTGGATCACATTGACGCCGTTTTTGACACAGGCAAGCACATTGGCATCGCTGATTTCGATGCCGTAGCCGCGTACATTGCGGCTCTGTTTCAGATAGTGCAGCAGCAAGCCCTCGCCGCAGCCCAGGTCGAGCACGCTCGCACCCGGGGGCACCCATGCGGCGATGGCGCCAAGGTCAGCGCGGCCCGACAGCGTCAGTGTCGCGAGGGCATTCATGCCGTTGCCGCCGCCTTCGCCGCTTGTGGCACGCCGAGGTCGCGGGCCACGTTTTCGAAATACGCGCGCACCACTGCGTGGTAGCGCGCATCGTCGAGCAGGAAGGCGTCGTGCCCGTGCGACGCGTCGATTTCGGCGTAGCAAACGTCCGCGCGGTTGTCGAGCAGGGCCTTGACGATCTCGCGCGAGCGCGCCGGAGCGAAGCGCCAGTCCGAAGTGAACGAGGCCACCAGGAAGCGCGCCTTCGCCGGCGAGAGCGCCTTGGCGAGGTCGCCACCGCAGGCCGCGGCCGGGTCGAAATAGTCGAGCGCCCGGGTGATGAGCAGGTAGGTATTGGCGTCGAAGTATTCGGAGAACTTGTCGCCCTGGTGGCGCAGATAGGATTCGACCTCGAAGTCCACGTCGAAGTGAAAGTTGATCGCGCCCGAGCGCAGGCTGCGGCCGAATTTTTCCATCATCGCGTCGTCCGACAGGTAAGTGATGTGGCCGATCATACGCGCCAGGCGCAGGCCGCCGCGCGGCAGCACGTTGTAGGCGTAGAAGTTGCCGCCGTGGAAATCGGGGTCGGTGGTGATCGCCTGGCGCGCCACCTCGTTGAAAGCGATATTCTGCGCCGACAGCTTGGGCGCCGCGGCGATGACGATCGCGTTCGCGATGCGCGCGGGATAGCTGATCGCCCATTGCAGCGCCTGCATCGCGCCGAGGCTGCCGCCCATCACCGCGGCGAAGCGCTCGATGCCGAGCCGGTCGGCAAGCCGCGCCTGAGTCTCCGCCCAGTCTTCGACCGTGACCACGGGAAAGTTCGAGCCGTAAGGCCTGCCGTTCTTGGGGTCGATCGAGGCCGGGCCGGTGGAGCCGAAGCAGCCGCCGAGGTTGTTCACGCCGATGACAAAGAACCTGTCGGTGTCCAGGGGCTTGCCCGGGCCGATCATGTTGTCCCACCAGCCGATCCGGTCAGGCTCGTCCGCGTAATAGCCGGCGACGTGGTGTGCGGCGTTAAGCGCGTGGCATACCAGCACCGCGTTGGATCTGGTCGCGTTCAGCGTGCCATAGGTTTCATAGGTCAGATCATAGGCGTCCAGCACCGCGCCGCTCCTGCATGCGAGCGGCGAATCGAAGTGCATGGTCTGCGGCCGGACTGCACCGACCGAGCGCGGATCGCTCATGTTGCCTCGTATGAAAATAAAAACCCGTTCAGCTTGCTCGCTAAACGGGTTTCCCGCGCTTTAGCCGTATTTGTTTTTCACTCGGTCGCAGGTACGACCGGCGGCGCCCGCAAGCTGACCATCAAATCGGCGCTGGTGGAGAAAGATACCCGCGAACCCAGGGGGCTGTCAAATGCCGATCGATCCCGGCGGCCACCGGCAGAAGCCCGGCCCGATCGATTTCAGGCGTTGAGTTTGTCGAGCAATTGCCGCGCCTTGTCCGGGTCCTCGACGCGCAGGATCCTGTTCGCGAGTTGCGTCAGCTTCGCCAGGTCGGTCTTCAGGACCTGCTGTTTGATCGCGAGCACGTTGGCCGGATGCATCGAGAACTGGCGCAGTCCGAAGCCGAGCAGCAGCCGCGTCAGCGTCACGTCGCCCGCCATCTCGCCGCACACCGCCACCGGTACGCGCATGCGGTTGCCGGTGCGGATGGTGTGGGCGATCAGATGCAGCACCGCCGGGTGCAACGGGTTGTACAAGTGCGACACGCTGTCGTCGGTGCGGTCGATGGCGAGCGTGTACTGGATCAGGTCGTTGGTGCCGATCGAAAGAAAATCGAGCTTGCGCATGAATACACCGAGGGCAAGGGCGGCCGCCGGCACCTCGATCATGCCGCCGACCTGGATGCCGCGGTCGTAGGGCAGGTTCTGCTCGTCCAGAAACTGCTTCGACTGGGCGATCATGGCGAGAGCCTGTTCGATCTCGTGCGCGTGCGCGAGCATCGGCAGCAGCAGGCGGATTTTGCCGAAGTTGGAAGCGCGCAGGATGGCGCGCAGTTGCGTCAGGAACATCTGCGGTTCCGCCAGGCAGAGGCGGATGGCGCGCAAGCCCATCGCCGGATTGGGCCCGCCTCTGGAGGCTCCGTTCACGGTCTTGTCCGCGCCGAGGTCGAGCGTGCGTATGGTCACCGCCATGCCACGCATGGCCTGCGCCACGTGCCGGTAGGCCTCGAACTGCTCGTCCTCGCCGGGCAGATCGTCGCGATTTAGGAACAGGAACTCGCTGCGGAACAGGCCGACGCCGGTGGCGCCGGAATCGCGCACCTGCTCGATGTCCTGCGGCAGCTCGATGTTTGCGTGCAACTCGATCGCGGTGCCGTCGAGGGTGGTGGCGGGGGTGAAGCGCAGGCGCCTCAACTTCTGCCGCCCCAGCTCGAGCTCGCGCTGGCGCTGCTGGTACTCCGCGAGCACCATCTCGTCCGGCGCGACGATGAGCACGCCCCGCACCCCGTCGACGATCACGAGCTCGCCTTCGCCCACCATCTGCCGCGCGATATGCGCGCCGACAATGGCCGGGATGTTGAGGCTGCGCGCGAGGATGGCGGTGTGAGACGTCACCCCGCCTAAGTCGGTGACGAAGCCGGCGTATTGGTGCTGCTTGAACAGCATCATGTCCGCCGGCGACAGCTCATGCGCCACCACGATCAGGCTTTCCTCGCGCGCGGGCGTGCCGCCGGCGCCTCCCGGCTGGTTCAGCATTGCCTTTAGCACCCGCTCCACCACCTGCACCACGTCTGCCTTTCTTTCGCGCAGGTAGGCGTCTTCGATATTCTCGAATTGTGCCACCAGGTAATCCATCTGCTGCACCAGCGCCCATTCGGCGTTGCAGTGAAGACTGCGGATCAGCTCGCGCGGCACTTGCGACAGGGTCGCGTCATCGAGGATCATCAGGTGCAGCTTGAGAAAAGCGCCGAGTTCGGCCGGCGCGTTTGCGGGAACGATGCGGCGCAGCCCCTTCAGCTCGGCTTGCACCTTGTCCACCGCGACCGAGAAGCGCATCACCTCCAGCTCGACCTGCTCCGGCGCGATTGCGTAATGCGCCACCTCGAGCCGCGCGCTGGAGATGAGGTGCGCCGGGCCGATCGCGATACCGCCGCCTGCGCCTGCGCCGTGGAGAGTGAAACTCACTCGTCTTCCCCGAATTTTTCGACGACCAATTTCAGCAGGGCTTGCAACGCGCTATCGGCGTCGCTGCCGTCGGCTTCGATGCCGATCTTCGCGCCCTTGCCGGCGGCGAGCATCATCACGCCCATGATGCTCTTGGCGTTGACGCGGCGGCCGTTGCGCGTGAGCCAGATCTCGCTCCGAAAGCCGCTTGCCAGTTGCGTCAGCTTGGCCGCGGCGCGCGCGTGCAGCCCGAGCTTGTTCATGATTTCAGCCTCGGCTTGTGGCATTACCGGCGTCGCTATTCATTTGAACGACCCCCGCCCGCCCGCCGCTGAGGGCCTTGGCGGTAACGGCGGGGAGCGGTTCTTCACGATAGGTCAGGGCGCGGATCAGCATCGGCAGGTTGACGCCGGAAATGACTTCGACCTTGCCCGGCACGCGCAGGCGGGTGGCGATATTGCAAGGCGTGGCGCCGAGGATGTCGCTCAGCACCAGCACGCCCTGGCCTTCGTCAAGTTGCTCGACCAGCTCTCTGGCCTGTGGCAAGATGGCCTCGGGATCGTCATGCATGGTGACGCCGAGCTGGCGCACCTGCGGCGGGCGTTTTCCCAGGACGTGGCTGGCGCAATGGATCAGGGCTTCGCCGAATGCCCCGTGGGCAACAATCAGGATTCCAACCATGGCATTTACTCTGGAATTACATAATTGACGGTGACGTGCACTTTGAAAGCGCGGCCGTTCAGCGCCGACGGGATTTCGGTGAGCGGCAGCGCCAGCTCCATCAGTTGCATGGCATGCTCGTCCAGTATGCGGTGACGGCTGCTGACGATCAGACTCTTGTGCTTCATTTTACCATCGGCGCCGACGTCGATCTCGATCGTGGCAACCCCGGAAATATTCTGCGCTAGCGCCGCGGCCGGGTAGCTGCGGTGTTTTTGTCCGGTCTGAAGCAGGCGCGCGCTGTAGAGCTGCAACGCGGCATCGACCTCGGCCTGACTGCGCGTCGGCTGGCCCGTTTGCGGCGAGCCGACCTGTACAGGTGCTGGCCAGGCCGAGGCCGCCAACGCGCAGCAGGCCGCGGTCAGCCATCGCCTCACCTGGCGCACGCTTTCTCCAACGCGTCGATGAATATCCCGGCGACGTTGCACCCGGTCTGGTCGCGGATTTCCTGAAAGCAGGTGGGACTGGTGACGTTGATTTCGGTGAGGTAGTCACCGATCACGTCCAGGCCCACCAAGAGCAGGCCGCGGCGCGCGAGTTCCGGGCCGAGCGCAGTGGCGATCTCCATGTCCCGCGCCGACAGCGGCTGCGCCACGCCGGTGCCGCCGGCCGCGAGATTGCCGCGCGACTCGCCCGGCTTGGGGATGCGCGCGAGGCAATAAGGCACGGGCTCGCCTGCGATCAGGAGGATGCGCTTGTCGCCGTCGCGTATTTCCGGGATATAGCGCTGCGCCATGATCGAGCGCGTGCCGTGCCCGGTGAGCGTCTCGACGATGACGTTGCGGTTGGGGTCGGCGTCGGTCACGCGAAACACCTGCGACCCGCCCATGCCGTCCAGGGGCTTGACCACGACATCGGCGTGCTCGTCGATAAAAGCGTGGATCTGCTTCTCCAGCCGCGTCACCAGGGTCGGGGCGGTGAAGCGGGGGAACTCCGCGATCGCGAGCTTCTCGCTGTGGTCGCGCAGGCCGCGCGGATCGTTGAACACCCTGGCGCCTTCGCGCCCTGCTAGCTCCAGCAGCCAGGTCGCGGTCACGTACTCCATGTCGAAAGGCGGGTCCTTGCGCATCAGCACCGCGTCAAAGTCCGCGAGCTGGTCTTCCCTGAGATCATCGAGGCGATACCAGCGCTCCGTGTCGCCGGTCAGTTCCAGGCGGCAGGACTCGCCGACGACGCGACCGCGTTTCCACATCACGCCGTCCTGCATCAGCAGGTGCAGCTCATGGCCGCGGCCGGCCGCCTCGACCATCATCGCGTAGGTCGTGTCCTTGTAGGTCTTGATCCCGTCCAGCGGATCGAGAATGATCGCAATCTTCATGGTGCCTGCCGCAACGCGCGGAGCCTGATAAGCATGGAGTGTGATTCTAACAGCGACTCGGGGCGGACGCGGGCAGGGGCAGCGCGGGAAAGGAATCCCCGCCCTGCGCTCCGCCGCCCGCATGGCGCTGCGCACGGACTTGTGGATTTTCTCGCCGCTTCTCGGCCTCGTGGCCGCGTCGCCGCATGGCCGCGTCGCCGCAAGGAGGGATGCGGCAAAAGCCGGTATACTTCGCCCGTTACGCGCCCGTAGCTCAGCTGGATAGAGTGTTGGTTTCCGAAGCCAAAGGTCACAGGTTCGACTCCTGTCGGGCGCGCCAATAAAGCCGATCTCCCGCGCCGCGGCTGGATCTGGCGGCCGCCATGAGCGCGGCGATGCGTTCTGCGGGATCGGCCGCGGGCGCGGCCCCGACTCACAGGAGCACGATGTCGTACTGTTCCTGGCTGTAGCTCGACTCGGCCACCATCGACACCGGCTTGCCGATGAAATCCTCGAGCATGGCGAGCGACTGCGACTCTTCTTCCAGGAACAGATCGATGACCACTTGCGCGGCGAGGATGCGGAATTCGCGCGCGCCGAACTGGCGCGATTCGCGCAGGATCTCGCGCAGGATCTCGTAGCACACGGTGCGCGCGGCCTTGACCTGGCCGCTGCCGCCGCAGGTGGGACAGGGTTCGCACAGCACGTGCGCCAGCGATTCGCGCGTGCGCTTGCGCGTCATTTCCACCAGCCCAAGCCCGGTGAATCCGCTCAGCGTCATGCGCGTGCGGTCGCGCGCTAGCGCCTTGTTGAATTCGGCGAGCACCGCGCCGCGGTGCTCCTCGCTTTCCATGTCGATGAAATCGACGATGATGATGCCGCCGAGGTTTCTGAGACGCAACTGGCGCGCGATCACCTGCGCCGCCTCCAGGTTGGTCTTGAAAATGGTGTCGTCGAAATTGCGCAGGCCGACGAAGCCGCCGGTGTTGACGTCGATGGTGGTCATTGCCTCGGTCTGGTCGATGATCAGGTAGCCGCCCGATTTGAGCTCGACCCGTCGCGCGAGCGCCTTCTCGATTTCATCTTCGACGCCGTACAGGTCGAACAGCGGCCGCTCGCCGGTATAGTAATCGAGCCGCGCGAGCACGTTCTGCATGTAGTCGCGCGCGAACGCCTGCAGCTTGAGGAAATTCCCGCGCGAATCGATAAGGATGCGATCGGTGTTCTCGCTGACGAAGTCGCGCAGCTCGCGCTGCGCCAGCGACAGGTCCTGGTGCAGCAGCGAAGGCGCGGGCGAGGACAGGCTCTTCGCGCGCAGATCCTGCCACAACTTGCGCAGGAACCGGACGTCGTTCAGCAGCTCGGCGTCGGTGGCGGTTTCGGCCATGGTGCGGATGATGAAGCCGCCTTTTTCGTCGGCAGGCAGAATCTGCTGCAGCTTGTCGCGCAGCAGCGCCCGCCCGCCTTCGTCCTCGATGCGCTGCGAGATGCCGATATGCGAGTCCTGCGGCAGGTACACCAGCGTCCGCCCGGCGATGCTGACCTGGGTCGAGAGGCGCGCGCCCTTGGTGCCGAGCGGATCTTTGATCACCTGCACCAGCAGCGACTGGCCTTCGGCGAGGATTTTTTCGATCGCCCTCGGCGCCGTCTTGCCGGCTTCGCCGTTGCCGCTCTGGCGCTCTTCCCAGATGTCGGCGACGTGCAGGAAGGCCGCGCGCTCCAGGCCGATCTCGACGAACGCCGACTGCATCCCCGGGAGCACGCGCACCACCTTGCCTATGTAGATGTTGCTCACCAGTCCGCGGCTGGCGCTGCGCTCGATGTGCAGTTCCTGCGTGACGCCGCTGTGCATCACGGCGACCCGCGTTTCCTGCGGTGTGACGTTGATCAGGATATCTTCGCTCATGCACGCATTCTACCGGATGACGTCAGAAGCGCCTCCGCGGCCCGGCGCAGGCCGGCAATCCTCTGCCGCCGCATTCGCTCAGGCTGAGGGTCCCAAGCCGAAGCGCTTGAGCAGCTGCGCGGTTTCGTACAAGGGCAGTCCCATCACGCCGGAATAGCTGCCGCGGATCTCGGTGATGAACGCCCCCGCCCGGCCCTGGATGCCGTAGGCGCCGGCTTTGTCCATGGGCTCGCCGCTGGCCACGTAACGCTCGATCTCGAAGCGCTCGAGCGCGCGAAAGCGCACCGCGGTCGCCGACAGCCCGGTCTCGATGCGCTCGCCGAACTTGAACGCGACTGCCGTAAGCACTTCATGCTCGCGGCCCGACAGGCGCTTAAGAAAATCCGCGGCCTCGGCCGCATCCGCCGGCGTGCCGAGGATTTCGTCACCCAGGCATACGGCGGTGTCCGCCGCCAGCACGCCTCGCAGCGGCAGCTTGCGCTGGATCACGCGCAGCCAACCGCTCTCGACCTTGTCGCGGCACACGCGCAGCACATAGTCGCGCGGCTTTTCCGCGGCGAGCGGATCTTCGTTCACATCGGGGCCGCGCGCGGCCTTGATGCGTTGCGTCAGCACTTCGTGTTCGACGCCGATCTGGCGCAGCAGTTCGCGCCGGCGCGGGCTGCGCGAGGCGAGGTAGATAGGGGATTGGTCGACCGGCATGATTGGTTTTTTGAATATGAGGGAATACATCCCCTCATGCTCCCCTATGTCAGAGGCCATTTCGGTAATATTGAAATGGCCTGTTACCGTTATTCGCGATGGTACGGGTGGCCGCCGATGACGCTTAGCGCGCGATACAGTTGCTCCGCCAGCAGCACCCGCGCAAGGCCGTGCGGCAGCGTGAAGCTGGAGAGCCGCAGTTGCATGGCGCAGGATTTTTTCAGCGCCGCATCGAGCCCGTCAGCGCCGCCGATCAGAAACGCCACCGCGCCGCCTTCCTGCATCCAGGCTTCCATCTGCAGCGCGAGGTCGCTCGTGGTCACATCCTTGCCGCGCTCATCCAGCGCGATCACGCGGCCGCCCTTGGGAAGCGCGGCGCGGATGCGCGCGGCTTCGGCGGCAAGCAATTGCGCCACGGTTTTTCCGGAAGCGCGCGCTTCGGGCTTGATTTCGAGAAACTCGAACGCGGTGCTGCGCGGCATGCGCTTCGCGTAATTGCGGCAGCCATCAACCACCCAGGACGGCATGCGCGTGCCGACCGCGATCACCACGAGTTTCATTGGCGGATTGCCGGCGTTCTCAAGTGGCGGCCGGCTGCGATTGCGCCGCCTTCTTGCGCGTGCGCGGCCGCTTGAGTTCGGGCTGGTCCCACAACTCCTCCAGATTGTAGTACTGGCGGATGGCGGGTTTCATGACATGCACGACGATGGCGCCGAGGTCGACCAGCACCCACTCGCCGGTTTGCTCCCCTTCCACCGAGAGCACCTGGGCGCCGATCGCTTTGAGTTTCTCCCGCACGTTGTCAGCGAGCGCCTTGACCTGGCGCGTGGAATCGGCGCTGGCGATGATGATGCGCTCGAACAGGGGTGAGAGATGGGCGACTTTGAGTACGACGATGTCGCGGCCCTTGATGTTTTCGAGTGCGGCAACCACCGCTTTTTCCATTTTGCGGATATCCATTAGATTTTGCGTTTCTCCTTTAGCGAAGCTCTGACTTGGGGGATTTACGCCCCGAAGGAAGTCCCCTTGGGGGACAAGGGGGCATAACCCCCTTGTTCATACGGGCTTAGGTAAAGATGCTGCGATTGAATATAAGCGAGAACTGCGGCGGGGAGCAAATGGCGCGTGTCCTGGCCGGCGGCAAGCGCCGCGCGGACGGCCGATGACGAAATGTCCAGCGGCGGCATGTCGAAGCTCGCGATTCTGCCCGCTGCGCTTGCGCCGAGCTGTTCTCCCCGCGCCGAGCGGCGGGCGATCTCGGCCGCGAGTTCGGGCGTCGGCCCGCCTTCGCCGGGGACATGGCCGGGGCGGCTGACGTGGGCGACATGCGCCAGATCGAACAGGTCGCGCCAGCGCAGCCAGGTCGGCAGGCTCAGAAAAGAATCGCTGCCCAGGAGCAGCGCCAGCGGCTGCGCGTTCCCCAGCTGCGCGCGCAGCCGCGCGAGGGTGTGCACGGCGTAGGTGGGCTCGCGCCCGTCGAGTTCGCTATCGTCGATGCGAAAGCGCGGATTGCCCGCGGTGGCAAGGCGCAGCATCGCCAGCCGGTCGCGGCCGTTCGCTGCTGGCGGCGCGCGATGCCCGGGGCTGCCCGAGGGCAGCCACAGCACTTCGCCCAGCGGCAGTTCAGCGAGCGCCGCTTCGGCGAGCGCGATATGGCCCAGATGAACCGGATCGAACGTGCCGCCGAGGATGCCGCAGACGTTCAGGTTGAAGGCGTTCAATCCGATGGCGTTCAAGGTTTGCGCGCGGCGCCGACGGCCAGAGCGAAGATGCGCTGCATCTTGGCTTCATCGAATACGCTCGGGTCGGCGAGATAATCGAGCAGCACCGGGCGCAACGCGGCTCCGTGCATCGGCTCGGGATAGGCCTCGAACTGCAGGTACGGGTAAGGCCAAACGAAATCGAAATACCGGGCGAGCCGGGTCGCGTCCTGATGGCTCACGCGCGAAGGCTCACGTTCTGATCTGCCCGTCGCCGAGCACGACGTATTTTTGCGAGGTCAGGCCTTCCAGCCCTACCGGCCCGCGCGCGTGCAGCTTGTCGGTGGAAATGCCCACTTCCGCGCCCAGGCCGTACTCGAAGCCGTCGGCGAAGCGCGTCGAGGCGTTGACCATCACCGAGCTCGAATCGACCTCGCGCAGAAACCTTTGCGCTTTTTCCCGATCCTCGGTAACGATGGCGTCGGTGTGCGCCGAGCCGTACTTGGCGATGTGGTCCATCGCCTCGCCGATGTCTTTCACCACGCGCACCGCCAGGATGGGCGCGAGATATTCCGCGTACCAGTCGTCTTCGCTCGCGGGCTTGATCGCGGGCACGATCTTCCCCGCCGCCTTGTCGCCGCGCAGCTCCACGCCCTTGTCGAAATAGATCTTCGCCAGCGGCGGCAGTACCTTAGCCGCGACGCCTTCCGCCACCAGCAGCGTTTCCATGGTGTTGCAGGTGCCGTAGCGCTGGGTCTTGGCGTTGTCGGCGATGCGTATCGCCTTCTCCAGGTCCGCCGAATCGTCGATATAGACGTGGCACACGCCATCGAGGTGCTTGATCATCGGGATGCGCGATTCGGTCATGACGCGCTCGATCAGGCCCTTGCCGCCGCGCGGAACGATGATGTCGACGTACCGGTTCATCGTGAGCAGCTCGCCCACCGCGGCGCGGTCGCTGGTCGCGATCACCTGTATCGCCGCGCGCGGCAGCTCGGCCGCATCGAGGCCCTCGTGCATGCACGCGGCGATCGCGCGGTTGCAGCGCAGCGCCTCGCTGCCGCCGCGCAGAATGGCGGCGTTGCCCGACTTGAGGCACAGGCCGGCCGCATCGGCGGTGACGTTGGGGCGCGATTCGTAAATGATGCCGATCACGCCAAGCGGCACGCGCATGCGGCCGACGCGGATGCCGCTCGGGCGCTCGCGCAGGTCGGTGATGACGCCGACCGGATCGGGGAGGCGCGCGATCTGCTCCAGGCCCTCGGCCATGGCTTCCACACTGTCGGGGGTAAGCGCGAGCCGGTCGAGCAGCGCCGGCGCGAGGCCATTGGAGCGTGCCCCGGCCACGTCCCCGGCGTTAGCGGCGAGAAGGCGCGCCGCGTCGCGCCGTATGGCGGCGGCGGCGGCGGCGAGCGCGCGGTCTTTGGTCGCGCTATCGGTGCGCGCCAGCACACGCGCCGCCGCGCGCGCCTGCTCGCCCACCTGGCGCATGTAGAGCTTGATGTCCCCGATTTCGGCGACTGCGTTCATGGGCGCGATTTTACCCCTCCGGGCGGTCCGAGTCTTAGCCCCGATCGTATCCCGCATTTTCTTGGCTGGACAGCAGAATCGATTCTGGGTAAAGATCAGGCTTTGCCGGGAGTAATTCAACTTTTGGAGGGAATGCATGAACTCTCGTTACCGTCCTTTGTTCGCCAGGATATTCGCGCCGGCCTTAGCCCTATCGATATCCACCCTGGGTTACGCGGCAGACCCTCTGCCTATGGCCCAACCCGAGTCGGTTGGCATGTCTTCGGAGCGGCTCGATAAATTGAGCACCTACTTCAAGAAAGAAATTTCCGACGGCAAGCTTCCCGGTGTGGTGATCGCGGTGGCGCGCAAGGGCAAATTGGTCATGTACGAAAGCCTGGGCGTGCAGGACCCGGCGGCCAAAGAGCCGATGAAGAAGGATGCCATCTTCCGGATTTATTCGATGACCAAGCCCCTGGTTTCGGTGGCTGCCATGCAACTGGTCGAGGACGGCGCGATTCAACTGGTCGATCCGGTTTCAAAATTCCTGCCCGAGTTTGCGAAGATGCAGGTAAGCGTCTCCAAGCAGGATCCGGAGGGCAACATAACGTACGAGATAGTGCCGGCCGCAAAACCGATCACCGTGCAGGACTTGCTGCGCCATACCGCGGGCCTGGCCTATGGCGAACTCCAAAAAAATCAGCCGGTCGTGGATGCCTATGTCAAGGCAGGGATGATCACCCCCGGCGGGCCCGAATACGATTCCAGGAGCATGACTCCTGCAGAACAGGTAACGGCTTTGTCCAAGGCGCCGCTCATTCATCAGCCTGGGACTACATTCGACTACAGCATGGCGGTCGACCTGTTGGGCCGAGTGGTTGAAGCGGCTTCCGGCAAGAGGCTTGCGGATTTTCTCTCCGAGCGCTTGTTTGACCCGTTGAAGATGGCCGACGCCGGATTTTATGTGCCGGCCAACAACCTGCCGCGTTTGGCGCAAGCATTCGAGACCGATCCGTTCACGAAAAAGAAATTCCCACTATTGAACGTGTCCGCTCCGCCCAAAAACGATTCCGGTGGAGCCGGCGGGGTTGCCTCGGCCTCAGACTACTTGCGCTTTAGCCAAATGCTATTGAACGGCGGTTCATTGGACGGGGTTCGGGTGTTAAGCCCAACTACGGTGCGGTTGATGGCAAGCGACCATTTGGGCGATCGCAAGTCCGGGCTGCTGAACCCAGGGGCCCTCCTGCTAGGGACCGGGGAAGGGTATAGCTTTGGACTTGGCTTCCTGGTGCGTACCCATCAAGGCCTGGCGGGCGTGCATGGATCCGTTGGCGAGTTCATGTGGGCCGGGTACGGCGGCACGTTCTTTTGGGTCGACCCCAAAGAGGAGTTGGCAGTCGTGTTCATGGCCCAGGCGCCCGGCCCATCACGCGGCTACTACCGCAAGAGCTTGAAAAGTCTCGTCGCCCAGGCAATCGTCGAATAGCTTGAATCGACGGTTTCGCCAAGGCCGGCGCCGATCGCGGCATTGTGGCAACCAGCCGGGGCGGCGCCGGCCTTCCACGCGGTGATCGAAACCGCGGCGATGCCGATCAATGGCTTCGGCGGCAAGCTCAAAAATGTTGAGTAATCGACAAATTCCGGTCGAGCATTATCTGTCTCGATAACCGCCGATAAGTGTCGGGCGTAGCGTCAAAGCGCCGCCGCTGAGCTCACTCGAGTTTGATGCGCGCAGTGCTAGCGCGCAAAGCGCAGGCAGAGCTGCAGCAGCTCGTCCCAGACGTCGCCGCGCGCGAGACCCTTGACCGTGCGGTCGATGCGCGCGGCGTGGCGCAGTGCCTGGCCCAGGGCCGCCGACTTGAGCCGGCGCGCGGCTTCGGTCACGAGCTGCTGGCGTACGCCGCCCCAGACGCGGTTGTTGCGGTAGAGCTGTTGCAGGTCTTCGCCCTGGGCCATGCCGGTCTGCACCCTGGCCACGGCGCGGATCTCCTCGGCCAGCACCCACAGGATCTTGGGCGCGGCCTCGCCCTCGCTCTTGAGGCCATCGAGCATGCGCGCGAGGCGCGCCTTGTCGCCCGCGAGCATCGCCTCGTTCAACCTGAACGCGTCGTAGCGCGCGACATTGAGCACCGCGCTGCACACCGGATCGAAGGCGAGTTCGCCCGGCAGAAACAGGAGACCCAACTTCTGGATTTCCTGGTGCGCGGCGAGCAGATTGCCCTCGACGCTGTCGGCGAGGAATTGCAGCGTCTCGGGATCGGCCTTCTGCTGTTGCCGCGCCAGCCGCCCCGCGATCCACCGCGGCAACTGCGCGCGCTCGATCTGGACGGTGTTGATCAGCACACCGTTTCTTGTCAGCGCCTTGAACCAGGCCGTGTCCTGGGCCCTGCGGTCGAGCCGGGGCAGCGTCACGATGGTGAGCACGTCGGGGGCGGGGGTCGCGCAGTAGTGCACGATCGCGGCCGCACCCTCGGTCCCGGGCTTGCCGCCGGGGACGCGCAATTCGATCAATTTCTTCGAACAAAACAGCGACAGGCTCGAACCACTGACCAGCAGTTGGTTCCAGTCGAAGCCGCGTTCGGCGGCGAGCACCTCGCGCTCGGCGTAGCCTTTCTCGCGGGCCGCGGCGCGGATCGCGTCGGCCGCCTCCAGCGACTGCAGCGGCTCGTCGCCATGGATGACGTAGAGGGCGGCGAGGCTGCGCGAGAGGTGGCGCTCCAGTTCTTCAGCGCGCAGCTGCATCTTTCGCTTCGGGTTCGAAGGCTATCGGCTCGGCGGGCGAGGCGGCGAGGCGGCGCAGGATCTGCTGCACCATGTCGCTTTGCATGTCGCGGTACAGCAGCTGTTCTTCCGATTCCTTCCCCAGCACCTGCGTGCTGTTGTAGGAGATGTCGCGCGCGGCCCGGATTTCGCTTTGCGGCAGGTAATCGCGGCCGCGCGCGTCGCGCACGCGGAAGCTCAGGCGATAGCGCAATTGGAATTCGCGCACCTGTCCCGACGTGTCGAAGGAGAGGATGGTCTTGCCGCGTTCTTCGGAAGTCAGCTCGAGAATCGCCTGTGCCTGAGCCGGATCGTTCACCAGCCGGGTGTGGGTGCCGGCGATGATGTTGCGCCTCAACTCGGTTCCGAGCGGCGAGATTGCGGGAATGGCGACGTAGAGGGTCTCGAACGGCAGCTTGGCCTGGCCACGCAGTTGGAAGCCGCAGGCGGCAGTTACGAGTACCAGTATGACAATCGCCAGAGTACGCAGAAATATCCCTAAGCCGGAAACAAACAAGGTGTCTCCGGCAGAATAAAGAGCTTCATCCGACGAACAAGGGGGGGCGCGCCCCCCTTGTTCCCCAAGGGGACTTCCTTCGGGGCGTAAATCCCCCCCCCCCGCAAATGCGGACTCACCGTGTTTAGAAATCTTCGTCATTTCTGTCAGATCTTGACTTATAAGAGACTAAAACTTCGCGCACCTAAACTACCACATTCACCAGTCGGCCGGGCACGACGACGATTTTTTTTACCGTCTGGCCGGCGACGAATTTCTGCACCTGCTCGCTCGCAAGCGCGGCGGCTTCGATCGCATCCTTGCCGGCGGTCCTGGCGACGCGGATATTGCCGCGCAGCTTGCCGTTCACCTGCACCACCAGTTCGATCTCATCGCGCTCCAGCGCCGCCGGGTCGGGTTCGGGCCACGGGGCGTGGAGGATATCCTCGCCACAGCCGAGTTCGCGCCACAATTCATGCGCAATGTGCGGCGCGATGGGCGAGAGCAATCTGAGCAAAATCGACATGCCCTCGGCGAGCATCGGATTGAGCGCCGCGCCGGCATCCGGCGTTTGATCGCGCTTCGCCGCCCCCGAGGCGCGTTCCAGCGCGTTCAGGATTTTCATGCAGGCCGAGGCGACGGTGTTGAACTGATGCTTGTTCAGATCGTAGTTCGCCTGTTTCAGCGTCAGGTGGATCTCCCGCCGCGATTGCTTGAGTTGCGCCGGGATTCGGCTCCAGTCGGCCTGATGCGATGTCCGATCGCCCCCGCCTTGGCCGAGTTGGCCTTGGTGCTCGTGCGCGAACGCCCACAGCCTTTTCAGAAAGCGGTAGGCGCCTTGCACGCCGGAGTCGGACCATTCGAGCGTCTGCTCGGGCGGGCTCGCGAACATCATGAAAAAGCGCGCGGTGTCGGCGCCGTAGGTCTCGATCAGCTCCTGCGGATCGACGCCGTTGTTCTTCGATTTGGACATGGTGCCGATGCCGCCCGACTCGACCGGCAAGCCGTCGGCCTTGAGCAAGGCCTCCGCGCGCTGCCCCTTGTCGTCCAGCCGCCACTCGATTTCGGACGGGTTGTAGTAGGCGATGCGCCCGGCGCCGTTCTTGCGCAAGTAAATCTCGTTCAACACCATGCCCTGGGTGAGCAGATTCGCGAAAGGCTCGTCGAACTTGACGAGCGCCAGGTCGCGCATCACCTTGGTCCAGAAGCGCGAGTACAGCAGGTGCAGGATGGCGTGCTCGATGCCGCCGATGTACTGGTCCACCGGCAGCCAGTAGTTCACGCGCTCGTCCACCATCTGCGCTGCGCCCGGGCAGGCATAGCGGATGTAATACCAGGACGAATCGACAAATGTGTCCATGGTGTCGGTCTCGCGCCTCGCGGGCTTGCCGCAGCGGGGGCAGGTGCAGTCGAGAAAGCCGTGGTGTTTGTTCAAGGGGTTGCCCGAGCCGTCGGGCACCAGGTCCTCGGGCAGCGGCACCGGCAAATCCTTGTCCGGCACCGGCACCGCGCCGCAGGCGTCGCAGTGGATGATCGGAATCGGCGTGCCCCAGTAGCGCTGGCGCGAGATGCCCCAGTCGCGCAGGCGCCACACCACCTGCTTGTCGCCCAGGCCCTTGGCGCGCAAGTCGGCGGCGATGGCGTCGGTCGCCTGCGCGTAATCGAGGTCGTCGTATTTGCCCGAATTGATGCAGCTGCCGTATTCGGCGTACTCGGGCTTCCACGGCTGGGGCACGCTATCGCCCGCCGGATGGCGGATCACGCATTTGATCGGCAAATTGTATTTCAACGCGAACGCGTAGTCGCGTTCGTCATGCCCCGGCACGCCCATTACCGCGCCTTCGCCGTAGCTCATGAGCACGTAATTTCCGACCCACACGGGGATTCGTTCGCCCGAGATCGGGTGGGTCACGGTGAGGCCGGTGGGCAGGCCCTTCTTTTCCTGTAGAGCGAGATCGGCTTCCTGCACCCCGCTGCGCTTGCATGCGGCGACGAAAGCCGCGAGCTGCGGATTGTTCCTGGCGGCATGGGTGGCGAGCGCATGCTCGGCCGCCACCGCGCAGAAGGTCACGCCCATGATGGTGTCGGCGCGGGTGGTGAATACCTTGAGCAGCTTTTGTTCGCCGTCGATGGTGTAGGGGAAGCCGAAATTCACGCCGTGGCTCTTGCCGATCCAGTTGGCTTGCATGGTCTTCACCCGCTCGGGCCA
This sequence comes from Pseudomonadota bacterium, assembly GCA_043805375.1. GTDB lineage: Bacteria > Pseudomonadota > Gammaproteobacteria > Burkholderiales > SG8-39 > 2-12-FULL-64-23. Next base: position 40,305 of record JAZDIA010000079.1, read on the forward strand.
GCCGGGGAGGGCGCCGAGCGCGGCGAGCAGTTCTTCGGCGTAAGCGGTAATCTTCATGTAGTACATCGGGATCTCGCGCTTTTCCACCAGCGCCCCGGTGCGCCAGCCGCGACCGTCTATGACCTGCTCGTTGGCGAGCACGGTCTGGTCCACCGGATCCCAGTTGACCGTGCCGGTCTTGAGATACATCAGGCCTTTTTCGAGCATGCGCAGGAACAGCCACTGGTTCCATTTGTAGTACTCGGGCCGGCAGGTGGTGACTTCGCGCGACCAGTCCAGGGCGAAGCCGAGCGACCGGAGCTGCTGTTTCATGTAGGCGATGTTGTCGTAGGTCCACTTCGCCGGCGGCACGCTGTTGGCCATGGCGGCGTTCTCCGCCGGCAGCCCGAACGCGTCCCAGCCCATCGGTTGCAGCACGTTGTAGCCGCGCATGCGGTGAAAGCGGGTAAGCGCATCGCCGATGGTATAGTTTCTCACATGCCCCATATGCAGCTTCCCCGAGGGGTAGGGGAACATCGACAGGCAATAATATTTCGGACGGCTGCTTGTTCCCGGCGGCTCCTCGGTCACGCGGAATGCCTGGGTCTTGTCCCAGTGCTCCTGGGCGGTGCTTTCGATGGTTTTGGCGAAGTACTGAGGCTGCATGGACGCTTCAACGTGTGGCAAATGGTGCATTATACAAGGCCGCCCCTCGATCCAGACCAAACAGGGCGCATCGGCGAAATCCCTGGCTGCCCGAAGCTGCCGCTGCGGTAGAATCGCGCTTCGAAAAAAACCGCCGGCCGCACGATGTCGCTACTTGCCAATCTGAATCCGGAACAACTCGCCGCAGTCACGCTTCCGAACCAGTCCGCGCTGATCCTCGCGGGCGCGGGCTCGGGCAAGACGCGCGTGCTCACCACGCGCATCGCCTGGCTGATCCAAACCGGCAACGTCAGCCCGGCCGGCATCCTCGCGGTCACGTTCACCAACAAGGCGGCGAAGGAAATGCTCACGCGCATCTCCGCCATGCTGCCGATCTCTACCCGCGGCATGTGGGTGGGGACTTTCCACGGGCTGTGCAACCGCCTGCTGCGCGCACACTATCGGGATGCGGGACTGCCGCAGCTGTTTCAGATCCTCGACTCGGCCGACCAACTGTCGCTGGTGAAGCGCGTGCTGAAGGCGATGAACGTGGACGAAGACTGCTTTCCGCCGAAGCAGGTGCAGCATTTCATCAACGCCAACAAGGAAGAAGGCAGGCGCGCGAGCGCGGCCGAGGCCTACGACGATTTCAGCCGCCGCTACGCCGAACTGTACGCCGCCTACGACGAGCAGTGCCAGCGCGAGGGCGCGGTCGATTTCGCCGAGCTGCTGCTGCGGAGCTTCGAGCTCCTGTCGAAAAATGAAATTCTGCGCGAGCACTACCGGGGGCGCTTCCGCCATATCCTGGTGGACGAGTTCCAGGACACCAACCGCCTGCAGTACCGCTGGCTCAGGCTCCTCACCGGACCCGGCAGCGTGATTTTCGCGGTCGGCGACGACGATCAGTCGATCTACGCCTTCCGCGGCGCGAATGTCGGCAACATGGCCGATTTCGAGCGCGACTTCCGGGTCGAGAACGTGAACCGGCTGGAGCAGAACTACCGCTCGCAGGGCAATATCCTCGACGCCGCCAATGCGCTCATTTCCAACAACCGGAAGCGCCTGGGCAAGAATCTGTGGACCTCGGCCGGGCACGGCGAGCCGCTGCGGATTTACGAAGCGCAGTCGGATGGCTACGAGGCCCACTGGCTCACCGAGGAAGTCGAGGCGCTCAACCGCGATGGCGTGGCGCGGCGCGAGATCGGCGTGCTCTACCGCTCCAACGCGCAGTCGCGCATTCTCGAGCACGCGTTGTTCTCCGCCGGCATCCCCTACCGCGTCTACGGCGGGCTGCGCTTTTTCGAGCGCATGGAAGTCAAGCACGCCTTGGCCTATCTGCGGCTCATCGCCAGCTCCGAGGACGACAGCGCGTTCCTGCGCGTGGTCAATTTTCCCCCGCGCGGCATCGGCGCGCGTTCGCTCGAAGCCCTGCAGGATGCGGCCAAGGCCGGCAACACCTGCCTCTACAACGCGGTGCCGCAGCTAGGCGGCAAGGCGGGCAATTCGCTCGGCGCCTTCGTCGCCATGATCGCGAACTTGCGCAAAGAGGCTGAAGGCCTCGCCCTGCCCGAAATCGTCGAGCACATGTTGGCTAGATCGGGCTTGCTCGCGCATTTCCAGGCGGAGAAGGACGGCGCCGACCGGCTGGAGAACCTGCAGGAGCTGGTCAATGCGGCGGCGCTGTTCGTGCAGGAGCAGGACGAACAGCAGGACCTGGTCGCGTTCCTCGCGCACGCCGCGCTCGAGGCGGGCGAGCACCAGGCGGGCGAGGGCTCGGACGCGTTGCAGTTGATGACCGTGCATTCGGCCAAGGGCCTCGAATTCCAGGCGGTGTTCGTCACCGGGCTGGAAGAAGGCCTGTTCCCGCACGAGCAAAGCCGCAACGAGAACGACGGCCTGGAAGAAGAGCGACGCCTGATGTACGTGGCCATCACCCGCGCGCGCTTGCGCCTGTATCTGTCGTTCGCGCAAAACCGCATGCTGCACGGACAGACGCGCTACAACGTGGCCTCGCGCTTTCTCGACGAGATACCGGCAGGCCTGGTGAAATGGCTGACGCCGCGAATGGGCGCCCAGTCCCTGTCCGCGCCGGTGCTCGCGTCGGCGCGGGACGCGGTGATACCGCGGAGCCTGCCGCGCGCGGACCAGTTGGGCTGGCGCATCGGCCAGAACGTGATGCACGCCAAATTCGGCCGCGGTGTGATTGTCGATGCCGAAGGCCAGGGACCAGATGCGCGCGTGCAAATCAATTTCGGCCGCCAGGGGATGAAGTGGCTGGCGTTGGAATACGCCAAGCTGAGCGCGGCTTGAACCGAGGGCTCGTTGCAAAGGGTATCGGCATTACGTCACCTTTCCGGGTGATCGAGATGGTTGATCTCGCCTTGTGCGATGTATCGATGACGCGGACCGCCTTGAGCCACATGACTTGACCGTTATTGAAGTGGCCACCGGGGGTTGTTGCGGTTATTATTGGCCGATTGCATACTTTCGCAGTCCCCCATCGGGCATTGGCGCTATCCCTGATCTGCTGAGAAAGTAATGGAATTTGATCGGTGCCCATAGAGCGAGATCATCGCCAGAGGAAATCCGGATGAACTGGAAATTTTTTCCATGGTGGTCGCTCAAGACAAGGGTGACCCTGTTCACGCTCGCCATTTTCCTGATCGGCATCTGGTCGCTCGCGGTCTACGCCAGCCGCATGCTGCGCGAGGATATGCAACGCCTGTTGGGCGACCAGCAGTTCTCGACGGTTACTGTCTTGGCCGACGAGGTCAATGAAAAACTGGACGAACGGTTGAGAGCGCTGGAAAGCGTTGCCGGAAGCATTGGCCCGGCTTTGCTGGGCAATACGGCGGCCTTGCAGGCATACCTGGAACAGCACACGGTTTTTCTGAGTCTATTCAACGGTGGCGCCTTCGCCGCCGGGATTGATGGCACCGCGACTGCCTCGATTCCGCTCTCGTTGGGACGGGCTGGCGCCAATTACCTGGACAGAGATTACATGGCCGCCGCGCTCAAGGAGGGAAAGGCGACGATCGGCCAGCCGGTCATCGGCAGGCAGTCGCGGGCTCCGGTTTTCGTCATGGCGGCGCCGATTCGCGATGCGAAAGGCAGCATGATCGGCGCTCTGAGCGGGGTGACCGACCTGGGCAAGCCCAATTTTCTGGACAAGATTACGGGACACCGTTACGGCAAGACCGGCGACTATCTGCTCGTCGCGTCGCAGCACCGGCTGATAATCACCGCCTCCGACAAACGCCGCATCATGGAAATACTCCCTGCCCCCGGCATCATCCCACCGATCGACCGTATTTTGCAGGGCTACGAGAGTTCTGCCGTTTACGTCAATCCACGTGGCGTGGAAGTGCTGTCCTCAGCCAAGGGCGTTCCCGTGGCGGGTTGGAAAATGGCCGCCATACTGCCCACCGCAGAAGCCTTTGCCCCGATTCGCGCCATGCAGCAGCGCATGTTGATCGTCACGCTTTTCCTCACCCTGCTGGCGGGCGGTCTGACCTGGTGGATGTTGAGACGCGAGCTTGCACCGATGCTGGCCACCGTGAAGACGCTGGCCGCGTTGTCGGATACCAGCCAGCCCCCGCAGCCCTTGCCCGTCACCAGGCAAGACGAAATCGGCGACCTCATCGGCGGCTTCAATCGCCTGCTGGGAACCTTGGGGCAAAGGGAAGTCGCCCTGCGGGAGAGCGAGGGACGTTTCCGCACCCTGATCGACTGGTCGATCGAAGCAATCGCGGTTCATCGCGGCGGGAAACTGATTTACGTCAATCCGGCCGCGATCAGGATGATTGGCGCAAGGTCTGCGCAAGATCTGGTAGGCAAACTCATCTTCGATTGGGTTCACCCGGACTATCGTCAA